>DFBL01000032.1 GCA_002366615.1 Candidatus Dojkabacteria bacterium UBA3081
ATAGAGGTAAGTAGCATTATTAATCCTAATACTGTTGTATCTTCTAATTTCTTTTTAGTTACTTCTTCTTCTGTTTTCTTTTTTACTTCATCTTGTATTCCATCTCTAATCTTTTTAACAAAACCAATTATTAAGATTAATGCAGGAATACCTACACCTAATGCAAAGCCTAAAGGAGTTTTAAGAAATTCAATAGCGTAGCCTAGATATGGAATGTTAAATGCAACCTTTCCTAAAATATCTTCTTTAAATACTACCCAATCATCTGCATTATCATTGTTATCTCCCTTAGTAATATATTTTCCATCCTTTATTTCCATTACTCTATGTACGATAGTGTTGTCTTGATTTTGAGGAGATTTAAATACAATGATATCTCCTGGATTAATCTCATCTATTTCTAAAGAGGAAAATACAACGGAACCTGTCATAATTTCAGGTTCCATAGAGCCAGTAGATACTACGTGTGATGATATATATTCTTTAGTAGGGAGTAGGGGAGAAGCAACAATGAAAAGAACTATTATCATAGAGAAAAATATTATCCACTCTATTAGTTTTAATATTGACAAAAAGAATTTTTTCATATCCACATCAGACAGTACACTTCAATATACTGTCTATGTAGATACGAAAGGTATTACAATGCTTGAGTACCTGTTATCTCAAAGTTCAACCCTGTGATGGTTTTATCTGCGATAGTATTAGTGTATGTATGTGGGATGTAGAGTACAATTGTGTACCATCTCATTGCCTCATCTTCATCTTGAAGTAGTTCTCCACCAGGGAGGTCTTGTGATGTCATCCAGGTAGCTAAAGTTTTAAAACCAGTTTTGTTTGCGTTATCACAATGTAATGAGTCTGTTGCATCGTACAAGCAGACATTCATTCGTACGGCATTCTTTAGAGCATTCCAATCAGCATCCATATTTACGGAAGCAATTTTACCTGTGAGATCAAAAGCGAGTTTGTCCGTTGTTCCATCACTCATATTCCTAACCATGAACTCTCCCCAATCATATTCTCCGGGTAAGAGTGGTGCAAAAATATTGCCGAGACTTGTGTATTTTGTTCTCCATGCATAGGGAATATCTTCATCTGTTACCAAGCTGACTTGTAGTGATGGAGTTGCAGTTCCTAGAACTACACCCTCAAGGCTTACTGTACTACTAAACAGTGCATAACCAGTCCCTGCTACTATTCCTAATACTAGGAATATACCAAAGAATCCTACTAATATCTTTTTCATAGGATATAAATAATAATTTAAATATTAAAAACCCTTATTTAATTAAAAGTTAAATAGTTCTTAATACTTAGCGTAAGGTATACCTTGTAGTCTGTCAATATAAGTTAACAAATGTTGTTAGTATACCGGAAAATAATTTCTATTCTTTTTGCCTTAACTCTATCTGTGGTAGACATATCTGTTTAATATTAATCCCCATCCTTCTCATCATCTAACTCCTCTTCCATTGCTAGCTCTAATTTTAAAAAGGTTTCATAATCTATTCTATCCATCCATTGTTCTTGGTCATCTATCTCTCCTTGATCTTCTCCAAAAGGTGGGAACTTATCTTCTCTATCTAAGGATAATGGTATTTCTGTCAAGGTAGTAAATGTAATAATTTAATCACCATAATTAGTATATATACTTGGCTAAAGAAAGAAAAGGAATTTGTGATATATTAATATATGGATGTAGAAGGTGTTAAAACATCACAATTAGATGAAGATGTAAAACCATCTGACCCACAACAAGAAAAAAAGGAAGAAAGAGAAATTAAAATGTTTTCCCAAGAAAGTATAGACCATGTTGTAGATAGATTCTCAGAGCTATATGGAGTAGATGTAGAGAAAGAAAAGACTAATTACAATATCTTCTATTTAGACCATGAGGTATTAGATGAAAACTTTGGAGCTCAACTAGCAAAGGAATATATAGGAATGGATATTAAGATATCAAAAGAGGAAGTCCAAAGTGTTTTGAAAAGACAAAACCAACTCGGTGGCGAATGGATACGCTCAAGAAATTTCGGTATTGTATTTTCTTCAGTAAAAGAGAATTATGGGGAAGAGGGAGTAAATAGAGCTATATCTCATGAGGTTGTACACGCTCTTGGCTCTTCACATGGAGGAGAATTTGTAGGAGGCTCATTGACGGAGAGATTAATGTCTGGGAAGATTGAAGCATTTGAACCGAGATTAAAGGATTTAAATGAAGGAGTAACAGAGGTACTATCTTTGGGTATATATCTTAATACTACGGATATAGAGGTTTTAAGAGAAGATATTATGAAAAGAGTAAATAAGGGTCTCGAGCAGAAAAGTACCGAAGGTATTCTACTGCCATATTTAAGTCAAGTTAAGGATGTATTAGTAATTCTAGAAAAAGGTGGTGTTACTCTACCAGAACTAGCAGAGTATTACATGAAAGGGGATTACAATGGTTTAGGTAAACAAGCAAGGGAAAATGTTAAGAAGAGTGATGAAGAGATAAGGGGAATGAGTGATGATGAGTTTAAAGAGTTTTCCAAATATGAGGGCACCCTTTTCAATTCTTTACAGAACATGGGAATTAGATTTGAGTATAAATAAATTGTTAATTGGGATATGTGTATCAATATATATACTTTGATTTAGATGACACACTGATTAGAGATAATCCAAGGACAGGAAACTCTGAGATAGTACAGGTAGGTCAGGATAGGTATCTTAAGTTACGAAAGACATANNATTCCCCAATACATTTGCATTTGATGAGATAGTGGGTAGGGATGATATGGAAATATTTGTATTGGATAAGTTGGGAAGGATACCTATAAAAGATTTCTTAACTCCTATAAAAATATTAAAATATCTCTGGGGATTGTATCTTTTTAAAATAAAGAAGGAACCTAAGGTATTGTATCTATTCTTTAGGCATACAGTTAAGGATGAAAAAATAAAGGTGACAGATGATGATAAAAGGGTAGAGAATGCTTTTAAGCTCTAGTAAAGGTTACTCCACTATTCCAGGTATTATTGTATATGCATGTATTTGATCAGGAGATACAGAGTAAGTAGTATCATCGAAATAGCTAGTAGACACTATATATGTAGTAACTTTGTCATCTTTTTGTACCTCCTTAATTATTCCTAACCTTTTTCTTCTATCTGCATCGAAACTTACTACACTTCCTTTAGCTATATTATCTCTACTCTTAATACATTGATTTAATCCAAGTATTACACCTTTTTTAATTGTTGGTTGTAAATCATCAGTACTTACACTAACAGGGTAAAAACAATCGATATCTGCCCAGTTATCGGGGAAATACTGCCCCTCTTGTCTTAAGAAGAGATAGTAGACACCAAAACCTAAAAGGAAAACCGTCATTATTACCAATACTATGTTTCTTAATGCATAGTTCATATTTATAGTATGACATAAAAGTAATTAATGTCAAAGAGGTATAAAATAGGACATATTCATTTACAAAAGGAGTAGGGGTATGTACAATATTTTTCATGATACTAATATTCATATCTTTGTTGCTGTATATTATAGTTCCATATTTAGTAATAAGGTATTTTCTTTCTAAAGACTACGGTACTAAAGAACCGATTGGAAAGCTTTGGTTAGCATTCCTATTTGGATTTATTGCCTCTATTGTTGTTAATCTCCTTATTAATGAACTTAGTGTAACCCTATCAGGAGCTACTCTGGTACAACATATAGAGGGTCAAATTTATTCTAATCCATTTAGAGCAATTCTAGGAATATTTGTAGCAGCAGTTGCAGAGGAAGTATTTAAATTTCTTCCTCTTGCTCTGTATATTAGGAAAAAAGGCTATTTTAATGAATCAACAGATGGAGTAATATATTTTGCTATTTCTGGATTTACTTTTGGTTTTTTAGAAAATGTCCTCTATGCATTTCTCTTAGGTCCACAGGTGGCCATAGTAAGAGCAACAATAAATCCAATATTTCATGGAGCATCAACAGGAATGGTTGGTTACTATTTTTCTAAAAATGAATTTAGGGGTAAACATTTCTCCAAGACTTTGATAGTATTATTTATTTTTTCTTTAATTCATGCACTATACAACATGGGATCCTTCTTTGTTTCTGATGTTTCTATTCTTTTATCTTTGATGCTGTCAGTTGTTGTTCCAGTGGGATTGTTTGTACTTTTTAAAAAAGCTAGGAAAAAAGATAAAGAGCTTGGTATTAGTAGTTCAGAACCAAATAAATATTGTACAAAGTGTGGGAAGAAGAATAAGAATGGGACTCTTTTTTGTGAGAATTGTGGTAAAGATTTTAGGATATAATTTTATATATTAACTAAATGAAATGTTCAAAGTGTAAATATGAATTGAATGAAGGAGCTTACTACTGTGGTAATTGTGGGTATCCTGTTAATCAAAATCAACAGAGTTTACCACAACAGAAAACAGTACCTCAGCCAATTTCTCAAAACAATCCAAATTTAGTGTCTAAGAGTATTACACCAGCTCCAAAACCCCTAGGCGGAAAGAAGGCTACAGCTGCTTTAATATTTGGTTTACTTGGTTTAGTACTTTGGATTCTTCCTCCTCTTGGTGTATTGAATGGATTTCTAGCAATAATATTTGGAACTCAGACATTAAATTCTGATAAAAAGAGATATGCACTGGTTGGATTAATAGTCGGTGGAATATCTATGTTAGTTTCAATTATGCTTATTGGAGGGTCAATTATCCCAGGGTAAAGAATATTATTACCTAATATCATTACTAAAGATATGAGGATATCTTTCGGTAATTAATCTATACTTCTCTCCACTCTCATCTGTAAGAAGAAATATCTCTCTAGCTAATACCTGATCTGACATTTGCCAGGTATTAACAATGTTAGATGGATGTCTTTCTGATAGCTCTTCTTGTGAAGGAAGTAATTTTCTGAGTCTTCCGTATATTGCTATTTCACAGGGAGTAATTTCCAAATTACATTCTCTTGCTATCTGCTTTATTTGATTACTACAGCAATCATTTTCATCCGTTGGATGGATATCTCTAGTTAGAAATTGTCTTGCAATTAAGCAATCTTCAAGGGGCAATTTTCCCCCTTTCTCTATATATCTCTTATAGAAGCTTTTTGGTTTAACTACATGTTCAGTTTCTATTATCATATTTTAGTGTATCAAGTATTTTTTTTTGAGACAAGTGACAATGTCGGGGGAATGATTGACAGTACTAATCCACCAATGGATAGTCATGAAGAAGCTTCTAAAAAGGCTGGTGAGAATTTCAATACTTCTTTAGACAATATCAAAGAGAAGGCATTATAAAAAGGATTTTTTGTCATGAGATAATAAATATTAATTTATATATGATGTCTAAGCAGGTATTTATAAGGAAATGTAATTGGCTCCCATATATGACATATTCCTGAACCATAAATTTGATTTTGATATTAATAAAAGGGTATAGTTGAAATTATTTATTAACCAGATTATTTTTAATTGTAATGAGTGATAAAAGAAATAATTTTAAAAGCCTTTCTCTAAATATAGAATTTAAGGAAAGCCTATCATCAGATGAAATATTAGGTTTGAAGAAAATGCAGCAAGAAGTTTTTGGAAACACTGTTAGTGAGATTGAGGCTAATGAAGATTTTATTAACAAACCCTATGCCTATATATTAATCAAGAAAGAAGAAGAAATAGTTGGTAGCCTTGATCTCCACAGGTCTGTAGGGGAATTCCAGGGAAAGGATGTTTATATTGGAGGTTTAAGCATAGGTATTTTGGAGAAATATAGGAAATTGGGCTTAGGTGGGCAGTTAATAGCTCGTGCTATGTCACACTTAAAAGAAGAGAATTACGATTTTGGATTTTTAGCTGCTGCTCCTGGGACTGTTCCGTTGTATGAAAAGTATGGATGGAGTGTCTTAAGGGTTCCTTATACTTGGGAGAATATTAAGGGAGAAATTAAAAGTGATAAAGATGGAATGATTATACCCTTGGGTGACTTCGCCCTAGTGGAGAAGATTCAGGAAGGAGAAGAACCTATTCATATAGGAAAGGGGTATTGGTAATATTACTCCATATTGTGTAACAAAACTCC
>DFBL01000029.1:0-17758 GCA_002366615.1 Candidatus Dojkabacteria bacterium UBA3081
ATTCACAATCTGTTTATCTTGTGCCATACGGTTTATACATTTATTTTATATACAAAATACTAACACAAAGAAGAAAAGATTACGAAACTGATGAAATGGTGAGCCGCCTGGGACTCGAACCCAGCACCTACTGCTTAAAAGGCAGTTGCTCTAACCTGATGAGCTAGCGGCCCACAATCAGAAATGATTATACCCCTTCAATATACATTTTTACAAGACTTTTTAAACAAATCCTTCATTGGACTAAAAGACATTCTATGAATATCACAAGGCCCATACTCATTAATACCCTGCATATGCTCTTTAGTACCATACCCCTTATGCTTTTCAAAACCATACTCTGGATACTTCTTACTAATCTCTACCATATATCTATCTCTAGTTACTTTCGCAATAATGGAAGCACAAGATATAGAATAGTGTTTACTATCCCCCTCCTTTATCTTTAACATATCATACCCTAATATACTCTCCACATTAGTTCCATCCACTATTAAATACTGCGCTCTCTTACCCAGCATCTTCTCTACCTCTGCTAAAGCCCCTTGCATCGCTCTTCTGACAGCCCACTGTATCCCCATCCTATCAATCTGTTTAGAATCGATCATACATACACCACAAGCAAGAGAATTTTCTAAAATATATTGGTATGTCTCCTCTCTTTGTTTCGCAGTCATTGTCTTGCTATCCCTTACCACCTTATTTATCTCTGTATTACTGTCTATTACTACTGCTCCTGCACAAACAGGACCAGCTAGAGGGCCTCTACCTGCTTCATCTATACCCACAACATATTTTTTACCACTTAACCATAATTTCTTTTCTAACTCAACATCAGGAAATACCATAAAGATATTGTAAAAATAAATCTAACTATGTATCATACTACTATGAAACATATACTACTATCAATAACTGCTTTGTTACTCTTAATCTCTTACTCCCCTATCTATGCCCAAGAGGAAAATATTAATACTCAGGAATCTACAGAAACAGAAATTCCTACTGATGAGGAAGTTGTTGAAACCGAAGAAGATATAGCTGATGATCAAACACTTGAAGAAGTATTAGAGAATCCATCAGAAACTCAAAACCCCACATTTACCTTCTTTCAAATCTTTGTAGCAATATCAGCTCCACTTACATTCTTTGTTCTTGCATATTTATTAATAAAGAAATTAAAGTTGTAAGATAGCTAGCCCATGTTGTATCATTGTATATATAAATTTTCAATTTACTTAAATGAGTAATTCATCAGGAGATTTTATCAAAGGATTAATATTTGGAGCAGCAGTTGGAACAGTTGCAGGGATTCTTTTAGCACCTCAATCAGGAGAAGATACTAGAAAGGATATCAAAAAGTTCGCATTAGATGTAAGTGACAAGGCACAAGATCTATACACTACTAGTAGAAAGAAAGTGGAGAACAAGGTAAAGGAACTCAAGGTAGCAGGAAAAAAGATTGATTTTGAGGCATACAAAAAACTTGTTTCTAATGTCGTTGATGAACTTAAAAAGGATTCAGACGTAGCTTCAGAAACAGCAAAAAAGATTGGTGAGCAATTAAACAAAGATTGGAGTGATATTAAGACCGCAATAGTATAGGGGTTGTTTTTTGTAATCCAAAATATTAAAATTGCTCAATTGCGAGAGTAGTTCATTTGGTAGAATGTCTCCTTCCCAAGGAGAAGGTAGCGGGTTCGAGCCCCGTCTCTCGCTTTTGTATATTGATTAAATAATTACCCTTTGTTACAATTTGTGTTACAATTGCTGGTGTAGCTCAGTTGGTAGAGCATTCCCTTCGTAAGGGACAGGTCGTTGGTTCGATTCCATCCACCAGCTTTTTAAACATAAATGGAAAAATACAAATACACAATTACAAATCTCATTGTTGATTACATAGTAAAATATGAACTCTCCATTCAATCAATCAATCAAACAGTAGTACCAAGTCCCCTACTCGAGCAAACAAGAGAACAGTTAAGAGCAGAGGAGATAGACAAGCTAGGAGAATTAATAGCATATCCAATTGGTTACAACAAAGCCCTAACAGTACAAAGAGGACAAGTAATGCCCTCTAACAAGGACAAACTAAAAATATTTACCAATTTTAAAAATGTACAAGACTACATAGATTCATACTCTCCCAAAAGTAATCTTAAACCCTCTATAGAGCTATCTACTCATCTGAACAAAATATTAATGAGAAATATTGTAGAAGATTGGGATTTAGCTAGATTAAGAAAATTCTCTGAAAAACCATTTGATCTCTATGACACCTGGTACAAACTAAGAGATTACTACCCTAATATTGACCCTAGAGAGTACTTCAACGATATCTTTAATCAAATAGTGAACTCATCTACAAATATACATAAACTAATACAGCTAAGTCTTTTACTTTATGAATTTATAGATAAAGCACCCTTCTTTGGTGGTAATCAAATAACTGCAATATCAACATTAAAAATACTTTCTAAAATATATGGGTTAAACCCACACAACTCAATTCCATACTGCAAAGCACTGTTTGTAATAAGTGAAGATATACAATCTGCTTTTAACATATCCAAAGGTAAAAGAGACTTAACAATATTCATAGAGGCCGTTCTTTACACACTCTCATTAACAGTCATGGAAACCTCTAAAAAATTGGTTGGGGAGTATGACAAAAAAGTAAATATTAGAAAAGGGTTAAGCAAAGATCTAAACCCCAGAGAGGTTAAAATAATTGAATATCTTAACAACAATCCTAGAATTACAAGAAAAGAATATACAAAGATGATGGGAGTATCTTTCATGACCTCATACAGAGATTTACAAGAATTACTAGATAAGGAATATATACAACAGAAAGGACAAGGAAGGGGTACATATTACATAATTCCAGACCAAGAAAGTCAAGAACAGGAAAGAATAGAGAAGGAGATAAAGATATTTGGCTAAATTGCGCTATAAGAATATACTTGATAATATTTAACCATTAAATAATACTATAACAGTGGAAAATTCTAAATACGACATAATAATAGGACTTGAAATACATGTACAAAGTAAAACTCTTAGTAAAATGTTTTGTTCATGCGCAACTAATTACTTCGAAAAAGAACCAAATACTCATGTATGCCCTACTTGCCTAGGATTACCAGGAGCACTACCAGTACCCAACAAAAGAGCAATAGAATTATGTATATTGCTTGGTCTAGCAACACAGTGTGATATAGATAATGAGATACATTTTGATAGAAAACACTATTTCTATCCAGACCTTCCAAAAGGGTATCAGATTAGTCAGTACAAGAGACCAATATGTTCTGATGGATATATTGATATTAAAGATGAGGATGGCAAAAAATATACAATCGGTATTGAAAGAATCCATCAAGAAGAAGATGTGGCTAAATCAACTCATCATACAGAAAGTTCTACAGGACAGAAATACTCCCTCATAGATTACAACAAGTCAGGAGTACCCTTAATTGAAATTGTAAGCAAACCAAATATTAGAAGTGCATATCAAGCGAAAGAGTATGCAAATCGAATTAGACAAATAGTAAGATATTTGAGAATCTCTGACGCTGATATGGAAAAAGGTCAAATGAGATGCGAACCTAATATCTCTATACAGGAGAAAGGTAAATGGGAATACAAAGATAATGGAATTGCTCCCATTGGAGATTACAAGCTAAACACAAAGGTAGAAGTAAAAAACATTGGTTCGATATCAGCAGTAGAGAAATCCATAAAGTATGAGATAGAAAGGATTATTAATACTATTGAAAAAGGAGAGAATATAATTCAGCAAACAAGAGGTTGGAATGCTGACAAGGGAATAACAGAATTCCAGAGATCTAAGGAAACTGCAGATGACTATAGATATATGCCCGATCCAGATATTCCAATAATAGAGATAGCTCAAAAAGATATTGAAAGAATTAGTAAAGAGATTGTAGAGCTTCCTAACGAGAAGATTGAGAGATACCAAAAAGAGTATGATCTCTCTGACTATGACTGTACTGTTTTAACAGCAGATAGGGAGATATCAAATTACTTTGAAGATATTGTCTCTCTGCTCACTGAGGGCAAGGATATTCAAAAAGCAGCTAAATTGGCATCTAACTGGGTAACAGGGGCTGTATTCTCTATTGCTAATGATAAAAAGATTGATATAAATGAAAAGAATTTTCCTAAGGAAGATTTAATAGAATTAATAAAGAGATTTGAAGATGGTACTTTAACCAGAAACAAGGCAGAGGAACTCCTTAGAAGATCAATAGATAAGGGAAATCCTTTACCCAAATTAATAAAGAATGCTATTAACGAAGCTCAAAAGAGTGCAACTAATCTTGGTGATATTGTAAATCAAGTTATTAAAGAAAATGAAAAAGCTGTAAGTGATTACAAGTCTGGTAAACAAACAACTATTGGATATCTAATTGGACAGGTAATGCAAAAAACAAAGGGTACTGCAGATCCGAATGAAGCTAAATCAGTTTTAATTGAAAAGTTAAATGGATAAAAAAACATTAAAACATATAGCAGAGCTATCTAGAATAGAACTGACAGATAAAGAGTTAGAGGAATTCACACCTCAGATGGAAACAATCTTAGATAGTGCTAAGAAATTACAAGAGGTAGATACTAGTAATGTATCCCCTATGAAAAGACATATCTCCTTTGATGATTTAAGAGAAGATATTGCACAAGATAGCTTGTCCCAAGGGGATGTATTAAAAAATGCTAATTACAAGGAGAATGGATATATAAAAGTATATGGAAAGATATTTGGGAGTATTGAAGAGTCTTAATAAATTTATTTATTCATCCATGTCTCAAGAACTACCACAAATTCCCGAAAATATTCCCCTTCACCTATGGCCATCCCACCTATTTTATACTCTCCAACTATGTAATAGTGAAAAGTTTCTTCTAAATTTGATTCTTAATGATAATAACAGGAACTACAGCGGATATGATATAGATTTTCAAATTTTGTATAAAACCTTTAGTTATACTACAAGATCAGATTTCTCAATGTCCATGGGAATCTTTCATACCCTAATGTATTTTAATAATAAAGATACATTTCCTAAAGATATATTCTACGAACCATTTAAATATCCTGTTATTAAAAAAGTTAGACCTTTAGAAGAAGATGAGATTTTAAATACTCCAGAAGAATTTGTATCCTCCCTTATAATCTGTTCTCTCAGAAACACAAAAAAGTCAGAGGAGTTATTTTTAGATATATCAAATGGGAGAAAGGCATCAGATACTCTCACATCTTTTCTTAATGATGTATATGATTATGGTCTTGGAAATCTTTTATCACAGATTTAAATAGGGCTAGTAATCAATATATTCTACTAACTCATTTATTAAATTCTTTATACTTATCTCATCGGTATTAAAAGAAATATCCCCACTAGACTTTTTCTTAAAATTCTCATGCTCCCCTATCCATTTATCTAAATCATGTATATATCCCTCTGCCTTATCCCCTTCTCTTTTCTTCAATCTCTCCACTAATGTATCCCTACTAGCCTCAAGACAAATTGTAAACATCTTAGCACTATGTTCATTACACCATTTAGAAACTTCCTCATATGACCTATCAATATTCTTGTCCAATATTATCAATTTGTTAGGTGACTGCTCATACACCCTATCCATTAACCAATATATAAAAGATCTTTTCTCTTGAATAAATCCTTCGTAAAATCTCTGACCTCTGTACTCCTCAAACAGGTTATATACATCTGTGGAATTAATTCTAATACCTTTGTAAACTCTCTCTAATTCTTTAGCTATTACAGTTTTACCACTAGCTGGTACTCCAGCAAAACATATAACTAACCTCTTGGGATTCTCATAATCCCAATTCTCTAAATATCCTTTGTATTTAGTAAAAATCTTCTCAAAATCAGTATTACTCATAATATTTTAGTATATCAATAACCTTTTAAAAAAAATAGAAGTGCTGTAAAATATACAGTCTTAAGCCGAGATGGTGAAACTGGCAGACACGTCTGCCTTAGGAGCAGGTGGGGATAATACTTCTTATGGAAAGATAGTTGGAAGTATTGAGGGATCTTAATTTAAATGACTAACCTTGATGACAGAGAAAGAAACTAATAGCTTAATCAAAAATGTAAATGTAGAACGAATTCCTCTTTCCTCTTGGCCTTCATATTTCATTCAGAGATATATGAAGCTAAATTATGAACAATCATATATTCTTGACAATCTTTTAAAGACAGGTTCTAAGCCTTCTTATCATGATCTGAATATTTCAATTTTTGATAAGATTATTAAGAATAGTACCATACAAGAGTTTAGCCCAACTATTGGAATCTTCTTTGTTTTAGATTTCTATGAACATAAACATAAGAAAAGTGAAGAGTTTGTTCAACTATATAGAGAGCATTATTTCTATTCTGAATTTTCTAATGAAATTGTAAATATTATTAAGCCCCTAGAAGAACAAGATGTATTGTCAACCCCTGAGGAATTCTTTTCTGTTCTTGTAGCTAGCAATTTTAAAAATTCAAATTTGCGCAACCAATCTCTATCATATATTCACGATGGCAGAGATATTAAACAGTCTCTATTAGGAATAGTAAACCAATTCAGAAAAGAGAATTAACAGAACTAATCAGTATATATTCTACAATGTTTTAGGCTAACCATTTACCTTTTAAAAAACATAGAAGTACTGTAAAATATACAGTCTTAAGCCGAGATGGTGAAACTGGCAGACACGCTTGCCTTAGGAGCAAGTGGGATTAATATCCCTTGGAGGTTCGAGTCCTCTTCTCGGCATATTTAATACTAGATAGAGATATAATGTCAAAAATAATAAAACCATTTCAAAAAGTACTACTACAAAAAAGACTATGTGTTGGATGTACCAACTCTTTAGACAAAGCTAAAAAACTTGGGAAACTATCAGAGAGAAGAGAACTAGTAGAGTGTAAATGTAAAAGAAGGTATGTGTATAATAAGGAATTAAATGAATATCAAAGAGCTTCTTTCCAGGAGGAGCAACAGTTCTTAAAAGAACTTAACAAAAAACCTGTATTATAGTAAAATCTCTGGAGGTACGCCGCTATCGTCTAGTGGTCCAGGACGACAGGTTTTCATCCTGTAAACCGGGGTTCGATTCCCCGTAGCGGTACCAAAATATTAACTTTAATGCCCCAAGTGAATGTACGAACTCAAAGAAGAAGAGATGGATAGTAAAACAAAATTTACAGAAGTGATTGGCTCTGTTGGTAAATTCGTATACTCCCTTATTGAAACTATCCTAGTTGCTTTAGTTCTAGCTATTGTACTATATCTCTTTATTATGACTCCCCATGAAGTTGTTGGTAGCTCTATGCATCCTACATACAAAAATGGAGAGTTTCTAATGGCAAATAAGATAATGTATAAATTTTCTGAACCACAAAGAGGTGATGTAACAATATTTAAATACTCTGACACTCAAGACTTTATTAAACGAATCATAGGAATACCAGGAGATGAGGTAATGATAAAAGATGGAAAGATATATATTAATGGTTCTCTTTTAGATGAATCAAACTACCTAGAAGGCTCAGTAATAACCAATGGAGGTTCATATATACATGAAGGACAATCAATAGTTCTAGCTCAAGATGAATACTTTGTTTGTGGTGATAACAGAACAAACAGCTCTGATTCAAGAGAGTTTGGCCCTATTGATGAAGATAAGATTAAAGGTAAAGCATGGATTGTATACTTCCCCTTTAACCAGTTTAGACTTGTAACTCATGAGACATATCAGTAGTAGACTCATTTCGTGAAACATGATAAATTAGATATATGGAAATTTTCGTAATTGCAAATCAGAAAGGTGGTGTAGGTAAAACTACTACCACACTCAATCTTGGTGCAGCTATAGCTAAAAAAGACAAAAAAGTCTTGTTAATTGACTTAGATCCCCAAGCTAATCTCTCTTCAGGATTAGGATTTACTCAACAGTTTGATAAAGATAGTTGGGATTCAAATGAACAAGCCCCATACAAAAATATATATGATGTACTAGTAAATTCAACCCCTATTCAATCTGTATTTGTGTCTACAAACACTCCTAATCTTTTTTTAGTACCCTCACACCTTTCATTAGCTGGTGCTGAAATAGAGATGGTTAATATGTTAAGTAGAGAAACATTACTTAGCAAAGCTATTCAAGATATTGAAGAGGAATTTGACGCCATTATGATTGATTGTCCACCATCCCTTGGATTACTTACAATAAATGCACTCAGTGCCGGAGACAATTTAATTATCCCCATACAGTGCGAATACTTCGCTTTAGAAGGCTTGGGTCAATTAATTAATACCATTAATTTAGTAAAAGGTATTAATCCTAACCTTAAATTAGGAGGAGTCATACTCACTATGTATGATAGTAGAACTAAACTCTCTTCAAGTGTCGTCGAGGATGTAAGAACATTCTTTAAAAATACTGCCTTTGCTACAGTTGTACCTAGAAATGTAAGACTCTCTGAAGCTCCTTCCTTTGGGAAAACAATATTTCAATATGACAGGAAATCAAGTGGCGCAAGAGCATACCACAAACTAGCAAATGAATTTGTAAAAAGGTTTCTTTAAATTATTAATCACAAAAAATGGAAGAAAAAAGATTAGGAAAAGGATTGGCTGCACTCATTGATTCAAATCAGATAGATAATTCGTCTAGTTCATATAGGGAGAAATTTGATATTAACAAGATAATGCCAAATCCCTTCCAACCTAGAATGCATATTGATCCCAATGAATTAATTGGATTAGCAGACTCTATTAGAGAAAATGGTGTAATACAACCACTGATTGTTACTAAGGATAAAGAATCTGATAAATACCTAATAATAGCAGGTGAAAGAAGGTTTAGAGCTGCACAACTAGCTGGTCTTAAATATGTACCCATTGTAATTAAAGAGTCCTCTCCACAACAGATGCTTGAATTAGCATTAATTGAGAACATCCAAAGAGAAGATCTAAATCCTCTAGAAGAAGCATACGCATTTCAACAGCTACAAGATGAATTTGGATTAGCCCAACAAGATATTGCAAAAAAGGTCGGATTAAACAGAGTAACAATATCTAACAAGATAAGGTTACTTAAATTACCAGAACCAGTAAAAGAGGTAGTACTCAATGAAACAATCTCCGAAGGACACGCTAGAGCTCTTCTGGGCATACTGGATGCTGAATCTCTAATTGCTGCAACAGACATAGTTGTTAAAAGAGGTCTTAGTGTTCGTGCAACTGAATCTCTTGTAAGAAAGATTAACTATGGAAAAAATTCTAAGTACAAACTTCTAGATACCAAAAACTTAGATCTAATGAAATATGGAAAATTAATCTCTAAAAAAATTGGATTTCAAACAAATGTTAAGAAACTAAGCAAAGGAGGAAAAGTAATTATTAGATATCGAAGTAAAGGAGACCTAAAAGAGCTTCTTAGCAAACTCGGAGTAGATAAAAGTAGCGATTAAGATACCTCCTGTCTAAGTTTCTCATACATCAATACACCTGCACTAACACTTACATTAAGAGAACCAATACCCTCTCTCATAGGTATAGAAACAGTATCATCTACTCTCTCAATCATCCCAGTTGATATACCCACATCCTCTGCACCTAGAACAAATGCACAGGGTCCTGTTAAATCTTTCTTAAAATATGTCTCCCCTTCCATATGTACACCAAATATCTTAATACCATTCTTGTTTAGCTCTTTAATAGCCATAAAGAGATTCATTTGTATAAGAGGTATTCTTTCAGCAGCACCCATAGATATACGGATAGTTTCATCAGTTATTAAACTTTTATCACGATTTTGTGTAATTATTCCATTAACACCAGTAGCAAAGGCTGTCCTCATGATTGCCGCTATATTTTGAGTATATTTAACATCATCTAATATTAGAAAAAAGGGAATCTTATCCTCTTTGTATATACTCTCCAGTAGCTCATTAAGCTCCCATATATTTTGAGAATACATAACTCCAACAATACTCTCCGAAGAAGATGACCTTAATCTTCTTTTTAATGTCCTTGCAGGCACTCTTAATATTGGAATTCTTCTCTCTCCAGCAATCTGTACAATCTCTTTTGTCTTTGGATCTTTGTATGCACTACTAGATAGATAAATACGTTCAAAATTCCTACCCTCTTTAAGTAGTTCAAGCATTGCATTCTTACTTTCTATTTGAATGAATCTATCTTTAGCCATCTGTCTCCCTATATTATACTGATTATACAACATCCACAAGATATCTACCCCTCTTGTATCCACTCATTCTTCTAAACTTCACAACCCCATCACTTTTAGCATGTATGGAGTAATCTTTTGACATATATGTATTTTTCCCAGGATGGTATACAGAACCTCTCTGTTTAAGAATAATGTTACCAGATATTACCTCTTCTCCCTCATACTTCTTAAGACCCAGTCTTTTACCTGCGACATTACCGGAAGTTGATACACTACCTGCCCCTAATGTATGTGCCATTTGTAGTACATTTTCAATTTAAATTACCTCTTTGAAAGGATAAAAATATTCCTTGTGATAATACTATTTATCCTTGACCATTTCAAGTCCTCACTACAATACTCTTTATTAATGATGTCCCATCTTTTACCAATAATATCAGAGATACTGAAAGTAGCCCATCCCTTATCTGTTTTGTAAGAGGGTAATACTATTACAACCATAAAACCCTCTCTTGCTATTCCCTCTAACATTTCAAAAAAGTTTGTATACAATTCCTTTACTTTTGTTAACAAACTCTCAGCTTTAGTTTGAGTTAACACTCTGCGTTGAGCAGGACCCATGAAAGGTTCACAAACAACAGCCCTTATATTACTTCTCTTTAACTCTTTAAGTTTTTTCTTTTCTACATTACTAACATCTAAATGAAAAACATTGTACATAGTTTGATTAATCAATCCTTCATAGGCAAGCCATTCTAAATTCTCTTTAGTTATCTGCAATGCCCCTATATCAATATCTGAACCTAAAACATCAAAACCCAATACAGCGGCTTCCATTAAAACAGTTCCACTACCACAAAATGGATCCCAAATAATTCCCTCTTTTAATCCTGTTAAATTACACATAATTCTGGCTAACTTTTGGGGTAATACACCCATATCGAAATCAACAGATGGTTTACTCAAGTCCCTTTTAACAAAAGCATTTAAATCTTGGATAGCTAATGTCTTAGCGTATAATCTTCCTAAAGAGGTATCAAATATACAAAGTTCAAAACCGTTTTCTAATATCTTGTTGTTAATAATTTGAGCTGCATTTAATTCATCTCTTTTAGGTAAAAGAAATCTAGAAGATACATCTGCCTTCCGGAAATTCCTTTTTATATCATTAGAAAGTTTTTGAATATCTCTAGCCCCTATACCTATATCTCCTATAGCTGATATCCCAAACACTACCCTATTTTGTGTGAAATATGGTTCTAAAAAAGAATCCAAATCATCAATTATCTCCCCATATCTAATAAAGCCCCCTAATCGATTAAATATCCTGTCTAAGACATCTTTAGAAACACTCTTACTTTCAAAAAGTAATATGTTATCACTAATCTTTTTTACACAATTTTTGGAAATACCATATGAGTACAGAACTGCAGAAAGCTCTGCTATTGATAAACTAACAAAATGCCCACACTCAAAAAAGTATTGCATTATTTAATCTCTTTAACCAAAACCCTGTTAATTAAAGCCCTATGACCCCTACTCTTTCTGTATCTTGCTTTCGCCTTATACTTAAATACATCTACCTTCTTATCTTTCTTTTCCGCTACAATCTCAAGTACAACCTTACTACCTTTTACAAAGGGTTCCCCTATTTTAGTGTCTTTTCCATCTGAGATTAGTAAAACTTCAGTTATCTCTAACTTATCACCCTTTTTACCATCAAGTTTGTTAACCTCGTACTCTTTATCCTCATAAACCTTTAGCTGAGTACCAGACAATTTAATTACTGCGAATTTTTCATTCTTTTCTTTTTTATCCATAACGAGAGGATTTTAATTTATTAATCAGGAATTGTCAATTATACTACTACCTTTACCAAAACTTTCCTTGTTCATTATACTTTGAATCACTCCTAAAGAAAATAGAGAGACAAGAGTAATTGTCCCACCAGCACTTACTAAAGGTAGAGGTATTCCTGTAGCAGGTATGATACCTGTATTTGTACCAATATTAATGAATACTTCGAGTACAAGTTTCATTACTATCCCCATTACTATCATAGAAAAAAGAAGATTGTCTGCACTATCTACTGCAACCATTAAACCTTTAAACACAACCACTGAGTACAAAGAGAGAAGTATAATACAACCAACTAGACCAAACTCTTCAGCAAAGGATGCAAATATGAAGTCTGTTTGATGTTCAGGTAAAAAATCCCTTTTACTCTGTGTCCCATTCCCAAATCCTTTTCCCCATATTTGGCCACTACCTATTGCAATACGAGCTTGATTAACATTAAACCCTATATCTGAGCTACTCTCAGTTGGATTAATAAAGGCCACTATCCTATCCTTTTGATAATCTTTTAATACCCCTCTATAGATTAATAATGAAAAAGAACCCAACAGTAATCCAGTAACTACACTTCCTACAACAATCACCCTCCAGCTATTTCTGTAGTAGTAAGAAAATATTGCTATTACAAAAGCCATAAGGAAGAAAAGCAAAAAGAGCCAATTACCTGTAATACTAATAAGTAAGAATGTAGAGCCTAAAAGAGACATAATAATTAAGGAAAGAGTATTCCTTAACTGATTACTTAATCCAGTAAATGCAACAAGAAACCATATAGTAAGTGTAAGTATAGACATACTACCTGCTGGCTCTAAATATATTAATACAACAAGCGGAAGAGCAAAGAGTAAAGAAACAAAAAATAGAAGCCACTCGTTATATCTATCTTTGTATGAGAATATCCAGGAGGTAGTAAATATTATAGATATCTTAGCTATTTCAGAGGGTTGTATCTGAATACCACCAAAAACTAACCACCTTTTTACATTATTTATAGTTGGTCCAAAGAGCAATACAGATATTAGTAATAACAGAGTAAATATATACATAGGTAACACTAACTGCCAATGCCTAAAGATTGATATATCAACTAGAGAGATTAGAATATATGAAATAAAACCTATTACTAAAAATATAATCTGTTTATTAACAATAGATAACTCTCCAAAGGAACCATCTGTTTGAATAGTAGTTGATAGCAAAGTTATTAAACCAATTATACTTATAAATAGTAAGGGTAGAAATAACAGTATAGAAATTTTTAATCTTTTTTTCTCTCTTCTTTTAAGCTTCATACTCTAATATCTCAACTAATTTCTGTTTACCTTTAAGACCTTTTAATATCTTAACAGAAGATTTGGAAGTATTAAAATAGTCAGAAAGGAGATCAATTAACTCAATATTAGCCTTGTTTTTGTAAGGCTTACTTTTTAAACATACTTGATAGATACTCTTTTCAAAAGATACCTTAGAACTACGGCAAGAAGTTTTAACCTTAACTTCAATGACCACCCTAGTTATCTTTTTTCCCCTTAAACATCTTCCTCATAAAAGCGGGTTTGTCCAAAGGGTCCTCAAAATCCTCGTCAATATCTAAATCTATTCTTTTTGAGGCTCCCTTACTAACAGATGAATCTTCTTCATTTAATTCTTCCTCTTTTATTACAGTATCTTCTTTCTCTTTCTCTTCATCAAAGAAGTCTTCTTCTTCTTTTTCATCATTAGCATACATAGAAGAATTTATTGGTATTCCACCCAACCCAAAAGCATCCTCTACTTCCTCATCCTCACCTTTAAGTTTCTTAGTAAAGACCTGTTTGTTTGTATCAAATCCTGTAGCCACTATAGTTATAATAATCTCATCATCCAATGATGGATCTATTTGAGCACCGAATTTAATATTAGCTGCAGGATCAACAGCCTCCTGAATTAACTCTGATACCATACTAATCTCAGGAAGAGTTAAATCAGCCCCTACAATATTGTAAAGTACTCCAGTAGCACCCTCTATAGACATATCCAGTAGTGGACTACTTGTAGCTGCTCTAGCTGCTAACTCTGCCCTCTTTTCACCGCTAGCTCTACCAATACCCATTAATGCACTTCCTGCATCAAGCATTACAGACTTCGCATCATTAAAATCAGCATTAATATACCCAGTTTGACTGATAAGCATAGAAATACTATTTACACCCTCAGCAAGTACTGAATCAACCATCTTCATTGCCTCTATAAACGAAATGTTTGCATCTGCAATCTCAAGTAATCTCTGGTTAGGAACAATAATCAATGTATCAACTTTGTCTCTCAAATTAGCAATCCCCTCCTCTGCTATCTCTTTTCTCCTGTTACCTTCAAAACCAAAAGGCTTTGTAACAACAGCTACTGTTAATGCTCCCATATTCTTTGCTACACCAGCAATAATAGGGGTTGCACCAGTTCCTGTTCCACCACCCATACCAGCAGTTAGAAATACCATATCAGCACCCTCTAGGTGCTCTTGAATCTCATCTAAACTTTCCTCTGCTGCCTGTGCTCCTATATCTTGGTCCCCACCAACTCCTAAGCCTTTGGTAAGTTCTTCACCCAACTGTAAGGTTACAGGTGCTTGGGAAAGTTTAAGAGTTTGAACATCAGTATTAAAAGCCATAAACTCAACACCAGGAATTTCATAATCCCCAATCATTGTATTTATCGCATTACATCCACCCCCACCCACACCAATAACCTTAATTTTGGCTACTGGATCCACATTTGTTGTTATTAAAGGCATAATTCTAATTAACTAATATTTTATATTCTAGGCAGTTTACGGAATTAAAGATTTAAACCATTCTAATACTCTGTTCTTAAAAAAGCCACCCCCCTTAGATTTGGTAGTCTCTAACTCACTATCATCATCTAATGCATGCTTTATTAAACCCTGTACACATGCAAAAGAAGGATCAGAGATCTCCTCTATCATTCCTGTTAACCCAGAAGGATATCCTACTCTAGTAGCTACACCAAATACTCCCTGTGCAAGCTTTGTAAGATCCTTCAATAGGGCTGAACCACCAGAAAGAACAATAGCTGCAGGCATATTAATATTATACCCCGCTTTATCAACATTCTCTCTTGCTAATTCAAATATCTCCTCACATCTAGCATCAATAATGTTCTTTAGTAAATCCTTTGATACTATCTTTCCAGGTATA
The DNA here is from genome assembly GCA_002366615.1 of Candidatus Dojkabacteria bacterium UBA3081. Taxonomy (GTDB): domain Bacteria; phylum Patescibacteriota; class Dojkabacteria; order SC72; family SC72; genus UBA3081. The sequence goes on from DFBL01000029.1 coordinate 15,298, forward strand.
TCTAAAACTGACAAATCTACCTCATCTTTCTTTTTAACCTTAGGTCTCTCCTCTTCAAGTTTACGAAGCAGTGCAGGAGTAGAATCAGAGGAAATCTTTTTAGCTTTTGCTTTATTTTCTATAAGTTCATCTAAATGTAACTTAATCTTTTCAGCATCCTCTAAAGAAAGCTGTAGCCCTCTTGCTATATCACTAGTAATATTAATTCCACCCAAAGGAACTGTTCCACTGTATTTAATAGAACCCTCCTCAAATATTGAAATACTTGTTGTTCCAGCACCAATATCTAACAATGTAACACCCAATTCTTTTTCGGTATCAGTTAATACAGCTAGAGAAGATGCCCAACCAGTAAAAGCTACATCATAGACATTTAATCCTAACTGCTCAACACATTTCTTAAGATTTTGCCAATATGAATTAGGAGCTGTAATTATATGTGTCTCTACCTCTAACCTATTACCTGACATACCTATTGGATACTTAATACCTCCCTGATTATCAACAACAAACTCTCTAGGGATTATATGTATTGGATTAAGATTTTCAGGTAAAGAGAGTGTTCTAGCATTCTCAATTGCTCTGTATGTATCATCTATCGTAATTTCAGAGCCAGCTACTGCCACAACACCCTTGTTGTTAAGACTAGTAATTAACTCTCCATTGATTGATATGTATACATCAGAAACTGTAACACCAGCCATCCTTTCAGCTGCTGTAACACTTTCAGATATTGCATTGGTAGCATCATCAATATTTACTACTACTCCCTTTTTAATACCCTTACTAGGGTAAGAGCAAACTCCTACAACAGAAGGAGATTGATTCTCTTCAACTGAGGAAATTACTGTTGTAATTTTAGATGAACCTACATCTATTGCTGTTATTATTTTCCGTGCCATTGTTTTAAGGCAATTATATATGTTACTTTAAATATAGAGTCTTGTTATATAATATAATCAAAAAAATCAGATTTAGCAATAACAACATAATTTTCACAAACTAATCGCTTGTTGTCAACTATATTTTTACTTATATTTCATAACTGGTCTTTCAAACCTCATATCTATACTCTTAAATTCTATCATATCACTAACTATCTTTTTAGCAACAAGATACCACCTAGCTAGTTGGATATCCAAATTATAAGTAATATCAAATACAAAAGAGTGATCCTTATTATCATATACAGTTACTATTCCATCCTCTATCTCTATTATAGATATATCATATCCAAACTCCTCAAAAAGAAGAAAAATGTTTTGAAACTCTTCGTAAAACAGTAACCTACCATTAGCTTCTAGTGCTTGATCTGATGAAATTCGCACAAGAGATTCCTCTCCCTGCTCAAAACAGATTTCCTCACACTCCGCACATACCTTTTCCACCTTAATGCCTTCTTTAGAAAACAGTAAACATGTATCTGAGGAGTAACCAATAAAGTACGGTTCATACTCTTTTATTGTTATTAATAGTTTTGATGGAATAATTTTTTTAACATACACCCTCTTCACATAACTATTACTGTTGAGAATTTTTTCCTCTACATCTTTTGGAGAAACAAAAAAAATATTCTTACCTTTAAACTCCTCTAGGTAAGAATCTATCTCTTTAGTTGTAATATTTAAAAAAGAGGAATCAGAGTATTCAAACCTCTTAATATTCCAAAACCCTAATATGAAAGACAGAAATAAGATGATTATAAAAATGAGAATAGGAAAAATTCCTCTTAAAAATACTACTACTGAAAATCTCTTTACCCTATTAATTACCTTATTTCTTTTTCTCAAATCCCTTTCCATATACCTCCAGTTTATATTACCTATAAAAATTTTAAAAGGAATACTAACTTTGATTCAATTCTGGTAATATGGCGTATATATGATTAATTTCCTAATATCAAAAACACTCGATATCTTTGTAAAGTTCGGATATACAGGCCTATTTATATCCGCACTAGGAGTATTTCCTACAGAGATACTAATTGCATCCTTATCAGCACATGAGGGGTATAGTATATGGAAAATAAGCTTAGTTACAGCTTTAGGAGAAACACTTGGTTCCTATCCTATGTTCTTTTTGGGATTTGCACTAACAGGTAAAAAGATTTACAAATGGATTGATAACAATGGAAAAATATTAAAGATAGATAGACAAAAATTTGATTATAACAAGGATAAAATAAAAAAGAAAAGTTACTATTATATATTTCTCACTCGTTTTGTACCCTGGATAAGGCTAGTAGCCAGTATGGCTGGAGGATTTTTAAGAATAAATTTCTTCCTTTATTCCATATCTGTTTTTACAGGAGTCTACCTTTACACATTAGTAATTGCATATTTTGGATATAAAGTGGGTGGGAATCTAGAGATAATACATAAATATATTGGAATAGCTGATAAATGGTTAGTACTAATAATCTTTGGATATATAACTATCTACTTAGGATACAAAAATAGAC
>DFBL01000029.1:17774-32304 GCA_002366615.1 Candidatus Dojkabacteria bacterium UBA3081
ATGTACTGGAGCGAGAGACGGGGTTCGAACCCGCGACCTACACATTGGCAATGTGTCGTTCTAGCCAACTGAACTACTCTCGCATGGTGCCGAGACCCAGGCTCGAACTGGGGACCCCCTGTTCTTCAGACAGATGCTCTACCAACTGAGCTATCTCGGCATTTAAGCAGTAAAAAATGATATCAGATATCTAATCTGTAATCAATAATAAAAGTACTATTACTCATACATTACAACTGTACCTCTCTTTCTAGACAAGTGACTCCCTTTACTTCCTCTAACATATACCCCCACTAATATTAATATTATACCTAAAACCATCCCAATAATGTTCATATCTATTGCTGTTTGCGGAATACTCTCTTTCTCAAATGAATATGTAACAGAGTTAGGTTTACTCTTTAATAGAATAATTGGATTACTATCAGCACTAAGCATTACTGATTGGAATAGTTCATCTCTCCCGTTATACTCAAAATTAAAGGTAACACTATCTTTTCCACTGTCTAGGACATTAAACTCAAGTCTTGCAAATACATCTGGTTGAGATAATGTAGAATAGTAACCATTTGTACTACTAGAGGAGGTATATCCAGTTAACATAACAATACCATTCTCATTATTGGTAGTCCCTTCATCAAGTGGCCACTGCTCAAAGAGTGTGTCATTCTTTAAAGCTTTTCGCAGTTGCACAACCTCTGGATCAAAGGAAAGGACCATTCTCGCTTTGCTTAAATCATACCCTCCTGAATCTATAAGTACATCAACTGTAAAACCCTCCTCAACATTAGCAACTATACCTCCAGACGGATAGAAGGAGAAATTAGCTTCTGCTGCATAAATATTTGCAAAAGAGAAAAACAAAATTAAAAGCGATATTGATATTTGTACTATCTTTTTTCTGTTCATATAAGTAGAATATACCATAACTATATAATCTAGCATATAAAATAATATGAATTTTCTTAATATCTCTCTTTTAGCAATAATACAGGGATTAACAGAACTACTCCCGATATCTAGTACCGCTCATTTAATACTTTTTTCAAAACTCATAGATATTGATATGAATACCTACTACCTTTCAATTTTACATCTAGGCACTACATTAGCATTAATAATACATTTCTGGCAGATATTAACTAAGAACCTATTTACAAAAGAAAAGGTTAATATGTATTTAAAAATTGTAATTTCAGTAATTCCCGTAGGAATAGTTGGATTACTTTTTGAATCCGTAATAGAAGAGAGATTAAGAGGAAATATGACAATGGCAATATCTCTAATTGTTTGGGGTATAGCAATGATAGTAATAGAAAGGAGAAAAACAGGAAGTGTAAGAAAACTTCAAAATATTTCTTGGAAACAATCCTTTGTAATGGGAGTAAGCCAGATACTGGCTTTAATACCTGGAACATCTCGCTCTGGAATTAGTACAATAGCTGGAATTTTAACTGGCTTGGATAAATACACTGCTATACAATACTCTTTCCTTCTTGGACTTCCCCTACTCCTTGGTGCAAGTCTTTACGGTATATACCAGGGATACCCAGAGAGGTTTCTAAATTCAATTGATATAGTTGGGATATTACTAACAGCTACAGTTACATTCTTAGCTCTGTCTCTACTTAAAAAGTTTAGTAAGAAGAAATGGCTTACACTTTTTGGAATATATAGAGTGATACTAGGAATAATTCTACTAATACTCCTTTAAATTTACAGTACACTTCTCAAATCGATCCCTGTCATACTATCAGGTACATCTAAACCTGTTAGACCAAGACAGGTAGGTCCTACATCTGCTAAAAGACCGGTAACCTGTGCCTTAGGACCAGTTCCCACCTTAAGTAGTTTTGTTTCAGCTTTTGGTAATATATCACTTTCCTGAGATAGCATAATTAAAGGAACAGGATTATTAGTATGAGCAATATCAACCTCTTTAGTTACCCTGTTTATCATTGTTTCGCAATTCCCATGATCAGCAGTAATTACTAAACCACCACCCATGGCTAGTGTAGTCTTAGCAATATCAGCTGTTAAAGAATCCACTATCTCATTTCCTCTTACTGTTGCATTATAATCCCCTGTATGTCCTAACATATCAGGATTTGCGAAATTAATTACTATAAATTTGTATTTATAAGTACTCTTAGCTTTGACTCTCTTAACAACCTCATCCCTAATAATTTTAGAACTCATCTCTGGAATAGTAGCATAGTTATCTACCCTAGGAGATGGAATATTAAAAAAATCTTCCCCTAGATGAGCATTCTCAATACCACCATTAAAAAAGTAAGTTACATGCATATTCTTTTCTGTTTCAGAGATATGTAATTGGTTAAACCCACTTTCAGATACATAAGCAGCTAAGGACTTCTTAATCTTTTTTGGAGGAAAAATAACGTGAGCAGGAATATTCTCCTCATATCCAGTCATAGTTACTAGATATAGATTAGTAGGATAGTTTCTTCTAATGAAATGATTAAACTCGGGCATAATCATTGATTTACTTAACTCTCTTGCACGATCTTCTCTAAAATTCCAAAGAAGTAAGACATCATTAGGACGCAAAGGCCCTATCGGTTTTCCATTAACATCTACTCTTGTTCTTGGTTTAAAGAATTGATCTGTCTCATTATTCACATATGCCTTTTGGATTGCTAAAATAGGGTCTTGAAAGGTCTCTTGGGAAAGACCTACCATGGCATCATACGCTAACTTAATTCTTTCCCATCTACTATCCCTATCCATACCGTAAAACCTTCCCTGCATAGAAGCTATTCTTCCAATTCCTAACTCTTTAATCTTTTCATTCAACTTGTTTAAATACAAAAAACCATCCTTAGGAGGAGTATCTCTACCATCAAGCATTACATGAATATATGGATCTATACCATTAGCTTTACAAAGCTCCATTAAAGAGAAGAGATGCTTAATATGCCCATGTACACCTGCTGCACTTAATACACCCGCTAAATGAAAATTTGAACCCCTTCTTTTGACCTCTTTAATAGCTTCCCCAAGTACCTGATTACTATCCAATTCATGTGTAGAAATAGCATCATTTATCCTAGGCAGTGTCTGATATACAACCTGGCCAGCACCCAAATTAAGATGACCAACCTCAGAGTTTCCTGCCGCCTCAGAGGGTAACCCAACATATGTACCTGACGCATTTATTAAAGTAGATTGTCCATATGTCCATGCAGTATCTAAAAAAGGTGTATTAGCACCCAATACAGCATTGCCTTCAGGATCTGGATGCACTCCAAATCCATCTAGAATTAACATTACGACAAAATCTTTACTGTTAATCAAAATTTTTTTCTTTACCTCCTTACTATCTTTTTTGTTAAATAGTCCAAACATATGTATAGATATCTCTAAATTGAAAAGTTGATATAATATACAACAATGAACCAATTTAGTAAAAAACAATTACAAAAGTTAAAAGAGAAAGCTATTAAAATTGAGGACTCTTTAGATATACCAACTAAGAAAGAAGTTTTAAACTCCCTAGAAAAACAAAGTCGTCAACCAAATTTTTGGAACAACAACAAACTAGCGCAGGATATTCTCTCCCAAATTTCTGATATACACTCAGAGATAGAAAACATATCAACAATACAAGAGGAAATAGATATATTACTCTTTCTTTTAGAGGGAGACTCAGATAGTAAGCGGGATATGTTACTTGAAGATTTCAAAAAAATAGAGGAAAAAATTAAAAACTTTGAACTACTAAATTTCCTCTCTGGAAAGTATGACAAGAACAATGCTACTTTTTCAATTCATGCTGGTCAGGGTGGTACAGAGGCAAATGATTGGGCACAAATGCTTCTTAGGATGTACACCATGTATATTGAAAAAAAAGGATGGAAATACAATATTACAAATATTTTAAAAGGCAATGAAACAGGTATAGCGACTGTTACTATAGATATCTTTGGCAAATATGCATATGGAATATTAAAAAAGGAACATGGTACCCATCGCTTAGTTAGACTCTCTCCTTTCAATGCCCAAAATCTTAGACAAACCTCCTTTGCAGGAGTTGAGGTAATTCCCATACTAGAAGATATTGATGAAAAGGATATTGAAATACCGAAAGGTGATATCGAATTTAAAGCTGTTAAATCAGGAGGCCCAGGAGGACAAAATGTAAACAAGACCTCCTCTGCTGTACAGATAATACATATCCCTACTGGAATCACTGTCCACTGCTCCACCCAAAGAAGTCAACTTCAAAACAAAGTTAAAGCTATGCAAATACTCAAAGGTAAACTTTGGAAGATAGTGGAAGAGAACAAACTAAAAGAAATATCTGATATAAAAGGAGAATACAAAATAGCAGGTTGGGGAAACCAAATTAGAAACTACATCCTACATCCATACAAACTTGTAAAAGATCTAAGAACAGAAGTCGAATCAACTGACCCAGAAAAAGTACTTGATGGAGAGCTTGAACCTTTCCTTGAATCACAACTAAGAATACAGTAATATATACTTGTCTAAATATATCTAAACTGCTCATGGTAATATTCGATACAGTTACAAAAAAGTACAAAGAGAATATAACAGCTCTTGAAGATGTTTCTTTTCTAGTAGAAGCAAATGAATTCTGTTTTCTAGTAGGCCCTTCTGGAGCTGGGAAATCCACTATAATAAAACTACTAATAAGGGAAGAGGTCCCAACATCTGGAAGTATATTTTTCAATGATATAGAGGTTCCGAAGTTAAACAGAAGACTACTCCCTGCCTACAGACAGAAACTAGGTGTCGTATTTCAAGATATCAAATTACTTAATACGAAAACACTTGAAGAAAATATTGAATTCGCTTTAGAGATTTTGGATAAAAGTAACAAAGAAATTACAGATACTACAGACTATCTTTTAGACCTAGTAGGTCTAAGAGAAAGGAGAGAGCTTTTCCCATATGAACTATCCGGTGGAGAACAACAAAGGGGTGCAATAGCAAGAGCTTTGGCTAATAAACCAGACCTTTTCATAGCTGATGAACCTACAGGAAACTTAGACTCCGAAAGTGCTAAACAGATACTTCAGATTCTCAAAACTATTCATGCAAACGGTACAACAGTATTGGTAATCTCACATGACCTAAACTTACTTAAAGATACAAAAGAGAGAATTATTAATATTAAGGAAGGAAAACTTGAATCTGACAGTAAACCAAAAGAGATCCCAACCACAAAAAAGAGTGAGCCTGTAAAAGAAGAGAAAGTAAAACCTGAGAAACCAGATAAAAAAGAAAAAAAGAAGAAGAAAAATTTAAAAATATCAAAAGAGTTTTCATCCTTAAGTACATCATTAAAGAAGAATTTAAAGAAATTTGCAATATCATCTCCTGAAGTACTTCTTAATATCACTCAAGCAGATTTAAAAAACATGAAGTTAAGTAAAAAGGAAAACAAAGAATTAGAATCCTTTGTAAAAAAATATTTAAACAAAAAAGAAAATGAATAGAACAAGAATATTTTCGGTAACAAAGAAAAATATTAAAAGAAACAAATGGTTAACACTCTCAACAATTTTAGTATCTACAATAGTGTTCACTCTCTCTTCAGTATTTATATCTATTTCCATACTCACTAACAAGGTTGCTAATTACTATGAACAGAGAGCCCAAGTTATTGTATTCTTTAAGAAAGGCGCTACAGAAAAAGATATATTTGCATTTAGGGATAGTATAAATGATAAAGAGAAGATAGAGGAAATAACGTATATCTCTCAGGAGCAGGCATTAGATATATATAGGGAGGACTTTGCAGATAATCCTGATTTAATATCTACAGTAACCGCAGATTCCCTTCCCGCTAGTATAGAGATAAGGGCAAAGAGTGTAGATGATCTCCTTTTCGTTATTGAAAATATTAACAAAGTAAAAGAAACAAATGCCTTTGTAGATGAAGTAATGTATTTTAAAGATGTAGTTGAGAATATGAGAACCCTCTCTAGGATTATTAATATTGGTTCTCTTGTTTTAATATCAGCTATGAGTATCGTCACAGTAGCTTTAATAAGGGTAACAACAGGTTTTAATATTAAATTACATCAACAAGAGATAGAGATAATGCATTTAGTTGGTAGTTCAGATAAATTCATAAGAACTCCTTTCCTTCTTGAAGGTACTTTCTATGGCCTTTTTGGAGGATTACTATCGTCACTAATAATACTAACACCTTGGTATCTCACTATGTATTACACCAATGGAACAGATTTCTCATTCTGGATTAATCAATTTCTTCAAGATTTAAATATGCCATTTTTAATAAAGATTGATATAGCCTTTGTATTAATATTTATCCTCATACACCTTCTAATTGGTGGGATATTTGGATTTACAAGTAGCTATAGTGCTGTTAAGAAATATTTAAAGGATGAATAGATGAAAAAAATATTACTCATTTTTACAACTTTAGTAGTTATTCTCACCTACTTACTAATGCCCTTGGGGACTAATATAGCTGCTGCAGAACCGTGTCCAGAGAGTATGCCTATACAAGAAAGATACCTCTGTTTACAGAAAGAGCTCCAAAAGCTTGAAAGTAGTCAGGGAAGTTTAGAGAAAAGTTTAAAGTCTGAAGAGTATGCTCAACTATCTTTAAAAGAAAAGATTAACTATATCACTAATCAAATTGCTCAGACACAAAAAGTAATTGATGCCTTACATATGGAGATTACAGCACAAGATATTGAAATCTCTCTTCTAGAGAATGAAATACAAATAAAGGAAGATGAATTGAGTGTTCTCAATCAGGAAGTAAAAGTTCTTGAAAGTACTGTAAATGAAAGAATTAGAGAATCATACAAATATTCATATGTAGGAGCTTTAGAATTTTTCTTTGATGTTAAAAACCTTGATTCCATAATTAGAAAAACTAAATATTTAGTAGAGACAAGATTGCGAGACAAGAGCTCCCTAGAAGAATTCGCTGACAAGATGGATATCCTTGATGATGAAGAGTCACTTTTAGCTGGAAAAAGAGCAGAGTTACAGATAAAGAGAAATGACATAGAGAAAGAGAAAGAGCAATTAATAGTTGAGAGAAATAACCTTGATGATCAACAGGCAGAGAAAAACTACCTACTAGCAGAATCAGAGAAAAGAGAAAATTCATACAGAAGTGAGCTAGCTCAAACTACTGCTGCTATCTCGGCAATTGATGAGGCCATATCAGATGTTGTAATTGAACTATTTAATACAGGACAGCTTGGAAATGGTATGCCTGTAGTTGTAGGGCAAACAATTGGGTATCAGGGTCATACAGGTTGTTCTTTTGGATCTCACCTACACTTTGATATTAGAGATAAATACAACAACAGATTAAACCCTGTTACATATCTTAATGGAGGAACTCTATGGGGATCAATCACTGACAAGATATATAAAGCTCCTGAGTATGGTGCTGTCCTAACTCAAACATACAAAACTACTCACCGAGCTTGGGACATGGTTAGTTTAAGAGAGGGTCTTCAAAATGGTTCTACATATACCGTTCCCACTGGTATATGCTCAATAGTTGACTACTACATAAGAGCATTTGGAAGAAACTGGGCATACCTAACTGGTGAAGGAGCCCGAGTAATGGCAGTAGCTAGTGGAAAGGTCTACTACGGAGTTATAATCCCAGATGGTCCTAACGGTTCAAAATATCCTGCTAAGTACGCATTGATCGTTCATAATGATGGAAATAAATCCTTTTATCTCCATCTTAAATAATCCTTTGCTAAATATGAGACTTTCTGATAAACTCTTCTAATATTTAACTATAAGTTTATTTTTAATTTATTAATATATTCGCCTAATGGCAAAAGTAAAAGTAAAAAAGAGTTCAAAAAAAAGCCCCAAGAAAACAATTACACTTAAGAAACCAGAGATTAATCTTAGTAAAATAAAATTTACTAAACCTAATTTCAAAAAGTTAAAAGAGAAGAAAAGTGTTCAAATAATAACTATTGTATTTGCAGCTATAGTTGTTTTCATCCTTATTGATTTCCTCTTCCAATACCTAAACAATGGTTACAGTATTGCAGTAGTAGATGGTGTAAGAATTCCTAGAAAATCCTTCTATGAGAGATTAGAAAAGCAGTATGGAGAATCAATGGCACAACAGCTAATTGATGAAGAGTTAATTAGAATCGAAGCTAAAAAGAATGATATTACAGTTGAGGATGAAGAAATCCAAACTCAATTAGATGAAATCATTAATAGTATTGGTGGAGAAGAGGCATACGTTGCAGCTCTAATATCAAACAATATTACTGAAAAAGAATTAAAAGAGCAGATAGAGATAGATGTAATACTAAAGAAGTTAATCGAACCTACTTTAGAATATACAGAAGATGATGTAAAAGTCTTCTTTGAACAGTATAGCTCAGCAATATATCCAAATGAAACTGCTGCATTAGAAGAGGGTGAGAAACTAGACTATGAAATGTTTAAGGAAGGTGTAGAAGATATATATATTAGACAGCAAGTTGAAAATGAAAGATATGCATGGTTGGAAGGACTCTACAATGAGTACAAGATCCAAAACAATACAGTATCAAAACCTAAATACGGTGTATTAAGTGCAACTATTAATATATTCTCAAATCTTTTTGAAGATGCTAACAGTAACGAAGAAACTACTGAAGTTGAAACAAAGGAATAAGAATTTGTATGATTAAGAAAAAGGGGAGAGCAATCTCCCCTTTCTTTTTACATTTTTGTGTCTGCTGGTTCCACTAATCCATATCCCCCTTTTTTCCTTTTGTATATCATTGATATCTTGTTTGTTTTTTTGTTTCTAAAAAGGAATTGATCATAACCTAAAAGTTCCATTCTCTCTATTGCCTCTCCCTCTTCTAAAGGACTCATATCCTCTATTTCTTTTCTTACTGCAATTGTAGGTACATAGTCTGCATATATATCTGCCTTCTCATTCGCACTCATATCTTTTATCAAAGCATTTGCTTCTAATACCTTCCAAGGTGTCTCACCCTCCCAATACTCTTTTCTTTCTAAATATCTTTTTAATCTCCTAGCTAAGATATCCGTAGCCTCATCTATATTTGCGTACATATTCTCCCCACTTACCTCTACTCTAACAGGACTCTGTGGTAAATCAACAGTAATATCTATCCTAAAATTATCCTTAACTCCTCTACTTTTAATATTCTCCTTAAGGTATACATCCATAGCAACTGCTTCATTCCATAGGTGTTCATATTTACCCAATTTTTCTAATACATACTTCTTTAATGCCTCTGTTGGTTCCATACCTACAAAACTAATTTGTATATTTTCTAATTTCATACCATATATATGATAATTTATATGTTCACCTATATTTTACATTAAATATGATACAAACAGAAACTTTACTTATCTTAGATTAAAATATAAAATTACCCTTATAATTTCTGAATATACAATATGGAGAAAGAAGGAACTGAAAGTGAAAGTGAGAATTATATTAAAAAAGAGATATTACGAGAATTTGGGAATCTATTTGAAGAAATAAATAGGGATGAACTAGAAGAACCCTTCTTCATAGAAAAGAATCCAACAATGAAGAACATACTTGATAGATATTTCATTTTACCCTCTGGAATTGTATTACTATTTTCGGCATTTAAAGAAAACACCTGGGGTATATCCCCAGAGAAAGAAGATAGGAATGATTTTAATTTTCTAATTGAGTTAGAGGATGTTGCCTTAAGATTAAACAAATCAAAAAGACCATATACAACAATACTTAGAGAAAATGTAAAAGGATATGGAGGATGTGGAATTCGGGTATTCCCCTATCTTGATCAAAGAGCTATGAAAATTGTTACTAAGGAACTAAGGAGAAGACATAGAAATGACACACTATTAAAGGAAATATAGTTGCATGAACTAAAAGGGGGATATATAATAAACCTGCTACCACTGATATTCCGCGATAGCTCAATTGGTAGAGCGAACGACTGTTAATCGTTTGGTTCCAGGTTCGAGTCCTGGTCGCGGAGCCACACTTGATCCTTCCATTCTTACTTTTTTTAGTGATATAATTTTATATATAAAATTAAAAAACAGTAACAATATGAGAGAACCATTAACTAACGTGGACATACATGAACCAAAAACATCTTCTATCATCCCCTCAATCCCTGCATATGACAACGACACATTTACTAAGATTCTTATAAACGCTAACGTTATTGAAAAAAAAGGTAATGAATGGGTGCCTTATAAATACTCTGGTGCTGACGAAATAAGTGTATGGTGGAGAGACCAAGAGAACATTATTGAGAAACTTCAATATTTTTCTGAACTAACTGAATCCCAACAGATTCCCAAGCTAGAATCAGATCAGGCCAAATCTCATTTTATAGACGTAAAAAAGACTGGAAGTAATGTTAATATAGAAATTAAGGGGCTCTCAGAGACTTTCTCAAGTGACAATAAAAACATAAAGTTAAAGAACTTTTTCTTTCTAGGTGGTATCTCTTGGAAAAACATAGAAGTTATGGAAAACATAGTAAAAGACATTGAAAAGTTTTCTAAGTTAGATAAAACCACGGATTTAATAATTGCTGTATTAGAAGAGATTTCAGCTTCTGATTTGCAACCACAAGAATTAAGACAAAGGGTTGCACAACACACCTGGACCGAATTTATCACCCTTATTCCCTATGCAATAGCAAATAATGAGAGAATTGACATCATTGATGAACCAGACATTGAGAAAACGGATTTTAAAAGGTTGATAAACAAAAGCCTGTGGGATAAAGAGAAAACAAAAAAAGCAAATGAGTATTTTGAGAAATTTGCTGAGACCATAAAGAATACAGAGAATGAAGAGCTTATAAAAAACTTTACTTTATTTTATGAGAGTACTCAGGGTAAACATTTAGAGGAGTTATCTGTTTTTGATTTACTAAAATTGCAAAATGACGTTTGGCAGAAGCTTTATTATGAAGATGCTTTTACAAGAGTTTCAGAATAATTTATTAACACACCTCTTATTAAGGAAACCTTTCTATAATGCTTTAAAAGCCTTAGCGCACATAACTCTAATATGAGAAATTGAATTAACTAGTTATAAGTAATTTTGAAGTACGCGGAGTTTCCGCTATACTTTAGTCAATGCATGATATTCATAAAATATTAAACAAATACTCTCTTAATATAAACAACTCGATTATCATCGGTTCTGGTATTATGCATGTATTAAATATTAAAGAAAGCCATGATATAGATATCACAGTCGGACAAGAGACATTTGACAGATTATCAAAACTACCTGAATTTAAAATAAAGAATGTTTCCGGATTAGATGTCCTAACATCTGATTGTCTAGAGGTAGGTACAGGCATACATTTGGATAAAATAAATCATACTTACTGCTTTGAAGAAATGTTTCAAAATTCAATTATTATAGACAACGTAAGATATATTACATTAGAATTTTTGTTAAATATTAAAAAGAGCTGGTTAAGAGAGAAAGATAAAAAGGATATTGAGATAATTGAAAAATATTTACAATCTCAATTAATAAAGGGTGAATAATATCAGAAATAATATATGTTTTTATGACAAAAAACCCATTTTACAATGCCCTAGCAGCAATAGCCTATATAGTAGGTATTGTATTTGTAATATATGGTGTAGATCAGACTGAAACTAATTACGGTACAGCACAATTCATTATGCCAATTATGATGCTTTCTCTGTTTACTCTTTCTGCTGCAGTAATGGGATATATATTTGGTTATCATCCAGCTAGATTATTTTTAGAGAACAAAAGAGATGAAGGAATTAGACTATTTCTTAACACAGATTGATATTAATATTTTCAATACTAATACAGATATATTCACTCTACTCTCTTAACTGTATATTTCAAAAGAAAAAGAGTAAAAATATCAGTAAAAAAATTAAGAAATAATGCCACTTGTCTCAGAACAAATAAATTGCTACACTAATGTATGCTACCAGAAACAGAGCCAGTAGTTAGAGTAAAAGGGTCCTATGAAAGCTATCAAGAAAAAGGTGGAATCCTACCTCTCGAAGACTGCCTATTAGCTAAAAACTATCAAGTGAGAGATGTTCAACCAATGGGTGAGAATGGTTGTTGTAGTAAACAGATACAACAGATAGCAAGACATTGTGAATTTGAAATTACTCCATGTGAGATAGCCATATACAATACGCTTAGAACACAATTCCCATCTCAAGATGAACTATCAAGAGACTCATATCCTAACTCAATCAATACCTGGCAAATGTCAGATCAGGTATTAGCTAGAGAGATATTTCTCCTCACAGATGAAAGTGGAGAAAAGTATAGATTAATTACCGAAAGATATCCCCATATCTTTAGTAATGATATTAGGTACTAATATTCTTTACCCTGGGGTAATTGACCCTCCAAAAAGCATAATTGAAACTAACATAGATATTCCACCGACTATTAATCCAACTAGTGCATATCTCTTTTTATCAGAATTTAATGTCTGAGTTCCAAATGCTATTGCTAGAAATCCATTCAATACACCAAGAGGAGGAAGAATCCAAATAGGAATGCTAACCAAAGCTTTCCAATCGGTTCTTTAGTACCGTAGTCTTTAGAAAGAAAATACCTTATTACTAAATATGGAACTATAATATACTTTGACATTAATTACTTTTATGTCATACTATAAATATGAACTATGCATTAAGAAATATAGTTTTAATCTTTATATTTTTTT
This sequence comes from Candidatus Dojkabacteria bacterium UBA3081, assembly GCA_002366615.1. Taxonomy (GTDB): domain Bacteria; phylum Patescibacteriota; class Dojkabacteria; order SC72; family SC72; genus UBA3081. The sequence goes on from DFBL01000029.1 coordinate 30,521, forward strand.
TCATACTCTTTTTTGGCTATTACTACCTCTTTAGTAGACAACAGGGACAATATATTCCAGAAAGTTGGGCAGAACTAGATTGTATACACCCTATTTTAGTTAGTACAGACGACTTACAACCCCCTATTAAAAAAGGTGTAATACTCTCTCTTAATCAGTGTATCCCAAGTAAATCCTCTTTGCAGATTGGATATATCATAAGGTTTGAGTTAGATAGTAGAAAGAGATTAGGAATAATTACTGATATAGAAAAAGAGGGTAGAGAGGTATCATATATTGTATCTACTAGTAACCTTGATGAGATAGAATATACAGTACCCTCACAACAGGCATTAGCATATACAGTAATAGAGTAGTAATTAACTACACTTTAAAACAGAACTCTACTCTTTTGTCATCATCTACAACAAATACTTTCTCATCTTTCATAATATGTTTGTAAAAAAGATACAGTACCTTAGATGTTTGATGTGTTTTAAAAAGAAACAATCCTACTAAATATGTAAGAAGATTTTTAGGATTAGTGTATTTTTCTAAAGGAATCTTTCCCATTTTTTCTAATATATATACCTCCATATCATCCTTTCCTACTATCTCATCAAATGTATATGTATTTGGAAAAGATATCTGATTTCTATTTCTGTTAGTAAATAGGATAAATGGAACTGTAGGATACTTCTTTCTAAGTCTTAAATATTCATCCTGTCCAACTTGAACTATTTCAGAATTCCCTGTTCTAGGATTATCCCTTATCAATGTATCATCTAAATCAAAGTATATGTAGTTGTACATATATAAATATATCATATCTACTTTTAATTTCTAATACTTTGTGTATATACTGATTTTGGTATTAATTTTAATATTCTACTACTGTGCCAGAAAAAGAACCCTTTATAGAAGAGAGAATTGATAAATATCCTAAATTTGGAGAAGATCAGGATGAAATAGATGAGGAAGAGAAATGGGAGAGGACTATAACATATGAAAAATATATTAAAGAGGAACAGTTGTTAGAAAAAGATGATGATGACGAGATAGAGAATGATTAGTTCAACAATATCTATTACACATAGAGTATAGGGAAAAATATCCGGAAATGTAAATGTATATAGTAATACCCTTTTTTTCATTCTCTTTGACATACTACAAGATATATCATACTCTCAAAACAACAAACTATTTAAATTTTAATTAAATTAGTTTAATTATTTAAATTATTATCTATCTTCTATGAAAAAGATAATAACAGGTTTCTTAGGTATATTCCTAGTATTAGGAATAGTAGCAGGAACAGGGTATGCACTGTTTAGTGATACAGTAAGTATGACAGGTATGGTACTTGGTACAGCTACACCAACCCTTGAAATTAGAACAGATGAGCCAAATTTAAACACTTGGACAACAACCCTTAACTTTGGTGGAGCAGAACCATTTGCACCCCTTCTTCCTGGAGAATACGATTGGGGTGAATTTTATCTAAGAAATCAAAGCGATGGAACAACAGATCCTCTTGATTTCAAAATAACAGGGAAGATTTCTTCAGTTGTTCAAAATACCCACTGGGATCTCTTGAAGGAAGCTGTACAAGCAAGAATATGTGTCTATGATAAAACTGAGATGGACTTTCTTAATTGTGGAGCAGATAGAACTGCTTGGCACACATTAAAGGATTGGAAGAATAATTCCTATACTTTACCAGGTGGCTCTTTAAAACAAGGCACTAAGAGACATTACGCAATAAACTTCTTTATTGACTCTTCTTACACAAATACAATTGCAGG
>DFBL01000007.1 GCA_002366615.1 Candidatus Dojkabacteria bacterium UBA3081
ATCTCACATATCTTTATTACCCTGTTATAGAGTTCTTTATCCAAGGTCTTTCTCCCTGCAAGTGTAATATTCTCTCTAATACTAAAACTGTAGTTAACAAAATTTTGAAATGTAACAGATATCTTCCTCTTTAATTCTCCTCTCCCTAACTCCCTTATTGAATACCCCCCTATTAAATAGTCCCCAGATTGAACCTCATACAACCCTGAGAGAACTTTCACTATACTACTCTTACCAGAACCATCCCCTCCAAAGAAGGCCACCTTTTGCCCTGCCCCTATCTTTAAAGAGATATTCTCTAAAACCTTCCTGTCAGGTTCATCAGGATATGCAAAATCTAATTTAAGAAATTCTAAATCAGGTGTCTTTCTTTTTAGTTTTGCAAAACCAGGGTTCTTATCACCAAACCCCTCATGATTAACAAAATCAAAATATTTTGATGTGTAAGAAAGATAGTTATCAAGCAAAGATAATGTATTAAACACATTAAAAGAAGAACTATATACAACATCTACATAACTAAAAAGAGCACTAAACAAACCAATACTAACCTTATTAACAATTGTATATGATAAAAGATATATTATATATACATACTTAAATAGCTGCCCTGTCACAGACCCAAATATCTGATCTATTGTAAAATGCTTCCTTCTTTCAAACAAACCCTTTAAATACCCATTCTTTGAATTCTCAAACCTCTTTCTTAAAAAATCATAAGTATTATCCACTCTTAATTCATTGAAGTTCCCAATATCCATACTTAAGGTAAAATATATGTAATTGGTTAATTTAAGAATATCCATTTTCTTATCATCATATATCTGTATTATCTTCCTATTAAAATGACACAGTAACACCTCTGGTAAGACTATTGGAATTAAAATTAATACTGACCAACCAAGATAGGAATACAAAATTACAAATGCTGTTATACCTCTGGTTAATTGATAGACAAGTTGAGAGAATGAATCGTATGAAAGGAGGAGATTGTTGATTGAATAGTTGGGTACAAACTCAATTAAATTCTGTAATTTAGGTTTTTCAATATCTTGAAGATTAGAATTAGATATCTTACTAATCATTTCTACACTCGTATCTCTCCAAACCTTATTATTGAGATTATTTCTAAGATTAATCCTTATCTTGTTTCCAATAGAGACAAAAATCCACAAAAGCAAAGATATACAAAGAAGATAGAAGGAGTCTGTCATAATATATTCATAGATATCAAAACCTTCAGAATTTTGAATTACCTTTATAGTGGCATCTAAAAACTTACCTGAGACAGATATTGCTACCATTTCAGATATAGTGACTCCTACAAAGAGGATATCTCTGATTATTACATCTTTAGTATATTTACTGTAGAAGAATTTAATAACTTGCCACAAAGTCTTTCCTTTATTCTGTATAATACTTTTCATCTTACATCTATAATATCATGTACATACAATGAGAGATAACAAATATTTAGAAAATTTACTATACGATATCTGGGAGAATAGCTTCTGTGATGTCCCTAGATTAAATCTAGTAAGTATTAAGTATGGAAAACACTCTAAGAGACAATTAGGTAGTATTAAGTTGATAAAGGATAGGGATACTTTTGAAAGATATATTAATAGATATAACCTTAACAGAGATATCTTTGAACAAAAGTCGGTATCATTGATAACCGTAACAAGATACTTCTCATATAATGATGTACCTGAGTATGTAATCAGATCAACCATTGTCCATGAGTTGTGTCACTACACTCATGGTTTTAATTCTCCACTTGAAAGGCGTTACAAATATCCTCATCAAGGAGGAATTGTAAAAAAGGAATTCGAAAAAAGAGAGCTCTTAAATCTATATAAACAATCAAAGGAATGGATATCCCAACACTGGCTCCAGGTAATTTCATAAATAAGGAATATCCTTCTATACACATTTCTGTTCATAACAAATACAATTCTTAATTATGAAACAGAATCACATAGGAGAAAACATCCGTATATACAGAGAGAGAGCAAATCTAACACAACAGCAACTGGCAGATAAAGTAGGAATTAGTTGGGAGATGATATCCAGATATGAGCGTAGTGAGAGTTCCCCTCATAATAACTTGGCGAATCTCTCAGATTCTTTAAATATATCTAAGAGTGAACTTTTAGAGAAGCATATTCCAGAAAAATACAAAAACACCCCATACAAGGTACCCCTTTTTGTTCAATTCCCTCAATCGAATAGGTTTACTCCTAATCAAACGAATTACTACTATGTATGCCCTGAGTGGATATTAAAAAGAGATAGTGATTGTATAGCTATAGATAACTCGTTAATTGATAGCCCTTATGACAACCTGAGTAAGAATGGGGTAGTGTATATTTCTACACAGATTGAACTCGAAAAAGATGATTTAGTATTAATAAAGGGGACAAGGAGTTTGAAGACAGAAAAATACTTAAATAGGAATATAAACATATTAGGGAAAGTAATAGCTCAAGAGGTTAGATACTAGCTCCCTTAGATTTATGATACAATAAATCATTAAATTATTTAGTTAACACTAATGGCTAATACAGGAATTACCCTGTTCGGTTCTTACAAGTCTGTTCTAAAAAAATATGTCGACTTTAATGGGAGATTAAGTAGAAAAGGTTATTGGTATTTCTTTCTTGCAAATTTCTTAATATCTCTCGCAGTATCGGTAGCTGAATTTATATTTGCAAATGGATTCGTTGAACTTACATCTCCGAGTTCCCCCTCTATTACTGATTTCACTCTGTTTTCCTCGATATACTCCCTTATACTTTTGTTACCTGCATTCGCTGCTAGCGTTAGGAGGTTGCATGATACAAATAGAAGTGGATGGAATTATCTCTTGTTGTTTATACCCATAGTTGGTTGGATAGTTGTATTAGTATTCCTTTTTAAAAAAGGAGATCAACAGGAAAACAAATACGGCCCTGTCCCTACAGAGTAAATATATTCTATTGATAAAAAAAGGACCCATATGGGTCCTTTTTCATTTCTATGGATGTAAGATTACATCATACCTTCCATACCAGTTGGCATAGGGTTACTATGATCTTTTTCATCTTGGATTTCTGCTACTACTGCTTCTGTAGTAATTAACATAGT
>DFBL01000001.1 GCA_002366615.1 Candidatus Dojkabacteria bacterium UBA3081
CTTAAAAACATAGGCATTTCAGTGCCTACACTTCCAGGTTTGTAAGAGAAGAAATCTTTAAGTCCTAATACTCCAAGAACTATTGCAGCAATACCTAGGATTACATTCAGACCTAAATTGCCATAAAGAAACTGCCTTACACTAGTTATAGAATTGATTACTTCAAATGCTTTTATAATTAGAATTCCATATATGAAGTACATAACTACTACAGAGAGTATAAAGGCTAACCCTGCTAAAAGTATATCTTTTCTACTCCTAGGATTGTAGGTGACTATAGCTATTAAAACTAAAGCTAAAATAGATAAAGCACAGGGATTAACAGAGTCTGCTAAACCCAATGTAATTACTCTTCCAATGGATAAATATGGATTCTCGCTTACTACAGACTCTGACTCATCGTCACAATCCTCTTTGTTTTCTCCGAGGAGATTACTATCTCCATTCCATTGTAATATCCAACCATTTATTTTAACCGCATTTCCATACTCTAGCTTCCCTGCAGATGTCTCTACCTTTATTGGTTCTATTGTTTCACCATCCAAGCAGTTAATTGCACTCTTTATATCCGAAGCATATATGAAATTCTTTATCTGACTATTCTGCTCATCAGAAAGAGTTGTAATAGATTTTCTTACAGCTACTCTATCTTTAGAATATATGGTCGGATATCTTCCCAAATCATTTAGGTTTAAATTACTAAAACCAATCTCATTCCCATCGGAAAGATACATAGTATCTCCTTGGGCTTTAGAGAGCATTTCATCTAAGGTGTTAACAATGGGGGTGTCTCCTATCCCTTTTAACTCTTTGTTAAAAAGTAATTGAGGTATTCCTAAACTTAAATCGTAATTATCAGCATATGAATTTAATATTTGTCCATTAGCTATATTATTGTATATCTCATACTCGATAAGGATTAATTCTCCATCATTGATCCTTTCGTTAACCTCTGGTGTTACCTTGGCACAGTGAGGACATCCTATCCCTGTAAAAAGGATTCCAAACTTTTTACTTTCTTGTGCTTGAATACTTATAATGGGGATAAAAGAGATTGTAATAAGTATAGATAGTATTAACTTTATTACTGTTTTTTTCATTTTTATCGATATTGTAATATTATATATCTATGTCTGATTTTGTTTTTTCCAAAAACCAAGATAAAGTAATTGATACTCTATTACAATGGTTTAAGTCGTCTAAAAATGATTATATCACACTAGGTGGGTATGCAGGAACGGGGAAAACGACCATACTTGCTCATATTGGTAAGTTAGTACATAAAGAGAAGAAAGAAATTAAAATAGCATTTTGTAGCTACACTGGTAGAGCTAGTAGAGTATTAGAAAGAAGGCTTAATGAATCAGGTTACGATTTTTCCTATGACTATATAGGAACTATACATGGTTTAATATACAGACCTATTCTTGACTCAAGAGATAATATTGTCGGATGGGAGAAAATACCTCAAGAAGATTTTAACTGTTCCCTTATCATTGTAGATGAGGCCTCTATGATTTCAAAAGATATTTGGGATGATATGTTAAGTTTCAATGTCCCTATTTTGGCAGTTGGAGATCATGGACAGCTCCCCCCTATTAATGGGACCTTTAACTTAATGGATAAGCCCCAATTACGATTAGAGGAGATATTTAGGCAGGAGAAAGATAATGAGATAATTAAGGTGTCTGAGATAGCTAGAAAAAATGGAAAGATACCCTTTGAGGAGTTTTCTAGAAACGTTAAAAAGATACGTAAAACAGACCCTACAACTCAAGATATTCTAAGGGATATATTTGATTCTTTTGATAACAGTACCATGGTTTTGTGTGGATACAATAAAAGTAGAATTAAACTAAATAGAGATATTAGGAGTTTACACTTTGACGAAGAACAGCCTCAAAATGGAGATAGGGTTATCTGTTTAAAAAACAATAGGAATATGAATATATTTAATGGTATAACCGGTACTATATTGGATATATCTAAACACTCTAAACAGGGTTTTAAGTATTATGATACAGAGATAGCGCTTGATTATGAAGACTCTCATTTTTGGGGAAAGATTTCAATAGAGCAGTTTAATTCCCCTACTCTTAATGACTTAAAGATAGAGGATTTAAATTACTTTGATTTTGGATACGCGCTTACAGTACATAAAGCACAGGGTGGACAGGCTAAAAGAGTTGTACTTTTTGAAGAGCGTTTTCCTAAAATAGATGATGAGACATATGCAAGATGGCTTTACACCGCTGTTACAAGAGCAGAAGAGGAGCTATTTATCATTGCCTAGTTTTAGTTTGTCATACATCAATGATAGATATATAATCGGATATGATTATTACTAGGCCCAAACAAGAAGCCTTACTTAAAGAGGCTACAAATATTTCAACCTTAATACTAAAAAAGCTTGGAGAAGATATTAGAGTTGGAATTACACCAGAGGAATTAGATATTAAAGCGGGTATTTTGTGTAAGGAGTACTCTGTTAAGCCTGCTTTTAAGAGGGTTAAGGGATACAATTTTAATACATGTATATCTGTTAATGATGTAGCTGTGCATGGAATACCAAAGAATATACCTTTAAAAAAAGGTGATTTAATATCCATTGATTTTGGAATAATTCACAGAGGTATATATACAGATCACTGTTGGACATGGAGTTTGGGTAAACCAAATATGGATGCAAAAAAACTAATTAAAGCTGGTAAAGAGGCAGTAGAAAACTGTATACCTCTTGCTATAACAGGAAATTATACAGGTGATTTAGGTTATGAAATGGAGAGGGTTGCAAAGAGTTCTGGTTACAATATTTTAAAGATGTTTATTGGTCATGGTATAGGTAGAACTTTACATGATTCACCCGATATACCAGCTTTTGGAAAACAAGGCTCTGGAGAAGTGCTAAGAGATGGTATGGTTATATGTATTGAGTGTCAGGTTGTTGATGATGATGGTAGGGTTATCATTGATGATGATGGTTGGTCAGCTAAAACAGCTAATGGAGGGAATAGCGTTATGTATGAGTATATGGTTATTGTCAGAGATAAAAAGCCTGAGGTTTTAACCAAAATGAGGAATTGGAAGACAGTAGTATAACCCTTTAACACCCTATAGTATTATGGTATAATGTATGTATGTAGGTTTGATACCTACTTTTTCTTTCTTGTTTTAATACGAGAAAGGGAATCTGCTCTTTAAAAAGATCTATTCATAAAGGTTTTCTCCTTGTTTCCCCCTAATATATGGTATTTATACATTTTTATATAAATATTGTATGTAAGGGGGAAATGAATGTTTTTTGTTAAATAAATCAAAAATATAGAAAAGGAGATTGAAATGTCTGATCAAGATAAAAATGAAAAGACAAGGGCTGAAAAAGCTAAAGAACGATATATTCAGAAAAAAGTGAAAGAAAAGAAATCAACAAGACCACTCCCATTTGTACTTGGAGCATTGGTACTTATTTCTGGTTTATTCATCTTGTTCGCTATTTACATAGCGAATATCCACCAGGAGAGCTCTTTTGGAAATGCCCAAGGTGATCTTGAGACCATGTCTCAAATTGGAACCCTTAACTGGGAATCAACTCTAAAGGATGCGCCATGGGCGATAGTCCGTTGTCCTTCGGGTGATTTCATTGTAAAATCACAACGAACATTTTCAAGCACAGAACTAAGAAATTGCTCATACGAATTGGCCACTGACATTAGAATTGAACCTGTAGGACATATTTGGTCTACAAGAGGTAAACTTAAGTTCGTAGCACCTGAAAAGTAAAATCATGAATAGATCTAATGGGGGAGTACCTAGCTTTAATATTTTGCATTTAATGCATATATTTTAGGTACTCTCTCTGGATCGTTCTTAAATAATATTTAAGAATAGATTCTCTCTAACAAAGGTAATACCTGTTTCTTTCTACTAACTATCCCCTCTAGATATACTCTGTTATTTATAATCTCTTTGTTTAATTCTCTCTCAAGTTTCTCTATATCCTTACCTACTACAAGTAATGTACAACTACTCTCTAAAGGATTTGTTAACATAACAAGCCTTGTACTAAACTTTTCCTCTTTATTAATTCTTTTTAACTCCTCTATTAATTCATCTTCTGGTAATTTTTCATTGTTTACATGCTCTACCTGACTAATAGAAACCCAATTGCCATTGATTTCTGTATACCTTAAATCCTCTTCTATGATCCTTCTAGGTGTAAGTCTATGCCATATATCCTTAATCTTAAATAGCTTTTTTGAATACTCCCATAGATCCTCTATTTTACATATCTTGTTTAACCAATCAACCATATCCCTATCCAGTTTTATTGTTGTAGGAGATTTAAGACCTAATGAATCATCTAATATTGCACTTAGTAATATATATGCAATATTTTTAGGAACAGTAATCTTTGATTTAAAAAACATCTCTGTGATCAATGAACAAGTACTACCACACGGTCTAATAGTAATACTTTTTGGAATAATGTCTTCTAATTTAACATCATGATGATCTATTACCTCTAATATATTTGTTTTCTCCCATCCATTTGGTCTACTCTCCACAAAAGTATGATCTACTAATACTAAATTCATTCCACAAAAATCCTCTACAAGTCTAGGTAAATGAACATCGTATTTCTTAAATACCCACTTTGTTAATTCATTCACCCTATCACATCTAATAGCTTCGTACTTCATATGACCAAGAGCATGTTTAAAAGCTTCATAGCCTACTGCAGATGCAATAGCATCTAAATCTGGTTTTTTGTGTCCTACAATATATATTTTTTCTTTTGTTTGCATAACTAAAGAAATGATAGAAGAAAATTAAGAGAATATCAAGGAAACAACATATTTTTGACATATATGATATTATTTAATAGAGTTAAAAAAGATAAATTTATTGTATTTTATGAAAATGGGAGAAGGAGAAGAAAAAGAGTTTAAGATTGATTTAACAAGCCCTAATCCACTAGATAAACAAAATCCAATTAAACAAACTGAGAATTTGACTCAGGGAAATGTAGAATCAAAACCAAAAGAAGACAGTGACCCAAAAACTAAGGGGTACCCTCGCTGGTGGGAACAGCCTATGGAACCTTCTTCACAAAAAGTTGAAGACTCTTCCCCTACAGAGACTCCTATTGCATCTAATGAAACTGTTGAAACTACCCAAGAACAAGAAAATATTGTCTTTATGGAAACTCTTGTGAGCTCTTTTCCTGATGCATTTGTGAAATTTAAAGATGTTAATGGTATAGAAAGTTATCAAGCCGGTTTACTAACCCCTACCCCAGAGCGAAGCACTAATGTGATGAAATATAAAAATCTCTTGAGAAGTATTCCAGAATTTTCTGAACTCTTTAACAAACCAAGTTATGAATTAACAGTTGTTGATCATG
>DFBL01000054.1 GCA_002366615.1 Candidatus Dojkabacteria bacterium UBA3081
ATTATTGATACTATTGAACTTACCAATACAGCACCAGCACTAACATCCTTAGCATATTTAATATTAACCTTGTACTCAGATGATACGGTATCACATATAGCCTCTATTACACTATTAATTGTTTCTGAAATAAATACTAGTGCTATTAGTAAACTAATAGCTATCCAATCCCAATGAGATATTTTTAGAAGAAAACCCGTAATTACGACTACAACACTAGCTCCTATATCTATTCTAAAATTCCTCTCATTTTTTATTATTAACCTTAAACCATTAATAGCATCCTTTAGGCTTTTAGAAAAACGGACATTTTGATAAAAGTGATTCTTCATAAGTAGTAAATATAAAATTATATCTTCACCTAGTTCCCTAATATATCACACTATACACTCAATATACTAACTATCATTTGATGTTTAATTTGACATAAATAGATCTTCAAGGTATATTTTATTCTTAGGATGAATGCCCTAAGAAAAGAGAAGAATAAAGAAAGAGAAAAAAGACCTACACGGTCTTTTTTTTTAAATAAAAGTATTAAGAAAATTTTAATATATCTCTTTCTCTTAATTACACTTCTTACCATCTGGCAAATATTACTAGAGTACTTTGATATCCCAAAACGAATAGCACCAAAACCATCTGATCTTTTTAATTTCATTACTAAAGAATTTTTTATCCCTCATTCCCAAGGCTATCAAAATATTTTAGTAAAATCTCTGTTTAGCTTAAGAGATGCCCTTTTAGGCTTTCTAATTTCACTTATCTTAGGCTCCTTAATTGGTATCGTAATATTCAAAAACACATATATCTACTCAATACTCTTTCCCTTCCTTTTCTTAACACAACTAATTCCAGTACCAGCATTAGCTCCAATAGTTGCAACACTACTGGGGTATGGGTTTTTTACAAAGATATTTCTGATTGTGCTCTTTTGTATCTTTTCAGTAGTAGTAAGTGTAAGAAATACATTAATAAATCTTCCAGAAAACTATACACTCCTATTACACTCTTACAGCCCTAGTAGGAAAGAGTTCCTTAAATATTTACTACTACCCTCCTTAGTTCCAACTCTTCTTTCAACTATGAAATTACTTTGTAGTGGAAGTATAGTAGCAAGCATTATCACAGAACTACCTCTTTCTGTAAAAACAGGTATTGGAAAGGATATATATAACTCATTTAACAATCAGATAATACCAAGGGTATGGGTAAGTACAATGCTCATATCCATAATCTCCTTACTTTTTTTCATATGTATCTCTAAATTTGAAAAATATATAAACAAAAAATATAGATATGGACAATTCTAAAGCAATTACAGTAGAGAATTTTAATGTGCTGTTTAATGGAGATAGAACTAAACATTTACATGTACTAGAAAATATATCTTTTGATGTTAAAAACAGCTCTTTTGTATCAATAATTGGACCTTCAGGATGTGGTAAATCAACCCTCTTTAGATTAATCAGCGGTCTTCCAACCAAAGATAGTTGTGAAATAGGGGGAAAGATTAGAATATATGGGAGAAAACCTGAAACAGCTTCTAAAAACAGAGATCTTGGTTTAATACTACAAAAGCCCACTTTACTTGAGTGGAGGACAGTAGCAGAAAATATTGAATTACCCCTTGAGATAATGGGATACCAAAAAGAAAAAAGAGGAAAGATTGTTACTAAGCTATTAAATAGTATGGATCTTACCCCTTACTCACACTACAGACCAAGTGAACTATCAGGAGGAATGCAACAGAAAGTCTCAATTGGAAGAGCCTTAGCATACAATCCAAAGCTACTACTTATGGATGAACCCTTCGCAGCATTGGATGAAGTAAACAGAAGAAGAATGAATAACGAAATTATTAATATTTGGAAAGAGATGAATAAAACAATTCTTTTTGTTACACATAACATACAAGAGGCTGTATATCTTTCTCAAAAGGTCATAGTACTGAGTAAAAAACCATCGACAGTATACAAAACAGTAGAAATAGATTTGAAATACCCAAGAAATGAAGTAGAAGGGTGTAGTAAATATTTTAAATATATAAAGGAAATAAGGGAATATCTAAATGAGGCAAGTAATTAAAAAATATAATAAAACCTTAATATCAATATCCTCCTTAATATTTTTCTTTCTTGCTTGGGAGCTATCTTTAAATATATTTGAAGTATCTAAAACCGTCCTAATTAAACCCTCAGAAATTCTTAACACATGTATTACTGATTACGATATATTAAGTAAAGAGATGATATACAGTGCAAAAGAAATTTTACCTGGATGGTTAATAGGGAATGCCCTTGGCTTTTTAGCAGCTCTATCTATTTACAGAAAGGATAGAATAGCAAAGAGATTAGTAAATGTCTCCGTATTAGTTAATTCAATTCCATTAATAACTCTAGCAGCAGTATTGGGAGGAATAGTTGGTACTAATCAGAATCAGAAGATTCTTTTAGTATCTCTAATTACTTTCTTTCCTACATTCATTACAACCTTAAGTGAACTTACAAATATTGATGAGGGACACAAAGACCTTCTTCTTTCATATAACTCTTCTGAAAAACAAATTCTTAAAAAAGTTCTACTTCCTAAATCTCTTCCCTCTATTTTAAATAGTGTTAAGGTAACAGTAACTACAGCAATATTTACAGCAATAACTGCTGAATTTTTCGGAGGATATGGTGGAATAGGGATATTCATTCTTTCAAAAAAAGGTTTATACAATCTTAAACTAGTTTGGGCTGGAATATTTTTCATTGCACTATTCGGTTCTCTCTTTTACTCTACTGTACAACTTTTACAAAAGAGATTAGTAAGGTGGCAAAAGAGTTAAAAGAGATATTTAAATTATTATTTATTTTATTATGCAAGAAGAAAAGAATTCTTCACAATCCAAAATGCCGTGGATACTAGTATTGATAGTTGCGGTAGTTGGAGTATATTTCCTCTACACACAGATTCTTAAGAAAGAATCTGAGAGTACAGAAGAAATGGATAGGGTAACACTTCAATTGAAGTGGATAGAACAAGCTCAATTTATGGGCTTTCTGGTAGCAAAAGAGTTAGGCTACTATAAGGGTGAAGGTATTGATCTTGAAATCCTGCCAGGGGGAGTAGGAATAAATCCTGTAGATGTACTAATTTCAGGGGATGCAGATGTAGCAGTAGCATGGACGGGAAATGTTCTCCCTGCAATTTCTCAAGGAGAAGATTTGGTAAATATTGGACAGGGTATGCAAAGGTCTGGTATGAGATTAATGGCTCTTAAAGAAAGTGGTATAAAAGAACTTGAAGATATATTTGGTAAAAAAATAGGTACTTGGCCAGGAGGTAATGAGTTAGAGCCATATGCTTTCATAGAAATGCAAGGGTTTGATAAAGATAGGGATGTTACACTTGTAAATCAGAATTTTGATATGAATCAGTTACTTAATAAAGAAATTGATCTTGCATCAGCAATGATTTACAACGAGTACTGGCTCCCCATAGAGGCAGAGTATAGTGAGGATGATTTTGTTGTATTTGATATGGAGCAGGAGGGTGCCGGTATGCTACAGGATGCTCTGTTTGTACAAAGAGAATACCTACAAAACAATGAAGAGCTTTTAGTTAGATTCCTGAGAGCATCTATTAAGGGGTGGGAATATGCTATCGAAAATCCAAAGGAAAGTGTAGATTTAATGGGTCTTGATTTCACTGAAAATGATGTTACAGCTAAAGATCATCAAATCAGAATGGCACAAGAGACTGCTAAACTGTATATAGCGGATGATGGAGCAACTGAGGGTCTGTTTTACATTAATACTGACAAATTACAACAAACCATTGATATAGCTACACAATATATTGATGAAGTAGAGGGTATAGATATTGATAAAATATATACTTTAGATATTTGGGAGAGAGCAATAAGTAATGAATAACTTTACAATAGTTGATAATCCAATAATACAAGAGATAGGGTTAAGATTACATGATGTAAATACTAAGCCTTACAGATACAGAGAGTACTGCAAACTTCTAGGACATTATATGGCTTTAGATCTAGCTCGAAGAGATATATTACCAACTATCAAAAAGAGTATTACAACACCTTTGGGAACCCTTGAAGGAAAGGTTATTGATGACAGTAATATAGCTATTATTAATATACTAAGAGCTGGTACAAATATGGCTATGGCAATGGGAGATATATTTCCAAACTCTCCCATTGCTTTTGTAAGTGCTTGGAGAAGAGAGAAAGATGGAAAGATGATTGCTGATACAGACTACACCAGAGGAATAAAGGACTTAAATGACAAATTTGTCATAATAACAGATCCCGCCTTGGCAACAGGAGTATCAATACTTGCTTGCATTGAGATATGCAAGGAGTATCTTAATCCAGATAAACTAGTTGTATGCTGTCTTCATGCCGCAAAAGAGGGTATAGAAAATATATACAAAGAGTACAAGAATATCCATATATACTCTGTCTTTGGGCCTAATCCTTTAAACGAAAAGGCATATATAGTTAATGGTCCTGGAGATTGTGGGGATAGGTGCTTTAATACTACCTAAAAAAATATGAAAATCTTAATAAGTGCCTGTTTACTTGGTTTAGATACTAAGTACAATGGGAAGAGTAATAAAAATGAGGTTTTGATAAGATCTCTTAAAGAGAATCATATTGAGTTTTTCCCTCTATGTTCAGAGCAGTTAGGAGGTCTTACAACCCCAAGAGAGCCCAGTGAGATTGAAAGTGGATATACAGCTAAAGATATCCTTAATGGAAAGGGTAGAGTCCTTACAAAGACTTACACAGATGTTACAAAGCAGTACTTAAGGGGAGTTAAAAATATCTTAAACTTTTGTAAAAAATTTAATATTACTCATGCCATATTACAGGAGCAAAGTCCCTCATGTGGGTATACCAAGGTATATGATGGTACATTTAGTGATAAGTTAATCCCGGGAGTAGGAATATTAACACAACTCTTAAAAGACAACGATATTAAGATAATTGAATTAGAGGATTTTAAAAAAAGTATTTTGAATTAACCATTATTTATTAAAATATCTTAGGAAGAAGAATACCTGTTTTTTCCTTATACTTTACATACTCCTTGTCATTAATATATCTCTTATCATATTTCTTTTCTAAAGTTGGAATACCACTAACAAAAAGTAAAAGAAAAGATATATATATGGGAGATATAACAGTAAAAATAGCTAGACCTGTTAGATAGAAAGATCTATAGATAAAAACACCAACCCACATCATAATTTCACCCAGGTAATTAGGATGTCTTGAGTATTTCCATAACCCTGTTGATATCCACTTATTTTTACTCTCACTCCTATTTTTGAATACAAACTTCTGATAATCAGCAATACCCTCTATTCCTATTCCCAACAAAACAATAGAAAGTCCTATGTATGAAATAGTGGTAAATACCATATCATACCTATAAAGAAAAACATATGTAGATGGTAAGAGAATAATGAAAATGGAGATAGCTTGAAGTAACCAAAATGAAGAAAACTTCTTAACATTACCCCTAATATTATCAAATCTTTTGTCCTTTCCAATCTTTCATATTCTAATAAAAAGATATATAGCTAATCTGAATCCCCATAAAGAAATTAATATAAATGGGATTGTTTTAGCTAAAGAAAAAGTCTCTGAACCAATAAAATATGAAAAGGCAGATGCTAATACAAAGGTTATACCGTAGAAAAGATCTGTAACCTCATCTGTCTTTTTAATTGCCATATATGCAAAGAAAAGGACTTGAATTAAAAATATAAAGGTAAAGATGTATAGGAATTCTATTGACCTATGAGGTAAATAACAATTTAAGATATTACAATTATACGACAAATTAATTAAATCTGCTGAATAAAGAAAGGATTTTAATACCGCTTGTCACACAAGATAGTTCATTATATATTAGTAATGGTAATTTTTTTAAAAGAAATATGAATCACTATCATGGAGAACTTTGTTTAATATCCTGTACATCCGGTAAAAGCTTTGCTAAAAAATTACTAAGAGAGTTAAATAAGAAAAGAGATAAGAAAATACACCTACTTGATACAGATGAGATTCTTTTTGCAAATACAGAAATAAAGACGGTATTAAATGAAAGTGTAAGAGGTAGAGATGTCTTTGTAGTTCAAGATATTGAAAATCACTATGATGGAAGAAGTGTTGATGAGAACTTAAGAGCGCTTTACACCGTTATAGGGGCATGTAGAAGGTGTGATGCCAACTATATTACTGCCGTATTGCCTTCCTACCCATACGCTAGACAGGAAAAGCAGTGGGGGAGAGAAGATATTACAGCTGCAAGAGTAGCTTGGGAGTTAGAAGGAGATTTGGGAGCAGATCATATCATTTCAATAGATTTACATAATCCAGCTATACAAGGCTTCTTTAGATCAGCTCAGATTGAAAACCTAAGGGGTAGTTATGTACTAGTACCGCATATAAAAACAAAAATTAGGAATATGGGAGATACTGTAGTTACCCCAACTGATTTAGGGGGTGCTAAAAGAGCTAATTACTATGCTCACTCTCTTAACTGTTTTGTTGCCTTTACCTTTAAAACAAGAGATTATCACAAAGCTAATACTGTAGAGAATATGGAACTTTTAGGCGATATTGATAACAAAGATGTATATATAGTGGATGATATGATTGATACTGCTGGTACATTTTGTAAAGCAGCCACATTGGCTAAAAGTAAGGGTGCTAAGGAGGTAATAGGAGTAACAACATTTGCATTACTTAACAATGATGCTCTTAGTAAACTACAAGAATTACACAAAGAGAAAATATTAAACAAATTAATATGTACAGATGCATCGTATATTCCTGCTGATATCTTAAAGGAAAACAAATGGATAGAGGTTGTTTCTGTATCCCAATACTTTGCAGAAATTATCAATAGACTACATAATAGGCAATCAATAGGAGAATTATTAAACTAATTCGATAAGATTTGGTTTTATTTTGTATACGTTATAGAATAATATTTTAAAGACCTAAAGATATTATAATTACATATATATTCTTGTTTTACCTAAGCTTTTAGGTTATCCTATAGTAGTATTCACTTAAAAAACCCTTGACATTTATTAACCCCCTCAATAAAGTATAGGTACTAGGACTTTTAAATCCTACCAGGTTGGTACCGAACTCTGATTTAGAACCAGTTTTTCTATTTCAGTTGTTTCTGTGGATTTGAATGATATGTTAATGATTGCAACATTAGCACTATACAATTTGACTTTTGAAATTTATTTCTTCTGTCTATTGTTTAGCCAAAGCTAGTGTATCGTAATGTACACTTTCCTAGCCTTTGGATGGTTGTTTTACTGGAACTCCATCCTTTTTTTTTGCACACACTTTTTCATATTGGTATATAATAGGGAATGAGAATCACTTTAAAAAAGGTTTTGTATCCTTTATTCTCACTTCTCCTTTTTTTTTCTCTTCTCTATATCTCCCTTTCATACTCCTCAGAAGAGATCTCTACCTTTATTTCTAATGCTGGAATATTTGCTCCACTCCTATACATACTCATTCAAATAACTGGTCAGACATTTGCTCCACTCAGTACTTCAGCTTTATTTATTGCAGGTTTTATTATGTTTGGTAAAAAAGCAATCTTCTATCTACTCATTGTATGGTTAATATCCTCAGCTCTAAACTTTTACATAGCAAGAAGGTATGGAAAAAGATTCCTTAAAAAGATAATAGGGGAAGGAGGATTAGAAAAGATAGAAGATATCTCTAAGAGGATTGATACAAAAAATATTTTTCTTTTACGCCTTTCAACTTTCTACATTAATGATTTTGCATCATATGCCTTTGGGTTTACAAAGGTGTCTTTCAAAGAGTACTACCTTTTTACAATACTTAGTATGATTCCTTGGGCAGTAATAATGAGTTTGATTGCTAATCAAAACGATAATATACTCTTTACAACAGCAAAGATAATCTTAAGTATGATTCCCTTTGCTATCTTAACTTATATATTCTTAAGAAAGAAATTTTAATATGAAAATATTAAAAGCCTTTTTTTTACTCCTTACACTCCCCCTTTTTATTGGGCTTCCCTTCCATGTACGTAATCCAACTATTGAAAATGTATATCCTACATTTGAAGATATACATGACTCTGAACCAGTCGAAGTAATAATATTAAATCAGATGAGTTTAGAAGAGAAAGTAGGTCAATTGTTGATATTTGGTTTCTATGGGACCTCCCTAAATGCCGATTTACAAACCTTTATTACACAAAATACTGTTGGAGGATTATTAATTCTTGGTAGAAATATAACAGGAGAGAGTCAATTAAAAAAATTAATTACAGACACTCAAAGTATTTCTGAAATTCCACTTTTCATATCTATAGATCAGGAAGGAGGAACTGTAGCAAGACTAGGAGGGAATTCCCTTCTAACTATGCCTCAAAGTAGTATGAATACAAAAGAGCAAGCTTACGATATTGCTCTTAAAAGGGGGAAAATATTGAAAGAGTATGGAATAAATATGAATTTTGCTCCAGTAGTAGAGTATGTAACACAGCCTACTGCCTTTATGATAAAACGTGTCTTTAGAGGTACGAAAGATGATGTCGTAGAAAAAAGCAACAGTGCAATTAATGGGTATACAGATTCTCATATTATTCCAGTACCTAAACATTTCCCAGGACACGGGGACACCCCTTTAGACCCCCATTACAAACTTCCAAATGTAAATATTGATGCAGATGAATGGGATAGTTATATATATACCTTTAAGAAAGTATTAGAAAATAGAAACACAAAAATTTTGATGGTAGGGCATATACAGTTTCCCAATATTGATAACAATACCTCTACAGTATCTACAGAAATTATTACAAAAAGATTGAAAGAAGATCTTGGGTACGAAGGTATAGTACTAACAGATGATATGAATATGGGAGCAATAAATAAACAGGATAGCTACCCAAATATTGCTAAGCAGGCTCTCTTAGCAGGAAACGATATACTAATGTATAGCAAGGATATTAATATTCAACAAAGTGTATATAATACTCTGATTGCTTTGGTAAGTAGTGGAGAGATAACAACTGAGCTTCTTGATGAAAAAGTACTGAAAGTTTTAAGACTTAAGATTGATATGGGTATTGTTGATCCAACCCCCTTTTTAAATGATAGTGAGCTCGAATAGGGGAGCTGTTTCATCTTTAAATAGTTGACCAGACATACTTCCCTTTACTGTCTTTATATATTTCTCTCCACCTTCGAATTTAATAAATATATCAAATTGAAAATCAGTATTAAGACTAGATTGAGAAATCTCTGCATACTCTAAATATCTAGTTCCATCAAACACCCCATCTCTCTCTTTAATTGCTTTATAATCAACATTCCCTATCTCTTTAACGATAATACCAAAATAGGGAGTGACAATATTACTTCTATTTACCTCATTGTATCTTGCTACCTCATCAACAACAACATACTCAATACTATTTCCCTCTGACTTAATATCCCCCTTTGTCATACCAAGGGATGATTTCTGAAAGAGAAAGTTTCTACCAATAGTATCTGTCTCTAAATCTGTAGGATGAATTAGAACAACGTCCCCTATTGCACAGCTACCTTGGAAATTATTAACTCTAAATTCTCCAATTTTTAACTCTCCAACATCTATAGATACAAAGGGAGTTAAATTAACATACAACCTATGGCTATTTTCATCCTCTTGTATATTAAATACAAAAGCAGATACCTCATGTTTAGTAAATTTGACTAAACTCTCAATCTCTGGGCTAGTAGCCTCTCCCATAACTTGACTCTCAGGTTGCTCCTCTTTTTTGTAAGAAAGATATATCAATACACTGCTAACCAGTGATAGAAGGAGTATTCCAAAAACAAGATATCTTTTCATAAATAAATATCTAATATTAATATTAAAAGTATATCAGAAATGTCTACTTCTTTTTACTCTTTTGTATAATCATCAAAATAGCCCTGAACAAGAATTACTGGAGTCCCCTTATCCCCGCTCCCACTTGTTAAATCACAAAGACTTCCAAGTAAATCAGTCAACTGTCTAGGAGTAGTACCCAATGATTTCTCAACCTCATAATCAGGTTCCTTCTTCTGCCTTATCGCATTCTTTACATACTCATTGATATCACCATTTTTGTTCCAATTTTCTGATATATACTTTAACTTAACCTCTTTTGGTCTACCTTTCAATCCATTTGTAAAGCCGGGAGAAACGACAGGATCTGCTAACTCCCATATCTTACCAATGGGATCTTTGAAAGCTCCATCCCCATATACTAAAACTTCAATATCTTTGCCTGTTTCCTTTTTTAATCTTTTCTGGATTGAGTTTACAATATCCTCACACTCCCTTGGAAAAAGCTTTAGCTTTCCCTCCCCCACCTTATTCGAACCTAGTAATCCATACTCTGGATTGTATCCATGCGAGTGTGAAGGTTCTGAAAATATATCTGTAAGAGAGTACAAGGTCTTTGCTCCAGATTCCTCAAGTATTTTCTTTGTTCTAAATCTCGTATGGATATCACATACAAGAATATTCTTTGTAAATCCTAAAATATATTTTGGGTCATTAGAAAAATGAATATGTACATTTCCATTTCCAAGGCTCTTGTAATATTTTGCATAATCAACACCTGTGAATTCATGAGGGACATTCTCTCCGAAAAGCTCCCTATATCTATCTTCCTCAAAGGAGTCAATATATGGATTAAGACCCTGTTCATACATCTTGTCAACATCCATTAAGTGATTTCCTACTTCATCAGAAGGATAGCTTAAAAGTACATGAACTTCCTCACAGGCCTGTGCTATAGATTTTAATATTAAAGAGAACCTGTTTCTACTTAGTATTGGAAATACAACACCAATATCTTTAGGGAATTTCTCTTTAATCTCTTTTACTAGTTGCTCTTTTGAGATATAGTTGGCCTGTGTGATTGCTACAACAGCTTCTGTAATGCCTACAACATCTCTATCGTTGAATTCAAATTTATGCTCCTTGGAAGCTCTAAGCAAAGAACTAACAACAACACTTTCTAAATCATCCCCCTGTTTAATTACAGGAGTTCTTACTCCCCTAACAGTAGTCCCTATATATCTCATTGAAATATGATAATAATTTAAAAATACCAACTTCTAATATTAAAGATTTCTTATGTACATGTCCACAACCCTCCATAATCTTCTATCTAATACCAAGAAGAGGGAACATTAAGAAGGAAAAATGGAATACAACTATACGCAAAAAGAAGCAGGAGAGGAATAAGTATTAAATATCTCAACCATTTCTTCCTTACGAAAAGTAAAGACTTAGAAAAAAGGATAAAGAGGGGAATAATAACCGGAAAAACATATCTTCCCTGCAAAGCTAAATAGAAATGATTAAATCTAAGATACTTGGTATAGTTTTGTACAAAGAAAAGGATAGAAATATAAAAAAGAGTAATAGTTATTAAATAGTAATCAACTTTATCCCATCTTTTTCTATACTTAACACCCAAAACTATAGCTATTGAAAAAAACAGTAAGTAGGGAATTTTGAAATACTCTGGCATATATAAACTACTGTCTGCCATAATTCCAAAGATTTTCCCTGTAATATTCCATACCCAATACCCAAAGTATCTTACAAAATCAATCCTTTCTCCATTAAAAATCATTTCGACAATTTGACCAACTCC
>DFBL01000042.1:0-5957 GCA_002366615.1 Candidatus Dojkabacteria bacterium UBA3081
ATGTACGATAAGGTAAAAGAAAAATTACTCTTAATAGTAAAAGATGAAAATATTGCACAAGAGCTACTTGAGTTACTCACACAAGATGTATATGACAAACTGTTTTTAGATCTTTCCAAAGTAGTAACAGAAGTTGAGATTAAACAGTATGAGAATAGAATAAAAGAGGCAAAATCTATAGAGCATGCAAAAACTATAATTGATGAAATCGCTTATACAATATACGGGGCAAATGCTGAAAATGAACTCCTGAAAGAATATGCCAGACTAATTTCAGAGTTAGAAAATGATTTAAACAATGCATTTAACTTAATCCAGAAAGCCAAACAGGGAGATACCCAAGCACAACAGTTATTACAAGATACAAAACAATCAAACCTATACCAACAAGTATCTCAGAATTAATAGATATTTATCCTCTTTTAAAATTATTATCACTATTTCAGTGGGTGATTCTTTCTAACTGCCTCTTCAGCAAATTTCTCACTCGCATGCACATACTTGGTAGTTGTATCTAAACTCTCATGACCAAGCAGAACCTGCAGGGCAATTGCACTAGCACCTTGCTCTGCCATATATGTAGCAAACCCATGCCTTAAACTATGTGCTGATGTAGGAATCTGTATTCCAATTCTTTTTCTGTAATCAGCTATTTTTTCTTGGAAATAGTTAGTTGATAATCTACAATCTTCCTTTTTACTAGAAATACCAACAAAGGGTATGAATAGGGCAGGGGAGTCGAACTTTTTTAAAAAGTCACTTTTTCGATAATCCTCTATCAATTTAATATACTTCCTATTTTCAGAATCAAAAACTTCTAAATTTAAACCCTTAGAAATTGGTTTTCCATCATTTGTTTCACGTTGTTTCACGCCCTCCGTTGTAATTCCTAAATCAGAAAACAATTTATCAAAGCTAACAGGTTGCTCATCCTTCCTTTTTTCTGTAAAAGCATACTCTAACCTTAATTTAAGGTATTTATTAAGCCATCCTAAAGACCTTGAGGTCATAAAAACAGCTCTCTCTTTATTGCCTTTTCCCTTTATATATAGCTTCCCTTGCACATTTAATTGATCTAGATTTAAGCCAATAAGCTCTGAAATACGCATACCAGTAGCAAAAAGCATCTCTAACATACACCTATTTCTTAATGCAATCCTCTCATCTTTTTCAAATTCTATTGGAGACTCTATTAATTTAACCAAATCCTCAAAAGAAGCAACCTTTTTAACCTTCTTTTTTGTTTTAATCATTTTTATACAATCCGGTGGTATGGGAATATCCAAATCAAACTCGATTCTAAATTTCAAATACGATCTTAAAGCAGACAACATTCGATTTATACTTCGAGCAGATAAACCATTCTGACTTCGAGCTCGAGAATTGAGAGGCTTTTTTAAAATTCCAAGTGAACCGTACACCTTACCATACACCTCAGATAGAAAATCGTCCTTATATATGTCTGTGACGTGATTCGAGTCCTGGACTGTATTCCCGATGTCTTTATTAGGTGTAACCATAGCTCCATCTTTTTTCAAACCCCTTTCTGGACCTCTAAGAGCTTCATCTTTCCCTTTTGTTGTAGGTAAAGTCTTTTCTATCCATTTTGCCCTTATTTTATCCAAATCTTTCAAATGATTACCACTTGTTAGATATCCTTTGTAATTTGAAACATCTAACTTAGAAAGCTTACTAAACTTTATATTATTAAAATACAAGTACACACTAAATATTGATAGATCTCTAGCATAGCTAATAATCGTTTTAAAACTGTATCCGTTGTTTTGAAGATTTAGTAAATACATATTCTGATCAGGGAGCTTAGGAACATTGTCTAAAAGATATGGCTTCTTCATATGTATATATTACTATAAAAAAAATAAATCAAAGTAGGGGACCCTAAAATTTTCTCAAGGACAGAAAAAGAAAAAATAGGGGAAATATATAAAAAGAAAAGAATTAAAATAAGTTCTATCATTAATCTATTTAATTTCTATTAATAAAAATATAATCTAAGAGCTACCCCTAAGGCCTATCCATATGCCACCGCATATAAGGATGATTATACTCGGTTATATATTACAGAAAATCATAACATATTGCAACATAGGGGATAGTACTTAGCACTTCTATCATATACACATATCTACACATTTGAATTACTTTTTTATTTCCCACTTTTATTCTCTTTATACCTATTATTATTAGCAGTTACTTATCCACATTGATATTACTATAGGATATGTGAAACTATAGGCTATTTACAACTATGGGTCCTACCCCCCTACTTTCTAAGAGATACTACAAAACGTTTAAAAAAAGATTGAGAAAAACAACAGCTATTAATGCAATAATATACAGTATCATTTCCCAAATATCATTCATCTTATTTCCCCTTATATTAGCCACTCCTATCCCAACAAAGTACCCTACCGTTGGAGATAGTGCTGAAAGCTCATGTAGGACTCCAGATAGAAATGAAGAGAGAAAAAGTAATGAAACTAATACAGACACAAGAAGAGTTTTTCTCTTAAGTAGAAAACCTTTAAACCCAAGATTTTTAAGATGTATGTAGGAAAGAAATATTGAAACAGCAAATATTAGTGGTATGAGTAAAAAGAAAGGAAGTTGTAAAGCTAAAAGACTAAAAGTAAGAAAGAACACCGTAAGAGTAGAAACAATGTATGAAGTAGTTCTACCAACATGAACTAAAGGAATACCTTTATACAAATTAACATTAAAAACATTAGACATCAAAAAAGATACATATGTTCCTGCAAATACTAAGATAACAAGGATAAGGAGAAGAACACCCTCATAAATACGACTAAACTTTTGAGCAAAGAAAAGCTGAATAAAGAGATACTCTGACATAACAAAGAGTGCACTATGCAAAAGAAAAGGTAAAGATTTGATCTTTACTTCAAAATTAAAAGCCCATACTATACCAACAAAAGAAATGACAAAATATATTATTGCTGTAATTATAGTCCTAGTTACAGTTGGATCTCCCTGTCTAATAATAGTCTGTACAAAAATAGACAAAGCTACTAGAAAAGATAGGGCAATTAACTTCCCTCTTTTAACAGAATCCTCACTTGTGTTTGCCATATTCTCTACAGACATACTTCTTGAACATATTTTATACCTTTTGGAGTCAAAACCCTACCCCTAGAGGTTCTCTTTAAAAGCCCACACTTCATAAGATAGGGTTCATATACATCTAAAAGTGTTGACACATCCTCTGATAAACTAGCAGCTAAAGTAGATGCCCCTACTGGACCTCCACTAAAGTTATTAAATAACACAGTCAAGATTTCTCTATCTATTGACTCCAACCCTATCTCATCAATACCCAATATATCCATAGTCTTTGATACAACATCTGTATTAATCTCTTTTAAATTGTTGCTCTGAGAATAATCCCTTACCCTTCTTAACAGCCTTAACCCTACTCTAGCAGTACCCCTTGAACCAATAGAGATTGTCTTTAATGCCTTGTCATCAATATTAATACTCCAAAGATTACAAGCTCTTCTTAAAATCTCAATCATATCTTCATCCTCAAAAAAATCTAACCTCTGTATTAGACCAAACCTGTCTCTCATAGGAGAGCTAATCTTTCCAATCTGAGTAGTAGCACCTATTAATGTGAACGGCTCTAAGCTTAATCTAATAGTCTTTGCAGAGGGTCCCTTCCCCATTACAATATCTAATGCCCTATCTTCCATAGCCGGGTACAAAATTTCCTCAACTACTCTTGATAGTCTGTGTATTTCATCTATAAAAAGAACATCATTCTTCTTTAAATTTGTAAGTATAGCTGCCAAATCCCCCTGTCTTTCAATAGCTGGACCTGAGGTTATCCTAATTGAACTCCCTATCTCATTTGCAATAGCTAAAGCAAATGTAGTCTTACCTAAACCTGGAGGCCCATAGAAAAGGATATGATCCATAACCTCTGCTCTTTTACGAGCAGAATCTATCATCATCTTAATAGCCTTCTTCTCTCTTCTTCTACCAATCATCTCATCAATTCTAGAAGGTCTAATCTTTTGCTCAGCCTTTTCAAAATCTCCATTACTTACAACAACATTACTCTTCTTTGTATCAATTTTTTTTCCTTTGTTTTTTTCTTTGCTAGATTCAATCATCTATTCACTCAATACTTTCTTAATTAATGTCTCAATATCATAATCCTTTTTCTTCAGTATCACTTCAGCACTCTCTACCCTATCCTTTAGCTCACTACCTTTAAAACCTAATGAGCTAAGAGCATCTTTTAACTCCTTTAATCGTACATCTCTTTTACTTTCTATTCCCTCCTTCTCAAAGTCTATCCTACCTCTAAGTTCTAGTATAACTTTTTGAGCACCCTTAAGACCCAAACCAGAAACCTTTTTAAGCAGATTAGCATCTCCATCTAATACAATCTCCTTTACTCTCTTCATAGAGTAAGTAGAAAGTATAGAAAGTGCAGATTTAGGCCCTATCCCTGATACATTGAGTAACTCTTCAAAGAAGTCTCTCTCCTCTTCACTAGGAAAACCATATAGCATCTGACTATCTTCCCTTACCTGAAAACTTGTATATATAGATATATTGGTATCCTTTGTAGGAAATTTAAATTGAGAGGTAACAAACACTCTATACCCTACCCCACAAGATGTAAGAATATCTACATAGCTACTCTTTCCTAGATTGCTTTTTAGTATTTTACCTGATATGTATGAAATCATCTTTACATTATACAGGATATCAGAAACTCTTGATTACTTTTTACTCTCCTCTGCTCTTTTTATTAGTCTGTATAGTTCTGAGGAGTTCCTAAATCTAAACGTTGAAGCATATGTCATAAATGTGGGACACGTTTGACCAATTAAGAAGATTCTCGTGAACTCAGCCGGGCTTAAAGAGCCTTCAGAAAGACTTTTATACCATTTCTCTATCTTTCTCTTATACTTCCCCTCATATCTACTTCTGTATTGAAGGAGCTGGGTAGGATAAAGAGTATCGAAAGCTTCTGCAACCATCCTTCCTACATGGTACGCATTTCTCTCACCTACACGTACAACCTCATCTGGGAGACCAAAATATTTTAAGTAAAAGAATCCATAATGATCAGAGACATCAGCATTAGGTGAATTAGAAGGTATGACTTTTATATCTTCAATGTCCATCTCAATTAACTTCTGTGCTATTTCTCTCTCTGTAAGATTCTCGTTGTCTAAATTCTCAAGCGTTGCTTTAGTTGCGTGGGTTCTTTCCATATACTCAGAAATCCAATCCTTCATTCTACTTTGTGGATCTCCCATATCGGAAACTTCTAATAATCTCTCTGGGCTTACCATATTAAAAAATGAAATAAAATTAAATTAATTTGCTCTGTTATTTTTACTCCGTTCCTGAATAATCTCCCTAAGCATCTTACTCCTATCCGCAAGTAATCTCTTTTCTATCATATTCCCCATTCTTTCTTCTGATGATGTTAGAAATTCATAGAAATTATCAAAAAGTATAGCAAGATCGCTTTCCTCGCTTGCTCCATATTGAGACAGGAATTCCTTTTTTGAGAAAATGTAATCAATCACAGGAATTTCACTCTCTTTTAATTCGAGCCCATCCAAATCACTCTTTTCTTGATCTATTGAAAAATTGAATCCTATACCTAAATCAACAACTCTCCCCGCTGACATTTCTACAACAATAGAGAGTATTTCTCTTGGGGTTGCTTTAACGATATTCTCCGCAATACGGATATTACCCGAGCAATTATCCAAGATAGAATTCAATACTGTCCTATACATCTCAATACTATCACTTGAATCAAAATCAATTGGCTCAAAGAATAACTTAATCTCTGGATCCCTCTTAACATTAGCATAATAGTTGAAAACTCCTCCTACCCTATCTATCAAAAAATCCTCTACATCTGCAATCTCTTCCATTTGCTTTGC
>DFBL01000042.1:5980-19154 GCA_002366615.1 Candidatus Dojkabacteria bacterium UBA3081
TTTTTTCCTTTATATTAAATTTCTACTCTTCCCCTACTATCTAGAAGTAAATCTTTTTAAGTCTTCATTTTTCGTATCTATCCTCTTAACTGAATCTTGGAGATTGTCAAAGAGTCTTCCAGCATTATACTTTTCCTTCCTAGAACCTTTACAATTCATATCTAGGTATTCACTTACATTCTCTTTGGTAAGATCAATCGGCATTTGCCTTATTCTTTCTGGATTAATATCTTCAATTTCTTCTGTGAGTTCTTCAAGAATGGAAACATAAATCTGAAGTGTATCTGGGTCTTCTCTTTCTTTCGTAGTCCTAGCATCCCTTTCGGTATAGCGTTCCTTTTTATGTTTAATCTCAACAATACCCATCTCTAAATCCTGTCTAGAATCTCCATATGGGACACCACTCAACGTAAAAGGGGTCATCATTTCTGTAAATATTTTCTTATACTCACTCCAACTCGAATCTATAGATACATCCAATCTACTCTGGGGGTTTACGTCACATAGGGCGGACAAAACTGTTAGTATAGCAGAATTGTGTATCTCTTCACGAAATTTTTCCTTATTCTTTTTCCTTTCCAAATCACTGAAAAATTCCTCTGTTTGTTCTTTGGTAGTCATAAATATGTAAATAATATATTAATTAGTTGTGGCAATTTTTGCGCAAACTTATCTATTTCTCTCCTGACACTCTACAAGTAGATTATAGTAATTATCAAAAGCTTTAATCATCTCGCTATCCTCCCCCACCATATATGCATCCTGCATTTCTAATCTTGAAATATAAAAGGGAATCCTTTCTAATTCCTCAGAGGTCAACGCAAACCCACCAAATGAAAGCTTTCTCTGCTCTGCAGAAACATTTATCTGAAAAGCAACCCCCTCCTGTGGAATCTCTGATTCATCTTCATCTAACACTACTTCTGTTATCCTAACTGCCCAAATCTGTACTACCTCAGCCTCCAGTTCTTTCTCACCAATCCTGATAACTCGAGAGCAATTTGAAAAAATCTTCCTATTTAAATCATTATACGTGTCAACACTATCTCTTGATTTCCAATCAATAGGTTTATGTAATAGGACTGCTTTTGGATTATTTAAAGTCTTTTCGGAGATATCAAAAAAGGTCTCTCCAAAATGAGTATGTAATTCTTTATCGATGGTAGATAATTCTTCTTCCTTGTTTATTCTATTAAATTTCGATTCTAAAAAGGAATCAAACTCACTTTCTGTTACCATGACAAAGAGAGCATTAAATAAATTGGTCGATTATATCATGACCTATAACTCATTTCTATACCAACCTATTCGTTGCTATCGCAATAGCTATTGCATCTGCAGCATCATCTGGTTTAGGGATACTATCTAGCTTACAAAACCTCATAACATTCTCCTGAACCTGTCTCTTATCAGCTTTCCCATATCCAGTAACAGCACTCTTAACTTGTAAAGGAGAAAATTCTTTAATAGGGATATTACTATTTTCAAATACTAAAAGTACTACTCCCCTAGCCTCTCCTACAGATATAGCTGTCTTAGCATTATTGTAAAACAACAAAGTCTCTACACCTGCATATTCAGGCTTAAATTTCTTAACCAAGGAATTCATATCTTTATATATCTCAGAAAGCCTCTGAGACACTGTAAGACCCTTAGGAGTGGTAATAGCACCATAGTCAATAGGGATAGGATTCCCATCCTTATCAAAATCTACAACAGCCCATCCTGTTATAGCTAATCCTGGATCAATACCTAATATTCTCATACTGTATTGTAACACATCCAGAATTAATCAAAATTAATACTTTCCCTATCGAATATCTCTATTAAATGGGCTCTCATTAATTAGCTCTATTATCTCATCTCTTTCCTCAGAAGGAACATCTATATATACCGGAGTATATACTCTTGAAAAAGACCTACCCCCTTCATCTGTTTTATTCTGTATAAATGGAATATCTATAGGAAGACCTTTTTCTATACTATCTCTAAAAAATCCGTAAGGATGAATATATTCACTAATATATAGACTGTAAGGAGGATGATTATTTTGTAAGCCAATTTGCTTTATTTTCTCACTCTCAAGTAGTGCCATTATCATCAGTTGCTTTGTGGACTCTAACTGATATACTTGGAAGTCACTAATATATGCTTTCCTTACCAACCATAATCTCTCAAGTTCAAGTTCTCTCATTACCTTAAGATACGTCTCATTCTCATTAATTTTGTATCCTATCTCTTTTTGTACATCCTCTTTCATTTTTCTTTGCTCTTTAAACAATACCAACTCTTCAAGTTCATCAATACCCCCCAGTCCTCTTTTCTGTAGAATCAAATCTCCCCTACTTTTCTCCATCTCTAAAAGCAATTTAATCCTCTTATACACAGGCTCTCTTAATTTTTCTAACTCAGGGTTATATGTATACTTGGAGTATTTTTCCATCTATATAATAAATAATAAATTATGATTGAGCAGTAATAATATACGGAGTATATCAAATCTATAAATTAGATTCTACAGAATTAAGATTTACTCCAAATCTGTCCAAACATTTTGGACATCATCCATTTCCTCTATTCTCTCTATTGCATTCTCTACTTTCTTTAATTCCTTTTCATCTAATTTCTTTTTCATCTTAGCCTCTTTAATTATCTCAGCCTCCTCTATTACATAACCCAACTTAGATATCTCATTCCTTACCTTACTAAGTAAACTATATGGAGTATATACCTCTATACCCTCTACACCCTCTATATCTATTCCCCTTATATCTTCTATCCCCTCAATATCCATTATAGTCATCATTACCTCATCCCTATCATCCTTTACATATTTATCCTCTGCCCCAAACTTTTTTCCTTTCTCCATATGTCCACTTTTAACAACTATGTATCCTCTTGTATCAAAATTCCATGATACAGAACCACTCTCCCCAAGACTACCCCCAATTCCCTCAAAAAGCTTTCTTAAATCAGCAACCGTTCTATTCTTGTTATCTGTAAGAACATCAACAATCATCTGAACCTTACAAGGTCCAAATCCTTCATATGTCGCTTCTTCGAAAGTGACCCCATCAATTCCCTCTCCTGTTCCCTTGGCTATTGCTTTTTCAATATTATCAATAGGGAAACCTTCTCTTTTGGCTTTTTCAACATACAACCTTAGATTGGGATTCATATTAGAATCTCCCCCACCCTGTTTAGCAGCATGCGTTATCTGTGCAGAGAGCTTAGAAAAAATCTTACCTTTCTTAGCATCATTGGCTGCCTTTTTATGTTTTATTGTAGACCATTTTGAATGTCCTGACATATATACTTAAACCAAACATCTTATCTCATCGATATTCTATCACTTTGTTTACTTTGAGAAAAGGAAAAACCTAATACCCTTAATACTTTCTTGCCAACCCTATTCTTTTGAATCCTTTTTAGGTTTTATAGATCTATTCCCATGATCACTGTATTTTTGATTACTCCATCTATTTATCTTGTCCTCTATAATCTCTCTGGGGGTACCATACTTCTCTCTTGAATGAGCTATCACTTCATCTCTAAGTCCAAAAGGTTTAAATCTTGGAGGAAGTGAACGTGCACTAAATGGAACAGATGTCATTCCATCAACACACAGTTTAATATACATGGAGTGAGCATCTAAAGAAACCATATCTTCTGCAGTAACATTAGGAGCAAATTCTTTTTCAAGTATTGAAGCATCTGATTGGCTTACTACAAATGAACCCAAAGTCCCAACATTACCAAATATGGCTTGCCTTACCGTTAAACTTAATTGATCAATATATTGATTAGTCATACATAGATCTAATCTAAATTTTCTAGCCTCTGACAAAATCTTAGCAAAAGAGTCTGTAGCGAAATTCTGAAATTCATCTACAAAAAGATAGAAGTCATTTCTCTGGTCGGAGGGCATATCCACTCTCTTCAAAGCAGTTGATTGTAAACGAGTAATTATCATTCCTCCAAGTAAAGAAGCTGTTTCCTCTCCTAATCTTCCCTGTGCTAAATTAACAAGCAGAATCTTTTTGTTATCCATTATATCTCTTAAATCTATTGTTGATTTAACCTGTCCAACAATATTTCTAGTAACTGCAGAAGAGATAAATCTACCTACTTTATTTTGTATTGGAGAAAGAGACTCAGAAATTAATCTCTGATTTTGAGACATTTGAGCGTACTCATCCTCCCAGAACTTTACTAATATGGGATCCTTAACCTGTTTAAGTATGAATTTACGGTAGTTCTTGTCCATTAGAATCCTTGTTACTGAAAGCAGGGTTGTCCCCTGTGCTTCTAGGGCTGTAGCTACTGTATTAGTAAGAATATATTGAAGTCTTGGACCCCAAGATTCAAACTGCTTTTTAAAGACCTCCACAACACCATCAGCTAGTAAATCTCTCTGTCTTATATCATCTAGTTCAAGCAGATTAAATCCTACAGGATACTCCGTGTCTGTAGGATTTAAATATATTACATCTTTAATTCTTTCCTGGGGTATGAAATCTAACAATTCTTCTACTAACTCTCCATGAGGATCTATTATACAAGCTCCATCACCTCTTAGAATATCTGATATAAACATATTCTTAAAGACAGTAGACTTACCTACTCCAGTCTTTCCTAAAAGGTAGAAATGTTTTCTTCTATCCTCTTTCTTAATGCCAAACTCAAATCTTGCCCCCCTGTAGTCTGTTTCTGCAAATACAGTAACACCCCTTTCACCATTTTTGGGTAGATTCATAGGTGGTTCAATCCTTTTAGATCTACTCCACGCTATATTAGGTGTCTCTACAGATATATTAGGCATATGATATAGAGATGCTAACTCTTCTATATTTAATATATCTACAATATCAGATGATAGATATCTTTTGAGGTAATCCTCATATATTTCTTTACCACTTTTTTGAGGTTTAGAATGAACAAATGTATTAAGGTGTGCTGTTGTAAACTGCTTGAAACTTGCAACAACATCTCTTAATATTTGCTCAGACACTATCTGAGTTGGTGCTTTGGTTACTATCCTTATAGCAACTTCAAATCCTAATTTAAGCATCTTGTTCTCTATTTCAGCTAACTCTTCTTCCTGACCAGGTTCTAATTTAACAACTTCTTTCTTTGGTACACTCGTCCCATCAGTATTAGCTAGTGAGTCTCCTACCCCACTCATTAAGTTACTTAGTTGGTACCAAAATCCCTTAGAATATGGATCTTTCCCTTCCCTAATTGAAGTAATATATTCTTTAGAATTGCTCTGCCAGTAGTTAGATACAGGTCTAACTAAAATTTGTAACCAGGCATACTGTCCTCTTTTCAAATCAGAAATAGCTCCTGTGATGGCAGCAAGAGGGTCTACTTCGAAATTTCTAAAAGTCTTAATGGGGAATATGTAATCCTTTTCAAATTCTACTTGGCCGGTTGTAACAAAGAGCCTCGTCTCTTCCTCTCTCTTTTGGGTATAGTCTTTGACATATTTAATATCAGCATTGGGATACTGAGCATATATTTGGCCTTCTACAAACTTAGCAAGATGTTTAGGAACTACACTGTAAAATTTAATCCCCTCATCACCACTAGAGGCAATCTCAAAACTTATTAAATCCAATGATTTAATTGAACCTCCCAGTATCCCATGTATAGAGGCAAACATCTGTTCTGCAGCCAAGGGAGTCCTATCATTCTCTCTTGGAACAAGAATTTGCATTACAACAGGACTTCTAACTTCCTCTGATATATCTATATCTTGAGAACCTTTTTTAAACAGAGAAAACAAAGCAACAAAGGCTAAAACTACAAACAAAATTACTAATATTGCGATTACTATTCCCATATGTATATTCATTTTACCCTAGAAAGAGAATATTTAGAAGGGATTAAAAAGAGTAAGCGGTAGGAATATCTTTCCCTAGGATTATAACTATATCGCCAGTTGTCATAAAGGAGGGCCTCCCCTCTACTATTTCCTGACTTCCTGGAAATAGCTCTAATATTATCTCCAAAGAGTTAGAGAAATTTTCAGGATTAGATACAAAAATTTGTGTTCTTTCTTGCACAGATGGTGCATTATCATACCTAACAACTTCACACCCACTATTTCTAATTCTTCTGGCATATTGAGATGCATAACCCGATAATTCACTCCCGTTATATACCTCTACTCTTACCCTTTCTTTTTCTAAGTCTCTGTCGATAATGGTATTAACAAATTCTCTCCAAATTTGATCATACTTGGAGATATCTAAATAGTTTGAAACTCCTATCCCCGCTACATTAACCTCTTGAGAAAGATACTGTGTACTAGACAAATCTATTAGGTAAGGTCTGAAATTTAAGATACTTTGTTGCACCTGTCTAAGTTGAATTGCAGTATT
Source organism: Candidatus Dojkabacteria bacterium UBA3081 (assembly GCA_002366615.1). Taxonomy (GTDB): domain Bacteria; phylum Patescibacteriota; class Dojkabacteria; order SC72; family SC72; genus UBA3081. Next base: position 12,367 of record DFBL01000042.1, read on the forward strand.
TGCAATTGTTCCGTAGGAAGAATATATGACAATATCTAAATCCTTAAATTTAGCTGATGAAGTTAACAGATTCATCCAACTCAATTTAGATACAAATGTATTTAAAAAGAATCCTTCTTCTGATACATCAAACCCATTAACATAGTACTGAGCATATACAGAGCTTGTATTTGTTTGCCCAAGTTTATCTATAAAGATTTGAGTAGCAGGAGCAGTAAACCAAATATAGTTATCAATATTTCCTCCTAAAAGCTGCTCAAATTGCCATACTGCATACTCATAGCCTCTGCCCTCTTGAAGAAAATCTCCTGCATACCTTAAGGTTGATATTGATATTGGACTGCTGAAATCTTCTTCAACACCTTGATACTCTATCCAATTAGGAAGATATACTAAAACTGCAGAGCCTTTCTCTTTGTTTTCAGCGTATAGGTATGCACTTTTAATCCTCTCTTTCTCATTATATTCCTCTTCGAAAACAATCAAGGTTTTTTCCAAAGCATCTTTTTTGTTAGATAGAAGATAGTATTCTGCGTTATTATCTCTTAATATATTTTGACTACTTATATTCCCAAAACTAATATACATATATACTCCGTACATTAGTGCTACTAGCAAAAGAAACAAAATAACTAACTTAATAGGAGATACTTTTCTACTCCTTTTCTCTTTCCTCCCTCTTTTGTATATATGTCTTCTCCTATTCATTTTTTAAAGCCTAAATGAAATTCTCTCTCCCTTTCTATCTAAAAAACTAAGTAAAACAGATTCTAACATTATTCCATTGTCCGTTTCACTATGACCATACAGCTTATCACCCTGAATATGATACCCTAAATAATCAAGAGTAACCCTAATTTGATGCATTCTCCCTGTATCTATTTTAACCAAAGCCTCTTTCTTTGCAAAAAGTATATAGCTAAGTGCATATTTAGAGCCAGCAAATTGATATCTTTTAAACTCCATCATATACCTATTTCTACTACTCCTACCAATATATCCTTCCATTTTCTCCCACTTTTTCCAAGGTTCAAGATTTATGTTCATTTCTTTAATATATTCTTCAAGGTCAATCTTTCGAGCAAACTTCTTACCCTCTTCTAATGTTGCTCTATATATCTTTATTACACTTCTTTCTTTAAACTGCTCTTTAAGATACTCTTGAGTTTTTTTATTCTTAGCAACTACCATTAGTCCTGAAACCCCTTTATCTAATCTATGTACAATACCAGCCCTATCCATTAAACAATCGTATCCACTCTTACTTTCTAAATATCCCCTAAGATAGTTTGCTAAAGTGTTTTCTCGATTCCCAACTCCAGGATGAACTACTAATCCCTTAGATTTATACAATACAATCAAATCATTATCTTCATATCTAATATCTAGCTCCCCCTTTTGAGGCTTTATATCCGTACTTAAATCAATTTCATTTACAACATTTCCCCAGTACTTATAATCAATATTTAGGATATCTCCCTGTTTAAGTTTGTAAGATCTCTTACACTCTCTATTATTTACATGGCAACCCTCTTTTAAATACCTTTGTATTATATTTCTACTTAAATCCTTTTCCTTGATTAATTTAGATACAACGGTATCTACTCTTTCTCCTACATATTGTTCTTTAATTTGAATCTCCATAGTAAGTACTAGTTTATCATTAATAGCGCTTTGTTTAAAGAAAATCTCACTCTTTTGAGTAAGAGAGAAGTAAATATCCAGAGGTTAGAATTGAGGTTAATACTATACCACAATCAGCAATATTAAATGAGATATTTAGAAGTGATATATAGTCACAAACGTTTCCTAAAAATATACGTACAAGAAGATTACTAAGTCCAAGTATAGATATACTAAGAATTAAATATCTAATATCCTTTTCTAATCTATATACTAGAAAGGATAGTAGTAAAAGTAAAAAGATTGAGATAGGAATCTCTTGTCCAAATTCTAAACCAAAGGCTACCCCTCTGTTTAATATACAAAGCTCCTTAGCGTATAGATGGAAGGAAAAAAGTATATTTAAAATACAAAAAAAGGTAGATATGTAAAATATTGGTTTAGCAATTTTCATACTCTTAAGCAGTTACAGATCTAACAGAAGATACTCTTTCAATATTAACACTCGCTTTCTTTAAATCCAAAAAATATGCCTCAGACATAACTAAACTCCATATTCCAAATATCCCTACCAAAATATTTTCGAAAAAGGTAAGCTTACTACTGAAATACATATAGCTGATGTATGCAGAGGAAAGTAAAACAATTCCTACTCCAATATAGCCAAGAACATATTTCTCAACTAAAGGATTTTTTACGATTTTGTATATAAATTTTGTAAATATGGAAAACAGCAAAAGGACTCCTATTAAAACAGACCCCTTATATATCCAATCACTAATTCCTGTCTTAAATCCAACACATACAAAAGAGCAACCCAACATCGTTATTGCACAGTAGTATATTGGGAAAAACATATCTTTCCATCTCCATTTCTTAATTACTAAAGAGAAAAAAGTCATAGAGAGAATAACTGCTAAAAAGGCAGCTAATATTACTATTCCTCCATCCCAAATACTTACAAATCTCCAAGGTAATAGCCTAAAAAGGTAAACTTTATCTCCATATTTCTCATAGGGTAACCAATACCAAATATATGAGGAGTATGAATCCCACTCCAATATGATATGCACTACTCTACCAACTAAAACAGCAAAGAAACCAGAAAAAAGAAATATGTCAAATACTGAAGATCTATTCTTTCTTGATTGAGCACAACCTCTCCAGAAAACATATAAACCTAAGATAACGATAAGGGAGACTACAACAATTTGAGGTACTTTTTGAATGCTTTCCAAAACTTTGTTAATCCATTCCATAGAGATATTAGTCAACATTTAGATATTCAATATAATTGTATCAGAAAATTACTTTCTCTTTTTCTTCTTTTTGATCTTTTTCTTCTGATTTGGATACTGTTTCTTTTTGTTTTTCTTACTACTACCATGTTTCTGATATTTATCATATTTCTTTTCTTGTCCCTTTTTTGGGGTATGTTGTATTGGTTTACTTTCTTCCTTCTTAACATCTTTCTTACTTTCCTGTTTCCCCTTTTCATCATTTGTTTTTTCCACCTCTTCAATAGTAACAACAGTTTTAACCTTTTCCTTTATTTGAGATATTATTCCTAGTATTGCCTCTCCTAACTTTACAACAAAGGTGCGTCCTGTTTTGTATTTTGTTCTTTTAGATTCTACTGTTTGAGTAGCATGCTCTTTAGTTGCTTGGATTTGTTCTTCCATAACCTTAATATCTGGATACTGCTCTTGTACTGCTGCCCTTTCTCTAATTTGTGCACCACAAAATTCACAGTACTTGTGATCCTTACTAATTAAGACTCCACAACCATGACATTTTCTCTTTATTCTGTAACCACAGTTAGTACAAAATACAAATCCTGGGAGAAGTTGATGACCACATTTTGGACAATCTCCTAGTTCTGCTGTTTCATATTTAAGATATCTTCTCTCTAAATCAGCCCAGTATATCTCTTCGATTGTCTCACTAGGTCGTACTATCAAATATATTATTAATCCAGGGATATTTAAGAATACAACTAAAAGAATATATATAGCTCTTGCAGTCTTTTTCGACGTCCTTTCTGCTGAATCTACCCATACCCAACCCACCATTATTAACCAAAAAATGAGAATCATGGCCCCTAGGATAAAACTAAACATATTAAAATCGATGCTTCCTGCAAATTCAAAAATAGACAGTATAAATTCTTCTAGTTCCATATTTATTAATTAGTTATTTAAAAATGGTCGAGGAGGGAATCGAACCCTCACACTATTGCTAGTATGGGATTTTGAGTCCCACGTGTCTGCCAGTTCCACCACTCGACCTAATTCATGTATTATATCCCAACAAAAGCAATATTGCACCTATTAATCCTTCCCTTTGTACAAATTCCTAAAGCTTGCAATTTCTTTAACAAAAGCCAACTCCATTATTCCTGTTGGTCCATTCCTATGCTTAGCAACAAATACATCAGCAGTCCCCTTCTTTTCGGTCTCTGGATTCCACGTCTCTTCTCTGTCCAAAAATATTACTACATCAGCATCCTGTTCGATAGAGCCAGATTCTCTTAAATCTGAAAGTTGAGGTCTTCTACTCTGTCTTTGTTCAATAGCACGAGAAAGCTGGGATAGGGCTACAACAGGTATATCTAACTCTTTAGCAAGATTTTTTAAGCCCTGTGAGACCTCTGCAACCTCTAATGTCCTACTCTCTCTACTGTTTCCATGCATTAGTTGGAGATAATCAACAAATATTACATCTACACCCTGCTCTAGTGCTAATCTCCTAGCTTTGGTACGTACCTGATTAATGTGCTGTCCAGCCATATCATCTACAAAAATATTTGCATCTGCTAACTCACCCATTGTATTTGCTAATTTAACAACTTTCTCCTCTGTTAATTTGTTTGTTCTAATTTCCCAAAAAGGTATCCCTGATTGCATACCTAAAAGCCTATCCATAATTTGCATATTGGACATTTCCAAAGAGAAAAATGCAATCTTTTTCTTTTCAACCAATGCTGCATGTCTCATCATATCTAAAGCTAATGAAGTTTTACCAACAGATGGTCTAGCTGCAACAATTATTAAATCTGACTTTTGGAAACCTCCTAAAAGAACATCTAAATCTCTAAAGCCTGTAGATATACCAGAGTAATCATCTGTATTTTTAGCATGTGCAGCTCTTTCGTATGCATCTTTAAGCAGATCTTTAATATGAATAAAGTTACTCTTAATCCCTGATTGAGCCACATCAAAAATTAAAGTCTCTGACCTATCTATTACATTGGATATACCTAACTCTTCATCATATGAAAGTTTAGTAATCTCCGCAGCAGATGATATTAAACCCCTTCTAGTAGCTGTCTCTTTTACAATATTTCCATACTCCTGAGCATGTGCAGATGTTGGTACAAAGGATGCTAAATCTGTAAGATATGCTCTACCCCCTATTTTAGTTAATATCTTTTTCTTCTTTAACTTATCCGATATTGTAACCAAATCTATTGGTAAACCATCTTCGAAAAGCTCTAATACACTCTTATATATGTCTGCGTGTCTGTCATCATAGAAATGCTCGGGCTTTAACCAACCAGAGATCTCTATTAATGCATCTTTATCAAGCAGAATTGAACCTAGAACAGATTTCTCAGCTTCTAGATTTTGTGGTGGAACTCTATTCATTTATTAATACCTTTTAAAGAAATATTACCTCTATATTCTTGTTTTCCTGCTCAGGGGATGGTGTTACATTTAGATAACTCTCCTCTCTTACATTTCTAAATCCGAAATGTTTGATAAAATCATCTTTACTCTTTAAGTCCTTGCCTAAAGTTAAACCCTCTTGCTTATACCCACATGGAAGTAATATTGTTGGATCTATATAGTTGAGGATTTTTTCAATTTTATCGTAATCTAAAAAGAGATCCCCATTTCCAATTGGTAATATTAAGACATCAACATCTCCCAAATCTTTTGTTGAGGAAACCTCTAAGGAATTGTCCATTAGACCCATATATACAACTCGAAGCACAGCCTCATCTATCGTATAGAAGGGAGAATCAACGTCCCTTCGAATCATAACCCCACCAATTTCATACTCTCCTGGGGCAGATATCTCTATTACTCTCTTTCTATGTTCTGGAACAACTTTTTTTACTAAACCCTTTCGTCTAAGAATATTCTCCTTCCCTAAAAGATTCTTTTCGGAAAAAAGAACTACATCAGCACTACTTTTTTTGAAACTTAATCCACTCTTACTTAATGCTAAAGGGTCTGTAAGTATGGTTATATCTCCAGTACTAAGTTGAAAAGAAGACCATCCTAGATTTTTAATCTTCATATTTATCTTCTCTAATGTTATTGGGCAGTATCTTACAGGAATACACCTGAATTATCAATCTGAAAAACCTAATGATTTCTTTACATCTTCTACTAGAGTCTGTTTCATATTCTGCTTTACTAGTTCTAATTTGAGACTCTCTAAAGATGATATTACAGCCTGTAATTGAGTCATAATCTTTTCCTCCTCGCTATCACTAGCCATCATTCTTTTGACACCCCCCACTTGGCCCTCAATTCTGTTTACTCTGTTTTGTATTCTTTTTGAATATTTCATCTTCTCTTCTAGTATATTTTTTTAATTAACAAAAATCAATACTTAGAGGACTTGATACAGCTAACACTCGGTGGTGTCTTCTGCCAATCATATATATTTAAAGCATTATGAAGATAGTAAAAATAAACAAAAAGCCCCAAGATCAAATATATACCCCTATCAGATCCATAAATGGATGACTTCTTCTTTAGAACAATAAAATCTTGTTCATACTCACAAAGCTTTATCTTACCCTCAATTGTAAATCCAGATGCAGTGGAAGCATCTTTTGAAGATGGTGTTTTGACTGTAGAATTANNGTTAGGTAGGAGCTATTTAATAGGAGATTTATACCTTCCCTTTTTTTCTTCTATTTATAGACACCTCACTACTCTTCTGATATAATCCTAACCGTTATGAAGAAAGAAATTCATCCAAAATACAATAAAGAGGTTAAGGTTGTTTGCTCATGTGGTAATACTTTTACGACTGGTTCTACTCTAGATGTTGGCGAGTTAAATATAGAGCTTTGTTCCAAATGTCACCCCTTCTACACTGGAGAGCAAAAGATTGTAGACACGGATAATGTTGTTAAAAAGTTTGAA
>DFBL01000030.1 GCA_002366615.1 Candidatus Dojkabacteria bacterium UBA3081
AATGAAAGTATCACAAGAATAAAAGCGAGTGGAAGGACTGTAAACTTTGTAAAAGAACCAAGAGCAAGAGAAAGAAACATTAATAACAAAAACTTAATATCCTGTTTACTTTTAACAAACTTTACAAAGAAATAAAGAGATAGAATACAAAACAGATTTGCCAAATTATCATAGTTAATTGATGAAGAAAGAAATACAAACATAAGGGTATTAGTAAGAAGAAAAACAGGTAGGATCCTTTCCCATTTACCCTTCAAAAACTCCTTTGAGAGTAAATATCCAACGAGTATAGTTATTGAGGAGTACAAAACATTCACCAATCTCAACAAGAGTACCTCATCAATAATCCCCTTATTAATATTTAATAATCTTCCATTTATCCAAAAGTACAGATAAGGGATTCGGGTTATATCTCTCCATTGATATGTGTCTGGAGTATTTGGAGGAATAGCTAGTGTAGTAGAGTATGCCTGAGAGACCCTAAGATGATAGTAAGAGTCTGGAGATAATCCCATTCTTAACTTAATAGCTAAAAAAGATATAAAGAAAAAGAATATTAAAAAGAGTAAACCTAAACATATAAAATGGCTATTCTTCTTTCTTAAAAAGAAGTTCATCTACTTCGTATTCCTTAAAAAATAATGTTAATACCAAAAGAGATATTAGTAAAAGAAGAAACATTACACTCCTATCTAATACCGCTATTTGAACAATTTCTTGCTCTGTAAGATTTAGAGATTTTGATGTGATAAGTAATATCCCCTCCCTTATTCCTAGTGCACCCGGTGTAATACTCACTAAAAGAGAAACACCAGAGATACATGTATACAAAATAATATCTAATATCTGAATGTCTTTCCCTATTGAAAAAAACTGTATCCCAACAACTATTACATTAAGTAAAATATTTGACATTGATATTAATATTAACATAGTAAATAGCTTACGTTTTCTAATAATCGAGTCCCATCCATCAATAAATCTGTCAAAAAAAGAAAATATCTTTTGTAAAACCCCTTTTGAGTTTTTGAAAACCTTTGTTAGAGAAACTCTAAAAAATATTAATATAATCATAGCTAAAACTACACCTAGAAAAAAAAGTGTTAGAGGTAAAAAAAACTCCTCTGATAGATAGTACTTTAAAAATAGTACTATTAACGCTAGAAAAGAGCTCGTAAGAAAAAATATGATGTAATACCCATACAGTGTAGAAAGAAAATTAGAATATCGAAAATTAAATTTCTTTTTAAGGTATGTTGCTCTTAATATTGCTCCTGCACGCATAGGTAAGAGATAGTTCCCTATACGAGATATTGTAGCAATAAAAAAACTCTCTTTATTACCAATATGTCTATCAAATACTTCTAAAGTAACAGAAATAAAAAGACCTTCAACAAAGAAAACTAAAAGGTAGATAACCATTATTAATACAATATGTATTGGATTTGTATTTAGAAGTCTATCAACAACCTCTGGGTGTCTTAGAAGATATACAACAAAGAGAAATATTATTGCAGCAGTAAGAATAGGGGAGATATACTTTTTAAGCTTTTTTAATTTCATAAATATAATCATGCACAAAGTAAACAGCTTCACGTAAGTATATCAAATATACAATAACCTTAGAATAAGTATTACTATCAAAACCTCATAGAACTAATAACTTTTTCTGTCATTTCTGCATTCTCCTCAGAAGTAAAGTTTAGTGTTGTATCAACATTTACAATATATTCATCAGTTAAAAGTATTAATCCACCATTTTCATAAAGCATTCCATCAGAAAATGTATATTCAAATGCATCTTTTCCAGACACTATTTTAAACTTCTCCTCATAATCAATTACCTGTTCACCATATCCTTTTGTTCTTTCAACAATGGCGCTATAAAAGATATCCTCTAACTCCTCTATAGTTATCTCTTCCTCCTTCTGATAGAAATCAATAAATATTGTTGCACCACCAAAATAATCTACTTCAGTAGCTACATCATCTGGGAATTGGATTGGGAGATAGGAGATCACAATTCTTTTTGCAAAGTTAGGAAATATCTCCGGTATATCCTCTGAATCAAACTCCAAAGAATCATAAGCATATATACTCCAAACATATCTGTCTGAGGGATTTATATAATCAGGATGAAAAGAACTGATACCTGGTAACTCAACTAAGAAATTGTAATCAGGATAGCTGTATACTGCCCATTCAGGATTTTTTTGTTTAATAGTAAGTTCTACATCCTCATCCATGGAGTCAGACTCTTCACAGCTTGTACAAACTACTGTATCAAGAATAATTTCCCTAATATCTTCTGGCATAAAAGAAGCACCTTTCAAAACCCAAACTACAAAAAGCACTCCCAAAATTACTAGAAAAAGAATAAAAAATAATAGAGTTTTTAATATCCCAACATTAGAGTATACTCTCTCCATTCTGTCTGATTGAACAGTTCCAGTATTTGAAATATTTTTCATTTTCTTAATAATAAATTTACTTAATATATATTACTTACGTATGCTCTCTTTTTCAAGTAGAGAAAATAATGTAATATATAGATATTAAATTTCTAAAACCATTATGTTTCTCTCAGATTCAACAATAAAAGAATATATCTCTAAGGGTAAAATAAAGATAGAAGGGGAGTATGAAATAGAACCCATAGGTATAAGTTTACATCTACATGATGAACTACTCATCCCTAAACCTTACCAGACAGTAGATAGCAAAAATCCTAAAGAGATTGAATATATTAAATACAATCTTACTCAAGCGCCCTATGTATTAAAGCCAAATGAGTTTGTACTTGGCTCAACTAAAGAAATAATTAATACAGATAAAGATATAATTACAATAATTGATGGCAGAAGTACATATGCAAGAGTAGGTATGAGTATCCATATCTCTGCTATGATACTGGACGGCCTACCCTTTAATCATGAACGCTCTGTACTTGAAATTAAAAATAGTGGCCTGTTTAATATCTTTCTTCACCCTAGTGAGAAAGTAGGTACATATCTTTTCTCCACTCTTTCTGACTCGATAAGTGGAGATAAAGAGAGTGTATATAAGGATCAAAAGAGTGTATCTCCTCCAAAATTTGAATAAAAAGGCAAGATAAATCTTGCCTAATTACTCACTTATTTAATATCCCAAGTCTAGTGGTGATGTTCCTCTTCTGCCTCCATAGCCTCTTTTCTACTTGCATGAACTGTACCCTCAGGATGATTAGCTGGAGCATAGATTGTATAAAGCTTTAAATCTTTCTCTTCAGATATGTTAATTACATTGTGCAATGCTCCCGCTGGGACAATAGCTACCATATCATCAGTTAATATGTTCTCCTTACCATTTATCAAAACTCTAGCTTCTCCTTGCTCAATCCTAAAAAACTGGTCAACTAAATCATGTACCTCTTCCCCGATATCCTCTCCTGGCTTAAGAGTCATAACTACAAGTTGCATATGACTACCTGTATACAAAACCTTACGAAAATTTACATTTTCTAAAGTCCTTTCTTCAATATTATCTATATATCCCATATCTTTATATTAACAATTTATATACCCTTTTAATGTTATCACCCTTTTAAAATATCATCAAATTCACCTTTAAACCACTGACTTTTAATTAATAGAAATCTAGTATATAGCTATGATATTAGTAACAGGTGCAACAGGAAGAATTGGTAATGTTTTAGTAAAAACCCTTGTTAAAGGAAAAGAGTCTGTTAGGGTCCCAGTCAGAAAAACATATTGAAGTATTCAACAGCTATGGTATTGGGTAAGTTTCTAAACTTCTTCTCAAGTAAATCATCAATAACTCCATACTCATTGGATACATTAATGAGTAACTCAAATATTTCCCATCTTAAAGCAGAAAAAAAGTTGGGTTCAATATTTTGCTGATTATACCAAATAGCTTGGGGAATTTAATACAAAAAAGTAGGGATGTACATATTTTGTGTTTCAAAGTAATCTCTGTTCATGATAAAATCTAAGCTATGGATAAAACAATATACCTTGACAATGCTGCTACAACAAAAATAGATAAAGAGGTAATTAAAGCTATGCTTCCATATTTAACTGATCAGTATGGGAATCCCTCTAGCATATACTCTCTCGCTAGAGAAAGTAAAAAAGCTATAGAATCTTCTAGAGAAGAGGTAGCTAAAGCAATAAATGCGAAACCAAATGAAATATATTTTACCAGCGGAGGAACAGAATCAGATAACTGGGCAATAAAAGGAATTGCTTTTGCTAATGAAAACAAAGGTAAACATATAATAACAACTAATATAGAACACCACGCTGTGTTACATACTTGTAAATATCTTAAGAAATATGGTTTTGAAGTAACATATCTACCTGTAAAAGAAAATGGAATAGTTGATATTAACGAATTAAGGAAAGCTATAAGAGAAGACACTATACTAATCTCTGTAATGTTCGCTAACAATGAAATAGGGAGTATACAACCAATAAAGGAGATAGGAAAAATTGCTAAAGAAAAAGGGATTTACTTTCATACAGACGCTGTACAAGCAGTAGGAAAAATACCCATAGACGTAAACGAATTAAATATTGACTTACTTTCCCTTTCAGGACATAAATTACATGGACCCAAGAGTATAGGAGCTTTGTATATTAAAAATGGAGTTAAGATATCAAATATGCTCCATGGAGGAGGACAAGAGAGAAAGATGAGAGCAGGTACAGAAAATGTGCCCAGTATTGTTGGATTAGGTAAAGCCATTGAAATTGCTACTGAAAATATTAATGAGAAGAATGAAAAAATAATTGAATTAAGAGATATTCTCATTAATGGTCTTCTAGAAAAAATACCTGATACAATACTAAATGGAGATAGAGAGAAGAGATTACCTGGGAATGTAAATGTATGCTTCAAATATATTGAGGGAGAGTCCATACTCCTAATGCTAGATATGAAAGGTGTATGTGCCTCTAGTGGCTCTGCATGTACATCTGGTTCATTAGAACCCTCTCATGTTCTTTTAGCCTTAGGTTTAGAACATGAGATAGCTCATGGCTCTTTAAGATTAACTCTCTCAAAATACAACACTCAAAAAGATGTAAAATATCTATTAGAAATACTCCCAGAGATTGTACAAAAATTAAGAGATATGTCACCTTTAATTAATCAAAACTAATAACATGGAAGAGTACAGTGAAAAAGTAATGGAACATTTTTTTAATCCTAGAAATGTAGGAGAAATGGATGATGCAGATGGAGTAGGAGAGGTAGGTAATCCCAGATGTGGAGATATTATGAGGATGTATATAAAGGTAAAGGATAATAAAATTGAAGATATTAAATTTAAAACCTTTGGATGCGGAGCAGCAGTTGCCACCAGTAGTATGGTAACTGAAATGGTTAAAGGTAAAACTTTAGAAAAAGCCTTAAAAATTACTAACATGGCAGTAGCCAAAGCCTTAGATGGACTCCCTCCTTTAAAAATGCATTGCTCAAATCTAGCAGAAGCAGGAGTAAAAGCAGCTATACAGGATTACCGAAAGAAGAATGGAAAAGAAGAATAAAGAAAAAGTTTTACTAGGAATGAGTGGAGGAGTTGATAGCTCTGTCACAGCACATATTTTAAAAAAACAGGGCTACGATGTAATTGGTGCATATATGCAACTGTGGGCCAAAGAACCTAACAAAGATGCTAAAGAGGTAACAGAAAAGCTTGGTATCCCTTTTTATATTTTTGATATGCAAAAGCAGTTTAAACAGTATGTCATTAACTACTTCATATCAGAATATCAAAATGGAAGAACACCAAACCCTTGTGTAGCATGCAATAGATATATTAAATTCGGAGCACTTTTAGATAAAGCAAACGAGTTGGGTATTGAGTATTTAGCTACTGGACACTATGCAAGGATAGAAGAGGTTGATAATAGGTATTTACTAAAAAAGGCTAGGGATGAAACAAAAGATCAAACATATTTCCTTTACACTCTTAATCAAACTCAATTGAGTAAAAGCATATTCCCATTGGGGGAGTACAAAAAGAAAAAGATCAGGGAGATTGCTAAAGAGATTGGCTTAGAAGTTTCTTCAAAGCCAGACAGTCAGGAAATCTGTTTTATCAAAGATAACGACCATTACTCCTTTATCCAAGAGTATGGTTCTCAAAAAGAAAAAAAAGGTGACATAATTGATAAGCAAGTAAACATATTAGGCTATCATGACGGGTTATCTAAGTTTACAATAGGGCAAAGAAGAGGCCTAGGAGTTATAACTGGAAAACCTATGTATGTAGTTGATCTTGAAGCGAATACAAATAGGGTAGTTTTAGGTTCAAATAGAGATCTATTTGAAAAAGAATTGGTAGCAAATACTCTTAACTGGATATCTATTGATAGGCTAGAAAAAAGTCTAAAAGTAAAAGCTAAAATTAGATCTCAAGCTACACAGTCAGATTGTACTATTACCCCAATTGACAAGAAGAGTGTTAGGGTTACTTTTGATAAACCTCAAAGAGCAATTACAAAGGGTCAATCAATTGTTTTCTACGATAATGACTATGTCTTAGGAGGAGGAGTAATTTCCTAAATTTTTCTTAAACAGAACAAATTATATCTAACATTGATACTTTTAATATACAAAATTTACTCTAGAATTTACAAAGGGTATACTGGAATACCAATTTTTAAATATTACATAAATATTAAGTATCTCTATGATTAAAAAAAATGTTAAAAAACTTAATGGTTTTAATAGAATAGTACTTCTACTTGCTCTGTCAGATGTTTTTACTTGGGGCTCTTATACAATAATCTCTATACTTACTGGTATATATCTATCTAACAAATTCGGTGAACATACTATTACCTTCGTAGGAGTAGGAACTGCTATTTACTTTTTTACAAGAGCTACCTTTCAAATCCCAATAGGATTAATAACAGACAAAATTAAAAAAGACAAAGATGAGATTACAATTCTTTTCATAGGAGTTCTATTAATGGGCTTACCCTTTATCTTCTATCCTAGCATAACCCGAAATTATCAATTTTATATCCTTCAATTTATATTTGGATTAGGAGCTTCTTTAAATGTTACAAACTGGAGAAAACTCTTTGCACTAAACGTCGACTCTGGAAGAGAGGGATTTCAATATGCAATATATGAAACAATATTAAGTTTTAGTATAGCAATAATAAGTATTTTAGGTGGATATATTGCAAATATTAGTGCACAGTATTTTGATGCCCTTATATCTTTAGGTGGAGTATTTATAATGCTTGGAAGCTTCTGGATTATCCTAATCTACAAATATGATGATAGGAATAGTAAATAGCTATTCTTTTTTGCCTTAGGTTCATCTTTGATATACAATCTCTGAGATATGATTGATTATGAAAAAATTTCAACAAGCTTGAAAGAAAGAAATATAGGGTCCGTACTCTTTGATATGGATAATACCCTTGTACAAACACATAGATACTACAAAGAAGAGCATGAAATTGTCCTAAGAGATATTCTAAAAGATATATATTATGAAATGACAGATGAGGATATTGATAGGGCAATGGAAGATATATATATGATAGTTTTAGAAATATATTCTAAAAACCCAAGACCAGTACTAATTGATGAACAAATTAGAAAAGGTTTTGTAAAATATTTTGAGGAAAGAAATCAAGAAAACCTGATTCCTGAAAATATTGGGAAGATATTAAAGGAGGCTTTTTCTTTTTTCTACAAAAAATCTCCTATTCTTTTCCCGTCTAGTATAGAGATACTGAACTTACTAAAAAAGTTTAATATATCTAAGGGAGTATACTCTCATGCACAGTATGATTGGACAAAGATTAAGATAGAACTACTTAAACAGCTATATCAGAAAAAATATAATAGAGAATTAGAATTACCCTTCTTTACTACAGATATTAGTGATGAAAAAGATCTAAAAGGGTGGAGTAAGGCAATTGAACACCTAGATTTTAAAAAGGAAACAACCTTAGTTATTGGTGATAGTTTAACCTCTGATATATTACCTGCAATTAATGCAGAAATTAAAAACTTAGTATATATCTCAAAGAAAGATGATATCCCCTGGGAGGAATTACCTAACGATGTATCAATTAAGATAGTGGAAAACATTGGAGAACTGCTTAACGACTTCTAATCATTCCCCTGGCAGCCATAATACCGGTAACAGCAGCGCCTGTAATAGAACCAGATAGCCCTGCAGCATCACCAGCGACATACAACCCCTTTACTGATGTCTCCAATGTCTTCTTAGTTTTAATCTTGGAGGACCTAAATTTTACCTCAGGTGCATAAAGTAGTGTAGAGCCTGCATTTATACCAGGCATTACCTTGTCTAATTTCTCTAACCCTTCTAAAAGATTTAGTACTACTCTATGTGGGAGACCCATGGATATATCACCTGGGACAACGTCCTTAAGAGATGGTTCTACAAAAGATTTTTCTAATCTAGACCATGTACTTCTTCTCCCATCTCTTAAATCATAAAGAGTTTGAAGTAGAGGTTTTCCCCCTCCTAACAAAGATACTAATTCAGCAACTGATTTTGCATAAGCTATGGAATTTTCTAAAGGCTCCTTTAAATTTACTTCACACAAAAATGCAAAGTTAGAATTTTTACCCAAATGATCAGAGTTAGAATGTCCATTTACACATATGTAGTTATCATATCTTTCTATAGATACCAAACCATTTGGACAACTACAAAAAGTTCTTACAATATCTTGATATGTTTTTGTTCTCACCTTATATACAGTTTCATACAGTGTCTCAGCCTGTCTTTGCATAATGGAAGAGGGGAATTCTACTCTAACACCAACTTCTACCTTGTCATAGATATACTTAATATCATATTTATCCGCTAATTTTTGTAACCATCTAGCATTTAATCTTCCCGGAGTTAAGAGTACTTTTTCCCCATATATCTTTTTACCTTTATCTGTAACAACTCCCTCAATTTTTCCCTCTTTAACAATGATATCTTCAATTTTAGTCCTATCTAGTATCTCAACTCCCTTTTCAAGAAAATAGTCTTGAACATCTTTAATAAAGACTCTAAGTCTATCTGTACCTACATGTCTAGCTTTTCTTAAAACAAGCTCTACATCATTTACCTCTGCCTCTTTAATTAAGTTTTTTAATTCCTCTGTTTGTTTGGGATAGTATTGGGCATCTATTTCAAAATCATTAAATATACTGTCTACATAATCCAATATTTTTTGATATGAGGATTTAGATATTAGATGGAAAGCTTTCTCATGAGACAGGTTAGCTGTTAGTGTTAACTTCCCATCAGAGTATGTTCCAGCACCACCAAATCCCATCATTACTTCTGAGGGCTTTCTATTTTCAACTCTTTCTCCTAAATCTATTATTGCTATTTTAGCTGTTTTTTTCTTTTTAAGTATTTCATAACAAGCAAACATTCCTGCTGGACCAGCTCCTACTATTATGTAATCATACTTTTTCATATGGGAATTATACAGGTTATCACCCCAATATACCCTTTTAGAGAAAAGTATTCAATATCATCCTTTCTTGACTTAAATTATCTCTTGTTGTTAAATATATTATTAACTTATCAAAATATATTTAACTATGAAGAACTTCTTACTTGCTTTCCTAGCAATAGGACTCATTGGTCTTCCTACCTTTGTATTTGCACAGGAGGATATGCTAATTACACCCAATGAAACTGAAGAAATGGATGTTACAGTCCCCATAGCTCCAGATAGTCCATTCTACTTTTTAACCTCTGTGATTGAGGGTGTAGATCTCTTCCTTACCTTTAATGATGAAGCTAAATTAGATAAAGAATTAGTATTTGCTGATAGGAGAGTAGCAGAAATGGATATGGTAGCAGCCGAAGGCGATACTGAATTACTAGAGAAATTACAAAACAAATATGAAAAACATATTCAAAATGCAGAGAAGATAGCTGCAAAAAACCAGGAAAAAGAAACCGAAATGGTTAAAAAGATTACTCAAGCACAAGAAGAACATATTAGAAAATTAGAAGATGTAGCAGAAAAAGTACCTCTAAAGGCAAAGGAGAGTATAGATAGGGTAATTGATGATACCGAGAATAAGTTTAACAACGCGAATACTGATAATAGTCAATCAGATCCTACAGGAAATGGTGAAAGTGGTAATGAGAATGGTAGTGATTCTAGCTCTAATGGTAGCGCTGGAGATAATGGTACAGGAGGAAATAACTAAATATTATCTTTTGTATACAAAAGGATCTGTGCTAATTACACAGGTCCTTTTTTTGTTGTATTAACAAATATATATATTTCTGCTAAATTAGAGTAATAAGTTTAATATACATATATTTATGAAAAAGTATGTAACTGTTTTACTACTTCTTTTCATCTTTATCCCATTTACTCCAATATTTGGACAAGAGGAGGAATTAGAAGAAAGCGAAGTAATTGAACAAGATGATACAGAAGAGGTAGGAGATACCAAAGATGAAGGAGAAGAGGAAGAGGTAGCTGATCCAACAAAACCCTTGTATTTCTTCACTACCGCTATTGAGCAGATAGAGCTCTTCTTTACCTTTGATGATGACAAAAAGATAGAGAAAAGATTAGAGTTCGCTGAAAAGAGAATAGCTGAGATGGCTCTAATGGCAAAGCAAGGGAATGAAGCTGAATTTGAAAAGATACAAGCTAGGTATGAAAGACAGATAGAACAGGCGTTAAAGATAGCTAACAAACACTCCGAGATGGCACAAGAAAAAGTAGAGAGGATAGAACAAAGTAGGGAAAAACATATTCAAACTTTGAAAAAAGTTTCTGGACAGGTCTCAGAACAAGCAAAGCCTAGTATAGAGAAAGTAATAGAAAAAACACAACTTAAATATGATATGGATAAAGAGGAGTGGAAAGCATTAAAGAAAGCAGACCGAGGAAATAGCGATAAGGATTCTGATGAGACAGAGCAAGAAGACACAGAAGAGTAATTCGTGTAGAGTTAATTAAAAAAACAATATAATTTTAATTGTTGTCTATTAATATGAAGAAAAATAGAAATACCTATGAATACCTAGGAGGAGGATTACTTTTCTTAGGAATTTCTTTGTTTGTTCTAATTGTTTCTTTGATACTCTCCATTGGCCAACAGGAAACTGAGATAGATATTAATGAAGAGTCTGTAACTTCTAGATATATTAATGTTAGCTTTCCGGTTACACAGGCAGAGACAGACAAGCCTGTTGTAATTGATGAAAAAATAGATGAAAGTAAACAGGGTATTCTTAAGGTAGAAGAGAATAGAAAAGTTCTAACAATTCCAAATACTCTTTCTGAAAATGAAAAAGCGAAACTTGAAGATATATACTCCATCCAATTTACACAAGATACCGAAAGAAATGGGGTGTATGTTATCAATATAACCCAAAATACAGATATAGCAGCTCTAGAAAAAGAATTAGAAGTAGATATAGAAACTGATATCCCTGTAAAAATGGCTACAGATACAATAGATTGGGGTATATCAAGAATAGGGGCTAATCAAGTGTGGGAAAAAGGAAGTGGTCAAGGAATAATAATTGCAATTATTGATACTGGGGTACAAAAGGATCACCCTGATTTAGTTTCTAATCTTACAACTGGTTATGATTTTGTAAACAGTGATACAGATGCAACAGACGATCATGGTCATGGTACACATGTAGCTGGGATAGCAAATGCCACCTTAAACCAAGTGGGTTCAGTAGGAGTAAGTAATAGCTCTACAATACTCCCTATAAAAGTATTAAACAGTTCAGGATATGGGTATCTTTCTGATGTAGCCAAGGGAGTATATTATGCCGCAGATAATGGAGCAAGAGTTATTAACCTAAGTCTTGGAGCACCATCTGATTCTGATACTTTAAGAAACGCTATTCTTTACGCTACTAGAAAAGATGTTGTAATAGTTGCAGCTGCAGGAAATGATGGAGGAGCACCTTGCTCTTACCCAGCAGCTTACAATGAGGTGATTTGTGTAATGGCAACAGACAGTAGAAATATGTTAGCTAGTTTTAGTAATATAGGTGGGGATATCTCCGCTCCTGGGGTTTCTAACTACTCAACATACCTAGGAAGTACATATAAAACCCTAAGTGGAACGAGTATGGCCTCTCCTCATATAGCTGGGGCTGCCGCACTGCTTCTCTCCATTTGTCCTACTTGCTCATCTTTTGAGATTAGGGACCTAATTAATGAGACTGCAATTGACTTGGGAGAACAAGGAAAAGATATACTTTTTGGATATGGTTTGGTTGATTTAACATCCGCTGTTGAAAAACTTCAACCAACAGAGGAAGGATTAGAGGAAATAATTACACAAACTCCTTCAGATGAAACAGAACCTCTACAAGATACTGAAGAGACTACAAAACCAGTCAAAAAAGTAAGAGAAGAGAATCCAATTGTACCAGAAATATATATAACTCAACCTACTGAAACTAGGGGTAATAAATATATTCCAACCCAAGTTGGAGATATTGAAGTTAAATATACTCTTAGCCCTGTAGATAGTAACAGTAAACTTACAAAAGTAGTATTGTATTTAGATAATGAAGAAATTTCTTCTAGTACACTACAAGAGGATACATTTATAGTTGAAGGTCCTTTGTTAAACCATTCTCAACACTGGGTAAAGGTTGTTGCACAGTTTAATGATGACAGAGAAGCTAAAGACCAAATTTTAATAGATCTAACATATCTTAAATCATTACAAAGAAAGTCTTCTAGATCTGTTCTTGGAATATCAACCTCTATTTTCGATTGGCTTAATATCTTTATAGGGAGATAAGACTAGTCAATTACTGTTTTGGGGTATGGTATAATTAGGCATGTTAAAAATGCTTAAGATATATACAATTAAAAATTCCAAAGAGGAAAAGTTTCTAAGAGAGAAAACAGATGAGGTAAGTAAATCACAGATAGAAGACAAAGAGTTTCAGACCTTTATCGATAACCTTATCTACACTGCTCAAAAGTTTGAATCAGAAGATGGCTATTTAAGTGTAGGATTGGCCGCAATACAGGTAGGTAAAAAGGACAAGCTTTTTGCTTTCTTTAGAGAAGACATTCAAGACTTTGAAGTTATGATTAATCCTGAAATAGAGATCGTCTCACCAATACAGGAAATAGAAAAAGAAGGTTGTCTAAGTATCCCTGGCGTTGAAGGGAAAGTAGCAAGATTTAGAAAAATAAGGGTTAGATATTTAGATAGGAATGGAAAAAGGAAAAGAGAAACATTTACTAGAATGGATGCAAGAGAAATACAACATGAATTTGACCATACTCAAGGCATTCTTTTTACTGACAAATTAATAGACTAGAAAATTTCTAACTTTCCATATACAATATATACTGATTATATTTAACAAAAAGTTCTAATGTTGAAAATATTTACTGTCTTACTATTTCTTTCAACAATATTTACTCCTGTATTAGCTCAAGAAGATACTACGATAGAAGAGGTGAGAGAAAACAGAGAGGTATTAGCGGAAGAAATAGATGAATTAGAAATTAAAGAAGAAGAAAGAGCTAATGCTAAAGCTGACTTGCTTGGAATTACACTTCCTGAATATACCGACAACCCTAACTATGTAATTACCTTCAAGGATCCATCTCAAGATGCCCTTGGTGTTGAAATTGAGTTGGACGGAAAAGATTGGACAGAGATTAGTAGTCCTTACACCTTTCCTGCATTAAGCATTGGAGAGCATAATATAAGATTTAGATTTACTGATGAGGACGGCCAAGTACAAATCCTTGAGCATGAACTAATCGTTATCCCTCGTCCTCCAATTATTAACTCTCCTGAAATTGAGAAGGACTTTATCACAATTGGGGGTAGTGCACTGTCTAATTCTGAAATTATATATACCATTACGATAAATTCCTTCAATCAAAATGAAATAGTTACTTCAGATGGGAGTGGGAATTGGTCTGTTAATTTCTCTCCCGAAAGTGGTCTTTCTGATGGTATCTACACCTTTACTGTATATAGTAGGAAATATGGATATGCTAGCAACCTCTCCGAACCACTGGTTTTTGCTGTTGGAGAAGGAAATGAAACCATTTTAGATAGTAGCTCTTCTTCCAAAGAGATATATTTCTCCTTTAAAGAAATAAGTAGAGAAAATATTAAAGATGTTGTCAAAGATAATAGAGATTTAATCTTTCTTACAATTGGAGCTTTTCTCTGCGGAGGAGTTATCTTTGTTTTTCTAAAAGGTTTGTTTACCGGTAAAAGAAGGGAAAAAGAGTTAAAAAAAGCAGAGGATTTGATACACAAACATAACAATACAAACAACAAAGAAAAAACTTTAAAGGAGCTCTTTGGAGAAGAAGGAAAAACTAAGAAAGAGGAAACTAAAGATGAAGAAAAAGAAAAGGTAAAAGAAAAGATTCGTATCGTTAATAAGGATATATTTCTTAAAAATTTCAAAACTATAGATCCTGATGAAAAGGGTGGAAAAGAGAAAAAATTAAAGGATGTTAAAAAAAAGATAAAAGTATCTCTAACTTCTTCGCAAGAGGATTCTAAATAGTTTTGTGATAAAATCTCCATATATATAGCCAGAATGGTGGAATAGGCAGACACGCTACGTTCAGAACGTAGTCTTCATTACGAAGGTGGGGGTTCAACTCCCCCTTCTGGCATTCTATTTACTCCAGTATGAAATATCCTTAAATCTTTCGTATGGATAAAGTATCTCTGACATATCAGATATTTTAATATCCTCCTTAACTACATATAAGTAATTAGGATGATAAAGAAATATTACAGGAGAATCTTGTGTTAAGTATCTCTGAAATAGTGTATAGTCATCTTTCCTCTCCTCCTGTTTGATAGTTCTTCTAGCTTCTTCTAAAAGAATATCCACTCTTTCATAAGTATATCCTGATAAATTCAAATCAGGATAGTTTGTTTTAAGAGAGTGCCATAAGTTATACTGATCAGGATCAATAGTAGTCTCAACTTCATACATTAGTAATTCAAAATCTCTAGTTGCTACAATCTCTTGTGTTAACTGTTGATATGAAAGAGGCTCTAGATTTAAAACAAGGCCTTCCTGTTCAAAGAGCTCTTTCAAAACATTAGCTATTTCACTGTTAAATTGGTTGTCATAATATGAAAAAGAAAAACTAAGTATTTTCCTATCCTCTGTTTCATAAAATCCTGATGATTCATTTAGAGTGTAACCTAAATTTTTAAATATCTCTTTCGCCTTGTCAGGACTATACTCATATTTAACTACCTCATCCTCACTGTATGCCCAAGAAGTACTAGGTATAGGTCCATATGCAATCTCTCCTGAGATATTAGCCTTCTCTAATAGCTTCTGCCTATTAAGTAAATAGTTTAGAGCCTGTCTGATTTCTTTGCTTTCAAGCTTTCCCTTTCTAATATTAAAGAATATCATTCTTAACCTAGACTCAAGAGTTATCACATAAGTATCATAGCCTGGATATTCATCTATAAAAGCCATCCCTGCACTGTACACACTACCCATAGCATCTAGACTCCCATTTCTAAAAGCTGCCTCTAAAGTGTCATAGTCGGAATACAATCTATAAATAAAAGTATCGATTTTAGGAGTAACCCAAAAATAGTCACTCGCTTCTAAATACACAACATTAGGCTCAGACCTATACACCCTATAAGCACCAGAACCAAGTGGATATCTTGAAAAAGAATCAAATGCTAAATCTTGCAAAGATATATTCTCTAACCTATGTTTAGGTACAATATATATAGAAACTACCTCAAAAAATGTGGCATTCCCCTCTGGGAGTGTAAATCTTAATTTGTTTTCTGATATCTTATTTATTGTAACCTCAACCAGAGATGAACCAATGGTATCATAATTGTATTTGGAAGAAAGCTGTTTAGCTGTTTCAAAGGTATATATTATATCGTCAATCGTTAAAGACTCCCCATCCTGCCATTTATGCTCTAAAGAGATTGTAAAATCATATGTTTTACCATCTGTAGAAACTACCCAATCAGTTGCAATACCTTCCATTGGCTTTCCTTCTTCCGATATCTCTATAAATTTTTCAAATACTAAAGCTTGAAGATCGCTATCAACAGGGTTTTGTGCAGTAAACAGCGGATTTAAGGAAGATATTGCTCCTACATTCCCCTCTACAAAAACATCCTCCTTTTCACCTGATATAAAGTTAGCGAAGGTATTACTCCTTAAAAAAAAGGATAGAAAAACACCAAGTATAGAAAAAAGTAATATAAAACTTAAAGGTGCAGTTTTTTTAAATATGGTTGATATCCTTTGAGGATACAACCAGAAGCAATCCCTAAAACCTTTTTTCTCCTCTTCACTATTACCAACCTTTATTGCTCTTTGATCAGGTTTAAAATGAGTAAAGGCCTCTCGCATCGAGAGTGTACCAGTTTTCTCACCTGTAACTTTTTTATCCTTCATCTTTAATGATTTAAGAAACGTACTTATATATCAAAAGCGATATTACAATTAAGAGTATCGTAAGCACTATTGTAAAATAGTGTAAGAATTTCTCTAAACCTCTTTTAGTTCTAAAAACCTCTCCACCACCACCAAACATCTTTCCTAGCCCCTCTGCACGGTTTTGTAAAAGGATTGATACAACAACAAGAATAGATACTCCTATTTGTGCATAAAGTAGAATATTTTGTAATTTTTCATTCATACGTCAGATTATACTATATTATGAACTTTTCTCAAGGACACTAAGTAAACTGGTTATTAAAGAGTAGGTTACACTTCCAAAAACCATTGTTAAAATTTCTGTAACTTTAAAACTGTTTATTACTAAACTCCCAGTATCTAAACCTTCAAATACATACTCCTCTATCTGAAAGCCCGGCATAAATATCTTAATTAGATAAAAGACTCCAAAACAGAGAAGGGAAGACATTACAAATTTAGTAAGAAAATTCTCCTTGATTGTTAAGAATACCAAAAGAGCCGAAGAGAGAAATACAGCAATAGCGAATAGTGAAAAGGTAGAAAGTATATATACAAGACTTTGAGGAAAAACAATACCTTTAAATATTGTCAATACAAAGTATATTACAAGCATATACTCGATGAGTCTTTTTAAAAATTTCTTCATCTTTTATGTCTGCTTATCTTACATTAATATATTAGCATATTACATTTTAAGTAGCATATTTTGCAACTACAAATAATATAGGATAGTGATTTCCTTGTTGGCAAAGTCAATCATAATGTATATTGTAGATATGCTTAAAGGGAAAATTTTTTGTAAAACTAAGATTGTAGCAACAATAGGACCAGCCTCATGGGATAAAAATATCCTAAAAGATATGATTACCCAAGGAATGGATGTAGCTAGAATAAATGCCTCATTTGCAGATTTCGATGAATTAAAAAGAGTCTCTCAAAATATTAGGGAGATATCTCCTAGGGTTGGAATAATGCTAGACACAATGGGACATAAGATTAGAGTAACAGGATTTAATGAGGAAAGAAAACTTATTGAAAAGGAAAAAATAATTGTTGTACCAGATAAGGGAGAAAACAGTAATCAAAATCTTGATAATAATCACATAGCTATTACATATCCAACTCTACATCAGGATATCTCCAGAAATGCTCATATTCTACTAGATGATGGCCTGGTATCATTAAAAGTCATAGATATTAAAGGAGAAGAAATACTTTGTGAAGTAGTACAGGGAGGAATACTTCGACCGAAAAAAACTGTTAATATTCCCAATACTAATCTTAAATTCCCATCTCTTAGTAAAAAGGATAAGTTAGATATTAAGTATGCTGTTGAGAATGGTTTTGATTTCATATCTGCCTCCTTTATTAGAGATATTCATGATATCGCTATGGTAAGAAAGCTTATGGGGAAAACACATATTAAACTAATAGCTAAGATAGAGGATAGAGAAGGGGTAGACAACTTTGATCAGATTCTCCCCTTAGTTGATGGTGTAATGGTTGCAAGAGGAGATATGGGAGTAGAATTACCCTTAGAGGACGTACCTGTAATCCAAAAACAAATTATTTTTAAATGTAGGAGTGTAGGGAAACCAGTTATCGTAGCAACACAAATGCTAGAATCAATGAGGAAAAGTGTAAGACCAACACGTGCAGAGGTAAGTGATGTAGCAAATGCAGTAATGGATGGCTGTGATGCTTTAATGCTTTCAGCAGAGACCTCTACAGGAGAGTTTCCAGTGGAAGCAGTAAAGACTATGAACAAGATAGCAATAAAAGTAGAAGATGTATTAAGACCACAGAGAGTTCAGGGATATACCCAGGTTTCGATTGAAACCGATGAGTTATGTAACTGTATATTTGATCTTGCTAACTCTATCTACCTTAAGGGTGTAATTGTACTATCTCAAAGTGGTAAGACTTCCCAAAGCTTAGCAAGACACAGATTAACAATTCCAATATGGGAAATTGGTAATGATATAGTAAGGATAAGGCAAAATTCTTTACTAAGAGGAGTCAAGGGATTTTACATAAATGATCTCCCAGATGATAGAGACAAGGCCGTCCTAAAAAGTGTTGAGTGTGTATATTCACATGGGGAATTGGATTTAAATGATAAAATTGCTATTATTAGTGGCAGTTCTATTAAAAATAGATCCTATAACTCAATACTTGAGATAGTGAATGTAAGCGATATAGTTGGATCTTGAATCTATGGTGACGTAGCCAAGTTGGTTAAGGCCGTGGTCTGCAAAACCACTATCATGGGTTCGAATCCCATCGTCACCTTTTTTACTTCCCCTTATGGTATAACTTAATATGAAAAAAAGAGACTCAAGCATAGATTTTCTTAGAGCAACAGCTGTTTTTCTCATGGTTATAACACATGTTAATGCACTCCTGTATTCAGGGAAAAATTCCATATTAGACATCTTTACAACTGCGGGTGTTACCCTTTGTTTTTCAACTTTTCTTTTTTGCTCTGCATATATAGATGGATTAAAGATAGAGAAGGGGAAAGATTTTAATATTAAAAAGGTATTAAAAAGAATCTTTAACATATACATAGTATATGTATTGTGTGGAATATTTGTAACACTTGTATTTCAAGAAGGAATAACAATAGATCAAATCCTAAACATCATTATTCTAAATTATGTTCCAGAATTTACAGAATTTTTAATCGCCTTTATTCTCTTCTCCTTTCTTCCTCTCATATTTTCAAAACAAATTAAACAATTACTCTCTAAACCCCTCCTATTGGTTTTTTTAACTATCTCTATTTACTTTCTAGGCTCTTTAATATCTTCAGAGCTATCAAAATACTCTTTGCCAAATTACATCAGAATATTAGTAGAGAATATATTTGGATATCAAAATCAGCATAGATTCCCAATAATCCCATATCTACCTATATATTCCTTTGGAATACTCCTTAGTAAATACAAAAGTAACAGGATTTTGTTTAAGACACTTGTAATTTCTCTTTTACTTTTCTTTCTTCTTTACTTTTTCAAACTATCACACTGGTATAGATGGCCCCCCTCTGTACTCTTTCTGTTTTACTCTTTTGCATACATCCCTTTAATCCTCCTTATATTCAGAAAGTTTGAAAGAACCCTATCTAAGAGCATATTTAAACTGTTTACCAACGTTGGTAAATACCCACTAGAACAATTTGCTCTCTCAACTCTTTTGGTTTTTACTGCGAAGGCATTCATCCCCTCAACTGGGAATGAATTTGTAAGTATATTGGTTAACATTATAATCTTAGGATTTCTAACTGCGTATCCCATAGTTTTTTACCGTAAAATGGTATAATTATATATGAACAAGAAACTAGGAATACTGATCGTGTTACTACTATCTTTAGTATCTACATCAGTATTTTTAACAAACAAAAATACCTCAACAGAGATTAACACCCCTATAAATGGAGTAGAAGAGATAAAGGGGGAAGAAACTCAGGTATGTAGCATTCTTGAAGAGAGTGCAAAAGAGCAACTACTAAACCTCCCATCCTTAAGAGAGTGGTATGTGAAATCTCCATATGTTGAAAACAACTATATTAATATCCAACTTGAACTACCCAAAGAAAGTGTCTCTGTTAAATACTCTCTAAATGATTCCCAAAATGAGGCTCTCTTTGAAGATGGTAAATGGAAAATTAATATCCCAATAGATAACCTTGAGAGTGGGGAATATAAATTGTTAGTTGACTGCACTATTTGTGAAAACAAACTTTCGAAATCTTTCTCTTTCAAAGTATCAAACCCTGTATATGTTACATGGACTATAGACTGGGAGGGATTCGATGTAAAAGAACAATATCTGCAAGAAATGGTTAAGATATCAGAGCAGTACGATATTCCAATGACTCATTTCTTCAATCCATACATATATATCTATCTTTCTTCTAATAGAGCTACCTACTTAACAAATTGGGTAAAAAATAGAACAGAGGATAGTATAGGGTTACATTTACATATGTATGATAGTCTAGTAAAAGCAAGTGGGGTTAAGGTAAACAATAACCCAGCATGGGGTAGCCCTATGGGAAATGGGCATGACACTCCAAACAGTAATTACAGTTATGAAGATTTCAAAGAAATTATTCTTTGGTCTATAAACCAATTCGAAAAAAATGGTATAGAAAGACCTACAATGTATAGAGCAGGAGGGTGGTTCATAGACGAAGAAAATATTAATGTGCTCAATGATTTAGATTTCCAAATAGAATCCTCAGGTAGAACATACTACATACATGGAAGAAATCTACTAGAAGGACCTTGGAACCTATCTACAACAACTCAGCCTTACCAGATGAACAGTAGGAATCAAAATACATCCAACAATCCAAATATTAATATATGGGAATATCCTAATAACGGAGGGGATTCATGGGCATACACCTCTGAACAATTAGTTTCTAATTTTAAAAGTAATTACGATAGAGGAATACAAAATGTAGATACAGTAGTAACTTTCCTTTCCCATCCACACTGGTTTGATAAAGAGGGACCCAAGATACAAGAAGTCTTAAAATATGTATATACATATTCTTACAACAATGATAAAGGTCCTGTAATATTTCTCACCCTTGATAAAGTATATGAATATAATGTAAAACTGTAGTATGCAATTTGAAAATTGGATTACTAGAATTAGTAGTTATCTTCCAGGTTATACCACCCGTATATATCTTCTTTTTTGTTTCCTCCTCTTTGTTACTCTCTCAACTCTAATTTTTTTAAAAAGGAAAAAACTTAAGAAAAGCGTAAAAAGGAAATTTCAGTTTTCACTTCCTCTAATTTTAGGGGTATTCTTTCTTTCTCTATCTGTATTATCATATTTTTTCCTACAAGATTTCCTAAAAAAGATATTCTCAGACAACATAATATATATACTGCTTCCGACAGCAATTTTCTCCCTAACATCCTTTTCCAAAAATATATTAAGAACACTTAAAAAGAAAAAAATAGAAAAAATTGTATATATCTCTGAAATATCTCTCTACTCTCTCCTTTTTCTCGCTATTTTAATAATCTCACTTTTCTCAGTCCCGCATATCTCAGTTAAGACTAATTCAAATTCTGAGAGATTAGAGGATAGCCAAGAGATAACTTTACTGTTCACCTCCCCTTTAAAGAAATCCGATTTAAAAATAAATATATCTCCTGAAACAAAGATAGCTATTGAATATGATTACTTTTTAAATATTAACTCCTTAGTCGAGAGTGTAAAAATTATTCCACTAGAATCATTCTTACCCAATCAAAAGATAGTAATCTATACAACAGGGATACAAAGGATATTTCCCTTGGCTCTAAAACATGAAAACAGTCAAGAGTTTTTTACCCCGAAAACCCCAGAGGTAGAACAGGTAGTTCTAGGTAGTGATATACAAAATGTAAGTATAACGGAGCCAATTACCCTAGATTTAGATACAAAAGATCAGAAATTTATACAATGGGATGTCATATTCACCCCAGAGACAGAATATGATATTGAAAGGAATTCAACAGAGAGTGTAGTTATTCGACCTTTAAAACTAAAACAGGGAACTGAATATAAATTACAGATATATATGAGCGTCATAAGGTATAACCCCGTTACTCTCAAAAAAATCTCAACAGAATCAGAAGAGTTAGTAGAAGAAATATCCTTTACAACCGCCCCTGCTCCAGGTGTAAAAAGTTTTAATAGAAGCGAGGGATTTATCTCCAACAGTGAACCACTAATTGTATCCTTTGATAAAGCAATTAAAGAAGAGTCCTTGGAGGGGAAATTTAGTATACAACCAGAAGTAGAAGGAATACTGTCTCTTTCTGATGATGAAACTCAATTAATCTTCAAACCTACTACTACATTTGAAAAGGACACAGAGTACACAGCTACCCTAAGTGCAGGTATTGAAAATATCTATGATGGATATATTGAAAAGGATATTATTTTAAAATTTCAGACACCCGGTTCTGTCTCTTTGCTTTACTCATCTCCTCGAAACTATTCAACAAATATCTCAAATACAACTAAGAGTATCGGTTTAACTTTCAATCAACCCGTAGACAAAACATCTGTACAAGAAAGATTTTCAATTTCTCCAAATGTCTCTGGCTCCTTCTCTTGGAATGGAAATACAATGTATTACTCATTTGCTAATAGTTTGGCACATGGAACAAAGTATACTGTTACTTTAAAAACTGGTATTAACGCTTTGTATGGACTTGATTCAACTAAAAACCTGTATATCTCCTTTACAACAAAATATCAGACATTTTTACTTAATGTGCCATTGTACTATCAAGGGGAATCCTTTACCTGTAATCTTGCTGCAACAAGAATGGTACTAGCATACAAAGGTATATCTAGCTCTGAATCAGGAATTAGAGATTCTCTCGGTGTTGGATTAAATCCTGCTACAAGCTGGGTTGATAAATATGGAGTACATTGGGGACCAATATCATCATATATCTCAAGCAGGGGAGTAAGCAACTCTATAAAAAGTGGAATGAG
>DFBL01000052.1:0-1010 GCA_002366615.1 Candidatus Dojkabacteria bacterium UBA3081
CTTAGTCAAACTAATGGGAGGACAGATGCATGTTAATAGTGAACTAGGAAAGGGTAGTGTATTTACATTTACTCTACCAAAGTACACCGGACAAAAAATAAATAGAACTAAAGACTCGATAGATAGGTTTGAGAAATTAGGCCTCAAGAGATAGTTACTCTCTGACATATACCCATATTCTGTTATATTCATCTAATACAATAAGCCTTTCTAAATCTTCTCTTTCTGATAGAACAGTGTCTTTTTTCGCAACTCCATTAAAAATCGTTTGCTTACTCTCTACAGATACTTCTTTAAAAGAATCCTTAGATATATCCAATACATAATCTTTTTGTTCTAAAAAAGAGTATGCAGGACGAAGGGAAATATATCTCTTTGTACACTCATATGGAAGCACTGTTGGGAAAAGATTCTTTTCATACAACAGTTTAGCCCTACTATCATAAACATAGATAGTTGTACTAAACTCTTTTGTACTAGAAATGACACGATGCTCATATTTACAATATACTAACCCCTGATCAAATCCATAGATACACCTCTCACAGGTCTCAATTTCATTTCTTCCCCTAGTAATTGTATTGTAAATAAAGGTCTGACCATATGAAGAAAGTAATACATTAATATCATCTATCCAATATATATTTACAGGCACTAACCCAATATCAATCATATGCTCTTTAATATATATACACTCTGCTTTGGGAAAAAGAAGAGAAAGTATACTTAAAAACCAGGTAAATATCTTTTCAAACATATGGATGGATTAATAATTAGGATGAGGATTATCACCAGTAAGCCTACCTCGATATGTTGTATATCCTAAAGTAGGAATCTTACTCCAATCAGCATTAATATACTCAACAGGATTAACATGTGAAGATGAATATCTATTCTTTCTTGTTTCGAAATGAAGATGATATCCTAATCTCTGACAATTCCACTTACCACTGTTTCCACTCACACCAATGATAGAACCCTTCTTTACTGTATCTCCGACCTTTACACTG
>DFBL01000052.1:1074-2382 GCA_002366615.1 Candidatus Dojkabacteria bacterium UBA3081
TCTATTTTTGTATGCTCCAAAATCAATACCCTTGTGTGGACACTGGTAAGCTGTACACCCATGCCACTGTGTAACACCAATATATTTCTCAAAAGGAAATGAGAAAGGTTTGTTAGATTGAACCTTTTGAGGTTTGTTTACTCTTACAAACTTACTAACAAAACTTAAAAAATCTATCCACTCCTTACCCTTTACATATGAGGAAACCTCTAACCTCAAGTTTACATCTCTTCTTGATATATCCTTGGAATATATATTTCTAACAAAAAAAGTTGTATCCCCAAAACCCCATGTTGAATTTGGTTGCTCAACCCCATCCACCTGAATATATCCAACATATCTTAAATGAAGAGTACCTTTGTAGGTATCAGTTAAAACTTTCTTGTATCCAAACCAGGTACTTGGGTCCAATACTGAAAACTCCTTCACATCATATATCCTTACATTACCCTCTATCTCATCAAAATACTTACCCTTAACCTCTAAACTTAAATACTCTCCCCAATCAATATATTCAACCCCCGTTACCTCTACACCCAAATCACAGGTAAAAGAGGCATCTGTTTTTCCTTTCTCTCTAAATATGAAGATATCACAAACCTCTTTAGGCTTTTCGTCCTTAACTCCTAAAATATTTTCCTTCTTTACTACAATCTCCTCCCTCATATCCACATCCTCTGGTAAAACATACCCCTTTTTCTCTATCTCTTTTTCTTCAACATCCACCTGTATTACCTCGGGTAACTTCGGCTCCTCTTCAATTTCTGGCCCTGTTACTTCTGGCTCTTGTTCTTCCTCTGGGGGAGGAAGCTCTACAATATCTTCACTGTAAATACCATATTCTAAATTAATGTAGAATTGTCCCCAGTACATATATCCGAAATCTCCAGTAGCTTCATTGTAGTAACGAGTTCTTGCAAAGTACAAATCAGTTTCATAGAAGGTAATAAATGTAGAAGAGTGTGTCATAGGGGAAGTTTCCATATATAGCTGGGAGTAATCCTTGTCTGTATACACCTCTACCACATATTCATAACCTGGGCCTTTGTATGACCAAGTAATATATATCTCTTTACTAGTCCAAACAGGATTTAAGGCTAATATGGGAGAGAGTAATACCAAAGGAAACATACTTCCATTTTAGTAAATATATATGAAAAAATATTTAAATATATTTGTAGTTAACTCAAATATTGATATAATCAAAGGCCATGCTAAAAATATTACAAGGACTATTCGATTCCAACGAAAAACAACTAAAGAAAATTCAACTGATAGTAGAACAGGTAAATGCCTTAGAAAAGGATA
>DFBL01000052.1:2421-9761 GCA_002366615.1 Candidatus Dojkabacteria bacterium UBA3081
GATAAATGTAGAAAAGATTTTAATAGATACAATGAGGTAGAACTTACAAGGATCTTGGAAGAGGAGAAAAGTAAGTTGGTAGAAATATTACCCGAAGCATTCGCAGTAATTAGAGAAGCATCTAACAGAGTTGCTAATCACAGACACTTCGATGTACAGGTAATGGCTGGGTATGTACTCTTTGATAACAAAGTAGCAGAGCTATTCACTGGGGAGGGAAAAACACTAGCAGCTAATCTACCACTGTATCTGTATGCATTGACAGGAAGAGGAGCACACTTAGTTACAGTAAATGACTACCTAGCAAAAAGAGATGCAGAATGGACAGGACATATTCTAAACAGTTTAGGTATGACAACCTCTGCAATTAATTCAGGTGTACAGTACAGATACATATCTGATAAGGAAGCGATAAAGCTTAAGGGGGACGGAGCTAAGGAGTTAATCAAGGAAAGAGATATCAAAGCTCAAAAGGAAGGAAGACTTAAATATGATCATATGAGTGGTGTAAACTTAATTGAATGTACTAAAAAAGAGGCATATGAGTGTGATGTGGTATATGGAACTAACAATGAATACGGTTTTGATTACCTAAGGGACAATATGGTTACTAAATTGGAAGATAGAGTACAAGGTTCTAGATACTTTGCTATCGTAGATGAGGCAGACTCCATCCTAATTGATGAAGCAAGAACCCCCCTTATCATTTCCACTAGTGCACAAGCTTCAAATGAAATGTACAGAGACTTTGCCAACCTAGTTAACTCACTTCAACCAGAGAAAGATTATGCTGTTGATGAGAAATCTAATTCTGTATCTCTGACGGATGAAGGGACAGATAGGGTAGAAAAGATCTTGAAAGTAAAAAATATATATGAAGATCCACAGCTTACATATCATTTAGATAACGCGCTGAAAGCAAAAGAGCTTTACCAAAGAGATGATGAATATATGCTAAGAGATGGAGAGGTACTCATAGTTGATGAGTTTACTGGAAGAGCTATGCCTGGAAGAAGATACAGTGAAGGATTACACCAAGCTATTGAAGCTAAAGAGGGAGTAGAGGTTAAAAGAGAGAGTAGAACTATGGCTACCATTACTCTACAAAACTACTTTAGGTTGTATTCATATCTTTCAGGTATGACAGGTACTGCTTTAACAGAAGCAGAGGAGTTTGCATCGATATATGCTCTAGATACAATCGTTGTACCAACTAACAAGCCAGTAGTTAGAAAAGATCACAATGATGTAGTTTACAGAACCCAAGGGGGTAAGTTTAAAGCGATAGTGGAGGATATTAAAAAGCACAATGAGAAAGGTCAACCTGTATTAGTAGGTACTACATCTGTAGAGAAATCAGAGGTACTCTCTGACATGCTTTCTAAGCAAGGAGTTACGCATGAGGTACTCAATGCCAAATATCATGAGAGGGAGGCTAAGATAGTGTCTCAGGCGGGCCAGAAGGGTGCTGTAACCATAGCCACGAACATGGCAGGAAGAGGAACAGATATTGCACTTGGAGATGGAGTAATCGAACTAGGAGGACTTTACATAATTGGTTCTGAAAGACATGAGTCTAGAAGAATAGATAACCAGCTAAGAGGTAGAGCAGGAAGACAGGGAGACCCTGGTTCCTCAGGATTCTTTGTATCCTTTGAAGATGAATTAATGAGACTATTTGGAGGAGACAAAATGCAGATGATTATGTCTCAGGTAGGAATGGATGATGATATGCCGATATCATTAGGAATACTTGGAAGAACAATAGAGAATGCACAAAAGAGAGTAGAATCTCATAACTATGATATTCGTAAAAGATTAGTTGAATATGATGATGTACTCAATCAACAAAGAAACATCATATATGGACTTAGAACAGAGATACTAGAAATATCCAACCAAGAGACAGAGAATCTAGAAGTAGATTTAGAAAAGGATGTTAAGTATGTAAAAGAGTTAGATATAGAAACTTTACAAGACAAATTAGATGGTTTCGGAGTAACAAATGAAGAGTCTTGGGATATATCCCTTTTGGATGATTTAAAGTTTAAACTTACTCCTTTAGATATTTCAATATTAAAGAAACTACTAGATCATATTGATTTCTTAGTTAGTAGCCAATTACAGGGTGATATGGAAATTGATAATGTAGAAGAGAGAAATCTGTATATCCAAATTAAGAATTTAATAACCGAAGAGATATTTGAAAAGGGTGTAAAGAGATTGAAATTTAAAAACAGTATTGAATTCTTTAGAAGCTTAGATGAGAAGAGTGTTGTAGAAAGAACAAAGGAATTAAAGAAATTAACATTAATATCCTTCATTGAACATATATATGGTATTGGTAGATTACCAATGAAAGAGCTTTCTAAGGTTTTAATACTGCAAAGTATAGATAGGTATTGGATGGAGCATCTGGATAATATGCAGGACTTAAGAGAGGGCATATCTTTGAGGAATTTAGCACAAAGAGATCCTTTAGTAGAGTACAAGAATGAAGGGTTTCGATTGTTTGAGGATATGCTTAAAAATATTGATGAGAATGTAGTTAATAGATTCTTTAAGGTAAGAGTAGTAAGAAGAGAAGATCAATTAAGAGCTCCAGTACAAACTAAGAAACAGGAAGTAAAGAGTTTGACAGATAATAGGCCTGGGAAGGTATCTAAGCAACAGACAGTAAGGAAAGGAAAGAAGGTAGGAAGAAATGATCCATGTCCTTGTGGGAGTGGAAAGAAATACAAGAAGTGTTGTTATCCGAAGTATGGGTAAAAATAGTATTTCTTATAGGTTCATTGACCTATATCCTCAAATTGTAATATCCTAGAATACTGTAATTATTAAATACTATGGCTAAACAAGACGAAACAAAAAAAGTGCTTCCCCAAACTAACAGTGTTCATGTTGTATTCTTCTCCTGTCAAAACTGCGGACAAGAAGTAGACTACATACAGTTTTGTCCTGATTGTGGTAATGCAATGAGAGTTATTGATGTAGTAGAGAAATTTGGAGAAGAAGCAGATGAATTTGTAAAAAAGATTGAGGACAGATTAGCAGATGGAAACTTGTCTAAGGATAATGTTGTAGAGAAAAAAATAAATAAAGAAGAATCTAACGTTATCATACTCACAGAAGAGGATCACATAGATGATATAGATGATGTAAACTCAGTTGAGGATATTAATACCCTAGGTGATATTTTTCCTGATGATGGAGATTCTGATTCTAAATCTACTTCTTCAGACTCTGTAGATCTCTCAGATATGGATGACATTGTTGCTGAATTGGACAAAGAGGATGATGATTTTTCCATGGATGATTTTGGAGACGAGGGTCTTCCAGAGTTATAACTCTTCCTATTAACATATTTGCAAACACTTAAACTATTCTCTAAGAAGAGATATAATGCGGGTATCTAGAAATAATGAATAGAGAACAACATTACAACATTGCAGTAGTATCTGACCCGCTTTACAAATATGGAGGTGCTGAAAAGCACCTAAGTTACATATTAGAAACTTTTCCAAATAGTACCCTCTTTACTGCATACTGTGATAAAGATTTTGTTAAAAAGAATTTCCCAAAGGTAAAAATAAAGACCTCTTTCATGCAGTATTTACCATGGAAATTAAAACTAAAATATCCATATCAGCTATTCCAACCATTAGCATACAGACTCTTTCGTTTTAAAAATTTTGATGGAATAGTGTCCATATCGATAGGGTTTGGGAAGTATGTAAGTGGTAATATTCCCCATGTAAACATATGTATGTCTCCTCCTAAGTTCTTGTGGCAAAAAGATAGTAGGACATTAACAAGGGACAAACAACTAAAGGGACTAAATAGGTTTCTTTTTAAAATATACTCCCTCTTTACAGATTCCTTCTTAGAAAATATCTGGAAGAAATGGGATAGGAATGCTGCTAGAAAAATTGATAGTATTGCTGCAATATCAAATACAGTTAAAGCTAGAGTTAAAAAATACTATGATATTGATTGTGATGTAATATATCCACCTGTTGAAGTAGAAGATATTGGGAAGGCAACAAAGAATGTAGAAAAAGAAAATTGGTTTCTGTATTTGGGAAGAGTAGAGAGATACAAAGGTGTAGAGNNGATTTAGATAGGATGAAGGATTTAGTTAAAGAGCTTAATGCAAGGGGTTATGTAAATTTCTTGGGTTTTGTTTCTGATGAGGAAAAGATTAGGCTTTTAGGTAAGGCTAAGGCTTTAATCTTTCCAGTTAAAGGTGAAGATTTTGGTATTGTTCCCGTAGAAGCTAATGCTGCCGGTACTCCTGTAATAGCATACAGGGATGGGGGAGTAACAGAGACCATCTCTGATATTAATCCTAAAACTGGAATATTTTTTGATAAATATGAATACAAAGAGCTATCAAAAATAGTAAAGAAATTTAATGAGAAAGAATTTAAAGTAGATAGCTGTAAAAAACATGCTGCTAATTTCGCAGTAGAGATATTCAAGTACAAATTACACAGATATGTTGAAGATATATTAGAGGGAAAGAAATTTAATGTCTAAGGACACTGTGTTTGTATTAAAATCTGTAAACTATTCAGAAGCTGATAAGGTGTTAACGGTATTTGGTAAATACCTAGGAAAGTTCCCACTCTTTGCAAAAAGTATTAGAAAGATTAATAGTAAAAACAGGGGTAATATGCAAACCTTAAATACATGCAATATATCTTTCTATGAAGGGAAAGGATTACCAATATTAACTGAATCAGAGTTGGTATATGCTCCAGATACTCAGATATTAAAAAAGAGAATAGATGAAATAGCTAGGGTGTTGGGTATGTTAAACAGGATACTTCAAGAGTATGATCCTAATGAGAAAGTATTTAATATGTTAGTTAGTATATCTAAGAGAAATTTTGATATTGTGAGTGTAAATAGGTTTAGAACAATATTTCTAAAAGAGATGGGCTTTTTAGCAGATTTTTCGGTTTGTACTATATGTGGGTCTAAAGATGACTTAAAATATATTGACCTTTCCTCTTTTGCTCTTCTTTGTAAAAACTGCTACAGTAAAGCAGGAAAGGGCTACAAACTTAAGGATAATGTATATACAGATGAATCATTTACACAAGCATTGGATATGTATATTAAGAGGGTAATTGAGGAGATTTAAAGAATGAAAATAAAAACTGCCTTAGTAACAATTCTAGCACTTATTTTGTTACCAATATCATTGGTTTTAGCTATAGATTTACCAGAACAAACTCAGGTAGTTACTGTGTCTGGGAGAATAACTGTAGATATATATTCTACTCTTTCATTAAATCCTGTTACTGTAGAAATCTATCAACCTAGTACTGTAACGATTAGAGTACTTTCACCCCAAGGTGAGGGGATTCCTGGTAGAACAGTTATAATAATATCTCCTGAGTTGGTGATTACACAACCGATTAATGGTACGGATGGAGGTGGAAGGACTACGGGTACGGTATATTCTATGGTCCCTGGCACATATACTGTTTGTGCTAAGGATATTACATTTGGGTATGATATTAATATCGCAAATTGTAAAACTTTGTATATTGTTCCAGTTCCAGTTCCTACTCTTTTACCTGAGCCTTACTATACAAAGGGTACTACAAATACCTTGTTATGGAACAATCTAGGTACAGGGTATGAATACTATGTTGAGGTAAGTGAGGACCCAAATTTTGGAACAGTAATAGGGGGCTCTGGTTGGAGTAGTAATCCATCACATCAGTTTACCTCTTTGGAAAATGAGAAGATGTATTTCTACAGAGTAAAAGCTAGAAATTCTTACGGAGGTGTTAGTGATTGGTCAAGTAGTGTTTACAGTGTTCAGGATGCTCAACCTCCAGTTGTTGAGATAGTAGAGATAGGGGGTGTTGGGGAGAATACCACTACTGCATGGAATCCCGATGATACTGTTGGGATGATTTTTAAGGTAACGGATAACCTCCAACTTGAGGATGTTACATTCCTTTGTGTAGATTCTGAGGGTAATACATACTCATGTGTAGATGATTATGAAATGGAGGGGGATCTTTTAATAGTATCTTTGGAATTAAGAGACTTAGAAAGGATATCAGGAACGTATTTAAGACAATCATATAACTTTTGTGTAGAGGCAGTTGATGCTGCAGGAAATGTAACTAGAAATTGTAATATTACATTACCCATTCCAATGGGGGAGCAAGAGGAGCCTGAAAGGCCTCCGATAGTGGATAGAATAGAAAAGACAATAGATGATATTAATGAGGCTTTAGATGACACCATTGGACAGTTAGATCCCGATAGTTTAGAAACTATCACTACTGCTACGAGTGTGGTTACAGTTTCTACTGCTTTACTCATTACGATAGGTACCCTACTTAATCTGCCATATTTCTTACTTCAATTCATATTTAATCTTCTATCATGGCTTGGGTTTAGAGGAGGGTCTAAACCTTTAGGTTATGTATATGATTCCCTTACAAAAGATCCAATATCTCAGGCTGTAGTGAGGGTTTACAATACACAGGGGCGTATGGTGTGGTCTGATGTTACAAATGGAAAGGGATATTTTTCTGCGAGATTAGATCCTGGTAAGTACAAGATAGAGGTTAGGGCTGGAGAATATACATTCCCTTCTACAATAGTGTTTGGTAAGGAGGATTTTCCTCTTACTAATGTATATCATGGAGAAGAGTTTGAAATATCGGATGATACTACCTTAAATTTTTCAATTCCTCTAGACCCAGTTGAGGCATCAAAGTTAAGGGTATGGAGAGAGATTATTTGGGGTAGATTTAAAACACTTTTTAATATTTTAAATATATTGTTGTTTGTAATAGGGTTGGTATTTGCTATATATCTTTACTCTAAGAATCCTTACTGGTTAACAAGGCTAGTTTTGATACTGTATATTCCATCGTTTGGTTTCATAGTAAGAAATATATTTGATAAGAGAGAGAGGTTTGGTGTAGTTACAGATATAGAGGGCAATCCAGTAGAGGGGGTTTCTGTAAGTTTAAGAGAGGCCGAGTTTGATAAGGTGGTTATTAAAAGGGTTACAGATAGTAGGGGTAGGTATAGGATTCTTGCAAACAAGGGTAGATACTATCTAGAGATATTAGAGCCTAGTTACAAGATTGAACAGATAGAGGGTGATAGTGAGATATTAGTAGAGAAAGATGAGCGGTGGATTATTAATGATATTATAGTATCGAGGTTAAAAAAGGAGTAATGTATTGAAAAATATGTATTCTACTGGTATTATTCTGTTGTTTTTGGGTGTATAGCTCAACTGGTAGAGCAAACGGCTCTTAACCGTTAGGTTCAGGGTTCGAGCCCCTGTACACCCA
>DFBL01000055.1 GCA_002366615.1 Candidatus Dojkabacteria bacterium UBA3081
AAATGCAGATGGGTATTTTGCAATCAAAAAAAGTACAGCTGTTAACAAAGCGAACTTTCTATCCTTAAAATAGCTTTTAATAAATAGATATGCAGGGATAAAAATCAAAGCATTAAAGAGATTCGTAACAATTAGTATATATCTAGAAATGTAATCACCATCCACCATCTTTCCTAATGCAGCTAATATATGAAGACCGGGGGAGTAAAAATAGTTTATTTGTCCAGTATCGTATATTTGCTTCGCCCAGGTTGCATGAGATATTGGATCATGTAGAAGAGGAGCTATAAAATCTTTAACAGAGAAAACGTGTGAAATAATAGATATCAAAGAAAAAAGTAACATAATCCATCCATCCCTTTTTGGTTTTATTTCTAAACCTTTTATATCTATTGGATACTTTATAAGAAGAGGTATTAAAACAAGAGAAGGAATATATAAAACCCACCCTCTAATCGGAATTGAAAATACTGCCAAGATACCAGATATGGTAACTAATAATGCCGAGCCCCAAAAGATAGAGGTTACACTAATTATCCATAGACTAAAAAATTTAGTTCTCCTTAAAACATAAAAACCTAAAATTAATCCAACGACAACAAGATATACATAAAAAGAACTTTTTACATTAAAAGCAATGAGAAGATTAACAAGGATTAATAAAAAGATGGGAATTACTGTAAAAATATTTGTTTTAAATGGCAAGCCAATCTTTTTGTTCATAAAAATATACTAAACAAATAAGTTTATACTCCTTTAATTACCTTAAACGGATTACCAACTCCCATTGATTTCCTCGGGATATCTTTTGTTACAACACTTCCTGCTCCCACTACCGAACCTTCCCCTATATGTACTCCAGGCAAAATTATGACATTTGCACCAATCCAGACATTATCCCCTATTACAACCTCCCTAGGCAAATCTTTTTTAATAAGCCTATCCTCTGGATTATCAAAAGATAACTCATGAGAATTTGAGTCCATTATTAATGTATTGGCTGCAATTAAACAATTTTTACCAATTAAAACACTTTTTCTTGAATGTATCGAAGTACCATGGATACGACTATTATCCCCAATTTCTATAATCCCATTATCAAGAGCTACAAATTTCATTGGAGAGTACATACTTACATGATAGCCTCGATTCTTTGAATTTAATAGAACATTATTTCCAAGTATGATTCTCCCCCCTCTTCGTATCGTAATAATTGGTGATTTACGAATTCTTAAGCTATGACCTATTTTCCCAACCCCAAGGATATGTAAATATATCTTAAAAAAATATCCTCTTATTTTTATCG
The DNA here is from genome assembly GCA_002366615.1 of Candidatus Dojkabacteria bacterium UBA3081. Taxonomy (GTDB): domain Bacteria; phylum Patescibacteriota; class Dojkabacteria; order SC72; family SC72; genus UBA3081. The sequence continues at coordinate 1,307 of DFBL01000055.1, forward strand.
CTAGATCTCTCATCTTTTAGAATAAATAATTTATAAATATAGTTGATTAACTTCTTATTAACTAAAAGAATATCCGAGTAATTCTATCTCTTTCTTAAATAATGTTGCAACATATTCCTTTTGCTCTTTTGAATAAAAATCCTTATAATCTTTCTTTCTATAGCCCTTTTTAGCATGTACACTCAATCCTTTTTTTGAATTTATACCAATTTCTTCAAGTATTTGGATAAATTCATCATTCAGATTCTCATATCTAATTATTTCATCAACTAAAATCTCCCCTGTCTTAGGATCGGTATAATTAAAAATATTGTATGGACAAATACCTGTCCCCCTTACATTCTTACTTATTCTCTTTTCACAGAATGACAGATACTCATCCAAAGGACAATTCTCTTTGTAATGCTTCTTGTAATAGAACCATCCCGATATAATTTTCTCCCAAGGGTTTCTTACAACTGTAAATTTATAATAACCCTTCCATATCTCTTCAGGAATTCTTCCCTTAATAACCCTTGCTGGAATATGATGATGGAATTTTTTTAATTGAAAGAAATCAACCAAAATATCTTTAGTATTTTTTAAAGAAAACATACCAGACTGGATATCATCCTTGATAGCAGAAATTGGATTGAAAAATCCTCTATAATTTCTAGGCCTATGTCCAGGTTCAGGGAATGCAAACGGAGTTAATATGTCATCATCTCCGCAATATTCGTCTAAAAATACTTCAATACTTGTACCAGCTGTTTTTGCTGTCTTAACGAAAATAAATTTATACTTGTGAGAAATAATCATTTTGCTTTCTTTTATACCTTAGGTTTAATTTTTTCTCTAAGTTTTGTTGAGCTAATATGTTTTGTGTAAGGGAAGTACTTAACCTCCACTCCTAATTTTTTAAACTCTTCCTCTAAGTTATTCCATCTCTCTGTTCCTTTCCATGAATCTCCCTTAATAATGACATTAAAATGATACTTGTGAAAATCAGCTATTTCATCTCTCTTATCTTGAGGTACAATTTCATCAACATACTTAATATTTCTAACAATTTCGGCTCTTTCCTCAAAAGGGATAATTGGATCTTTATCCTTAAGTTCCCTTACTAATCTATCTGTACAAACACCAACTATTAGTTTGTCACATTCGCCCTTTGACTTTCGAATAATATTTAAATGCCCAATATGAAACATATCAAATACTCCAGTTGTATATCCCACCCTTTCTTTTCTTTTCATGATAGTTTTTTTTAACTTAAATAGTCAACAATTCTTTTACTAGGGCTAATCTTCTCAAAAAGTGGTTTTCTTCTATATTTTTTATAATTATCAACAAAATCCATAATAACTCGTTTATCAAATTTCGATAAAATAATATTTTCTCCTAAACCCTCTTTTCTCTCTGTTTCTTCTCTAAAAAGTATTGTCGGAATTCCTAGATAACTTAATTCTTCCTGATTGCTTCCTCCATCCGATATTACAAACTCTGCTTTATTACAAACATTAATCCAATCAATAAAATCAAATCTGTCATGCAGAATTATTCTTGGATTCTTATCTAGAGAATCATAAAGGTTTAGCTCTTTAAGTCTTTCTCTAGTTGTAGGATGTAGAGTAATAACTAATTTTATTTTTTCTGAAATCTTCTTTAAATATGGAAGAATTTCTTCGGTGAACCTACTTTTAAAGATATTTTCATACCTATGAATAGATACTAAAGCATATTTGTTTTCTTGGAAATTAAACTTTGACTCCTTTCCGCTTCCTATCGCATATTTAACTCCATCTAACATAGTATTTGCTCCTATATCAATTTTCTCTCCTTTAAAGCCTTTAAGATTACTAATCGCCCAATCATCAGCACAAAAATAAATATTCGATAAAGTGAATGTTATTAATCTAGATATCTCCTCTGGGAAAGGTCTAAGTATATTAAAAGATCTCAAACCAGATTCTACATGAGCAACTTTACATCCTGCCATACGACCCATTAAAGCTCCAAGCCAAGCTGTAAAGGTGTCTCCATGAGTTAAGACAATACCTTTTTTAGGCATAAATACCTTTGCTTTAAAAATAGATTTCAAAAACATATCTATGGCCCAACGCATCCCCCTCGCAAATGTGTTAGATTCTTCGCCTTTATAAATGACTACGTCCGGTTTTCTTAAGTCATATGTATCCAAAATTTCTTGTATATTCTCTTTATGCTGAACTGTATAGATAAGGGAATAGTCAATAGCTCTTCTCTTCATCTCACACATTACAGGAGCCATTTTAATAAATTGTGCTCGAGTACCAAGAATTATGTATATTGGACTTTCCTCTTCGATATGCTTTGTATTCCCCCTCTTCTTCTGAACCTTTTGATTTAGATTTCGCATTAAGATGAAATATGAAATTCCCCCTAAGATTAAAGACTGCATCAGATAGATACCTCTAGTCATCAAAGAACCAAGGAGAATAACATCAGGCTCTAGGCCAATAATTTCAGAAGAAAACATAAAAATACCTTCCTTCATTCCTATCCCATCAGGAGTTATGTTAATAAATGTTGTCATAATAGTTATACAGGACATATATAAGGATTGAAAAATACCAAGATTCTCTCCAAGAGTCTTAAAAACTACTATAGTCTTAAATGCACTTAATCCAAGCGAAAGAATAGCAGCAATAAGAAAAATAATAATCTTCTCTCTCTCCCTTTTAATCTTATTCCATCCTTCTAATACACTATTAATTAATCTGATTATCCTATTCTTCTTTTTATTCCTTAACCTTGGATTCCAAATTATTAAAATACCCGTAAAAATTAAAAGGACTAGGAAAAAGAATGAAATTAGATAGTTTGACTTTTGATATACAATAAATATGTATATCAGAGATATTAAACCTATTATCGAGTAACTCAAAAAATTAATAATATATAGACCAGCAATAGTAGAAACAAATTTTGTATAGGGAAGGTTATAATGCTTCTTCAGCACAACCCCTCTAAAGACAGAACCGCCCTGAGACATTATCTTATTCAAAAAATTGTTTGAATATTGAAGAAGTAGTGATTCTTTAAATTTTATTTTCTTACCAAGTATTTCAATTACCTCTTTGTTCACAAAAGCATTAATAAATACTACAATAACCCTTGCAATCACTATATAAAGCAAATAGTCTATTCTTAAATTTTTTAAGAGAGAAAAAACCTCCCTATTCCTATAAAGGTAAATGCCCATCAAAACTAAAACCAACACAGTTAATAAGTTGGTTAACAGTTTTCTATTCTTTTTTAATATCTCAATAGCTTTTTTCATGCAATTTCCTTAATAAATTTGACAACCCTTTCTGAAGATTTATCATCATAATAATTATATGAGAAATCTCTGACAAACTTTCTGGTTGTCGAGAAAGGATCCCCACCTTCTACAATCTCCTTTAACGTATCTTCAAATTCCTTATAGGAACTAATTTTATAACCACAAAAAAGAAATTCTTTACGAAGAAGAGTTGAAGCCTCTCTTATCTTTTCCAAACCATTCATAATGAATATCATTGGCCTATCGAGAAAAAGATAGTCTCGACTTATCGAAGAGAAATCCGTTATTAATACATCAGATTTTGGAAGAAGCTCTTGTACTTCTGGAATAATATCCTGGCTTGCATCAATAATCCTATTAGAAAATTTTATTAGTTTATTAATCTCTTCTTTAGACTCACGATAATTATTAGGGTGAAATCTTATTTGAATATTAATATTCAAATCTTCAAGTAAAGAAATAAACTTTTTTACATTAAAATCAGAGAATGGAAATATTTTAGTAATTTTATCTTTCCTATAAGTCGGGGCATATAGGATATTAATTGCTTTCCTTTTAGATATTTTATCCTTCTTCCCATAGAGACAATCCGTCCTTGGCATACCTGTAATCACAACTCTTTTGGGTTTAACATGATACCTTGCAGAAAACATGTATCTGACAAAATCAGAAGGCACTATGTAATACCATTTCCTACCCAAGAAAAGTTCTATTCTTTCTTGCAAGGAAAGTTTCTCTTTCAAGTAACCTAATGCTTTTGTTCCAGAGCCATGACTTAAATATATCCAGTTTTGAAACGGGGAAGAGGAATATCCTAAAAAATCAGCGAGACCATGAGTTACACATACAGTCTTTGCTCTTAAAAATAGCCACAATCCTCTAAGTGAATATTGAAAGATTATATTATCAATTTTTCTACTCAATTCAGAATAGAGCTCTCTTGAACTGATAAAATAATATACCTCTAAATTACTGCTGTGATGAGCATATTCAAAAAGTGCTTTAGCATTTCCATTGTAGTACTTCCCTCTGCTTGCACTTATAATTACGAGAGCCTTTTTTTTTGGAATTAGAAATCCTAAGAAAAATGTTATTAAATAGAGTGAAAAATTTTTTATTAATAACATGCTTTTCTTTAACATAATTGCTATATAATTATTTTATTACTTTCCAATCCCTCTGTATATTTTATCAGAATTAATAATTACATCTTTCTCCAGTTTATTCATCCCATCTACT
>DFBL01000046.1 GCA_002366615.1 Candidatus Dojkabacteria bacterium UBA3081
TTCAAGAATTGCTAACATCAAATGTTCTGTACCAACATACACATGAGAGTATCTTTGAGACCAATCAAAAGCCTTCCTAAGAATTTCTTTACTCTTTAAAGAAAACCTTACATACATCGGTTTGTTAGTATCCTTCAATATATCTATACTTTTACCATCAAGGATACCTCCTACCACCTCCCCAATATCAAAACCCATACTACCAATTACTTTAGTAGCTAAAGACTCTTCATTTAGCAAAATACCAACCAAAAGATGCTCTGGCTTTATATCGTCACTCTTTACATGCTGCGCTATTAAAGATGCATTACGTATACATATACGAGCATTCTTAGATAGCCTTTTTAAAATGTCCTTTTTAGAAACCCTCTCCATTGTTGATTATACCAAAAAAGAGGGTACTAATACCCTCCTTTTAGTTTTAACTACACTTATATTACTTAATCTCTGAATCTATAGCTTCATCTATAGCCTCTGCTAGCTCTTCTTTGTTTAGTTGTACAGTAGGAGTTTGTGCATCCTTAAGACTCAAACCAAGATGCCTTTCAGTAGATGAAATTGATAAAATTTTAACATTAACCTCCTGACCAACAGACACAATATCAGCAGGATCTTTAACAAGCTTATCAGATAGCTCTGAAATATGGATTAACCCATTTAATCCCTCCCCTATTCTTACAAATGCACCGTAAGGAACAACTTTTTGTATCTCTCCTTCTACAACATCTCCAACCTTAAATTGAGAAATTGCCCTAGACCATGGATCTTCTTGTAATCTTTTAATACTGTATGCCACTCTCTTTCCATTATCGGAAAGTCCAATGACCATAACTTCAACAGAATCACCAACCGAATACATTGTACCAATATCTTCTACCTTGTCCCATGAAAGCTCAGAAAGATGAACTAACCCTTCTAATCCCTGTGCATTAACAAATACACCAAAAGGTGTAATACCACTAATAGTGCCCTTTAATACATCACTCTCTTTAACTTTCTTTAATGTCTCAGCTCTCTTTTTAAGATCTCTAGCTTGTGTAACCATCTTTTCAGAAAGAATTATTCTGTTCTTTTCTCTATCTAATTCAATAATTCTGGTCTTTATTTCCTCCCCAATTAAAGCATTAAGTCTCTTTTGAACCTTAGAGGAAATATCTTTCCCTACCTGTCTTATACCACTAGCATATACCCTTGTTGCATCAAGTTGTGAAGTAGGTATAAATCCACGAATACCTTTTCCAATTTCAACGATAAGACCTCCGTTATTAGATTCTGCTACTGTAGCCTGAACTATCTCATTATTCTTTTTAGCATTCTCTAATGCTAACCAAGCACTTGCCTGTTGAGTTCTTCTAATAGAGAGGACTAACTGCCCTTTCTCATCTTCAGGTTTTACAACATATACCAAAATCTTGTCTCCTACATTTAGTGCTGTCCAATCTAAAATGTCTGATTTTAGCTCCTTTCCTGCGATAATACCTTCAGATTTATACCCAACATCAACAACAATTACTCCATTGTTGATATCAACAACCTCCCCTTCAACAATATCTCCTTTAGAGATTTGTTTAATCTTATGTGAACTATCCTCAAGAAAAGTATCTAACTGTGAATACATCGAAGATTCTTTACTATCCTGTGTACTCTTACTATTTGAATTGACCATATATATTCCTATGGCGATGTATGAATTAGCAGTATTACACACATACACTAAAATAAATGAACTGCGTTGAGATTATATCAACTATCTTTACTTTTGAGAAGTAGATTCCTTTAGCCTTTGCTTTTTAATATCTATCTCTTTATCAAAATCGTACCTACCATACAGTACAAAATAGCTATTTATCTTGTACCAATCCTCTCTATCATACAACTTCTCTAAATCCTTAGCTATTTTGTTGGGATCATTATTTTTAGTTAAACCGTATTTAATAGCAGTCTTTCTCACATGGGTATCAACAGCTATCCCCTGATTAGATTGATAAAGCTCATTAAGAAATACATTAGCAGTTTTATACCCAACACCCGGAAGCTCTAAGAGGCTCTCTAAGGCCGTTGGTACTTCCCCACCATGCTCAATAGTAATTATCTCTGAAGTTTCTTTAATATGCTTCGCTTTAGTATGATAGTAGTTAATAGATGAGATATATTTCTCAATATCCTCTATCTTTGCTAAAGACATCATATACCCATCGGGGTATGCGTGAAACAGTTCCTTTGTAGCTTTATTAACCTGCTTATCTGTTGTCTGAGCAGAGAGCATAATACACACCAGAAATTGAAAAGGCGTATTCCAATTTCCTAACTCAGTTTGAGCATTAGGATACATCTCTTCTAATTTATTGAGCAAAATATATGCCCTTTCCTTTTTCTTCATTAGTTATTTTAGAGACTTAACTAACTTATTTAAAATATTTTTACCGTATCTATTTTCAATAATATAGCAGATTTCAGGTAATTCTTCTAAGATATCCTTGAAAAAAAAACTTAATCCCTCATCATTCCATTTAATAAGCTCTGTTGTCTTCACTAAGGCCTCTGAAATATCTTTTCCTAGTACATACACCTCTTTTTTGTTGTTACTCCTAATAGCCAAGTCCCACCTACTCTTAAGCTTATCATCCACAACTGAACCAATATACATATCTTCCCTTACCCCATCTATACCTAAATAGTTCGGTCCCCTTCTTTTTTTACCACCTTTTGGAATATCAAAACCTCTTTTATGAATAAAAGATATCACTTTATTACATATTTCTTCTCTACTCTTCCATCCTCTGCTATTCTTAGTTACAACATTTATCCAACCCTCTCCAACTCTTTCCTCAATAAGGGAGTATACTTTTTCACTTAACTTTTGCACGCTTATCTTCTCATACATATCTTCACCTGCACCTCTACTAGCTTTCCAATCAATACCACTATGCTTTAAGCATACAACACAGTTATCAATATTTAAGAAGTTAAGGAAATAGCTATCGAACTGAATACCTTTACCTAAGGCATTCCGTATATATTCCTCTGACTCAATTCCCCTCTCTAACATCTCATATGCAATAGTAAGAGAGCAACTATATGGACCTCTATCAAAAATATATACATCAGGAATATCTAAAGCCTCTATACAATTTAATATTTCCAATCTATTTAAAGAAAAAAGAGCAAGTCTAATATCCATTTCTCTATCATCATCTATATCCAAACCTTCTGGAAAATTGTTTAGAAGCATATCTCTAACCAAATACCCTATTGGAGTTGCATAGTAGGGAAACTGAATTACTTCTACTTCTAGACCCAACTGCGAAAAATGCTCAGCTAAATTTGAAACTGCATCTCCTTTGCCAACTTGATCTGCTCCTTCATATGAGATACTTTTTGTTTCTTTTTCCATTTAAAAAAGGACAACCTATAACTTAATGTATGATTTCAGTATACCAAATTTCTAAATTGATAAAAATAGTTCTTAAAGCGAGACATTTCAACTATCTCAGTACAATTTCTTTGTTCATTTGTATTGAGCTTTAATATAACACTTATACTAACTATGTTCAAAAGAATTTTGAAATTTTAAGAATTTCTAAAAACTTTGTTCGTAATCAGAAGAATAAAACTAGCCTAAATGTTACGAATAGCTAAATTATCGAAAAAAGGATGTACTAATAGATGAAGAAGATAACAGGTTAAAATACTGCTTTTAAGGTCTTATACCCTATAAAAAAATAAACCCCACTTTTTTACAAGTGGGGTTTCGAATTCAAAAATCCTGGCAATGACCTATCTTCCCAGGACCAAAGGTCCAAGTATTTTCGGCGCTAGAGTGTTTTACTTCTGAGTTCGGGATGGAGATCAGGTAGTTCCACTCTGCTACAATCGCCAGGCGATAAAGATCCTAGAAGAATATCTATCGCCTGACGATTACTGTTATTCCTAACTATAATCATCAGGACTTAATTCTAAAGAGCGAAAGAGTGTGTATACACACTCAAAACCGAATAGATAGCAAAAATATATGAAGCTTTTAGTCTATTAGTACTCCTTGGCTAAATGTATTACTACACTTACACCTAGAGCCTATCAACGTGGTAATCTCCCACAGACCTTCAGCATAGCAAGCTATGCAAGTATATTTAATCTTAGGAAAGGTTTCGTACTTATATGCTTTCAGTACTTATCCTAAAGCAACTTAGCTACCCAGCGATGCTCTTGGTAGAACAGCTGGTGCACTAGAGGTTACCGCACCCTGATCCTTTCGTACTAAGGGTCAAATCCTTCAAATATACAACGCCCATACCGGATAGAGACCGACCTGGCTCACGACGGTCTGAACCCAGCTCACGTGCCACTTTAATCGACGAACAGTCGAACCCTTGGGGCCTTCTCCAGCCCCAGGATGTGACGAGCCGACATCGAGGTGCCGAACGGTGCCGTCAATATGAACTATCGGGCACCACCAGCCTGTTATCCCCGGGGTAGCTTATCTCCGTTAAACAATCGCGATTCCACATTCTGCGAAAGGGTCACTTGAACCTACTTTCGTAACTGCTCGGGATGTCTCCCTTACAGTAAAGCCTCCTTATGCTCATGCACTCTTCACCCGATTTCCATCCGGGTTGAGGAGACCTTTGTGCGCTTGCGGTACTTTTTAGCAAGCAACCGCCCCAGTCAAACTGCCCACCATGCACTGTCTTTTAACCTGATAAAGGAGAAAGTTAGAAATAAAACACCAAAAGAGTGGTATTACATATTGCGACTCCACCATTCCTGACGAAACGGCTTCAAAGTCTCCCACCTATGCTCTTCATCCGAAGCATTATTTCAATGCAAAGCTGCAGTAAAGCTCCACGGGGTCTTTTTGTCCTGGTATGGGTAGGCCGCATCTTCACAGCCATTTCAATTTCACCGAGCGCGTTGTCGAGACAGTGGAAGAGTCGTTACACCTTTCATGCAAGTCACTAATTAAGTGACGAGGTATTACGCTACCTTAGGACCGTTATAGTTACAGCCGCCATTGACCAGGGCTTCGGTCATCTGCTTCACCTCCATCAGAGCACCGAAGTGCATCCAATAGATGGTTAACAAACTTCCTTAACCTTCTGGCATTGGGCAGGTGTCAGCACTTATACATCTTCTTACGAATTTGCAAGCGCCTGTAGTTTTGGTAACTAGTCGCTCCTCCCTATTCTGTGCCACCCTCATCGTCACTAGAAAAAATCTTATAACGGAGGGCCCCCCTTCTCGCGAACTTACGGGGTTAATTTGCCGAATTCCTTAACAACGCATCACTCGTACGCTTTGGTACATTTATACCTGTCCACCAGTGTCGGATTGCAGTACGGTTACTAATATAATTGTTTACAAAGTAAACGGTTAGAAGTTTTTCCTGGAGAATTAATACAACAAATCGGGTTCCCGAAGGTCACCTTTGCATCGTAACTCATTTTCATCTATCGAAATAGAAACATCTTCCCGGATTTACCTGGAAAGACTCACTTGTTACTTACACCCCAAACCAATAAGGGGCTTGCTTTCTCAATTCCCAATCTCCATCACAAATATTAGTAGTACAGGAATATTAACCTGTTGTCCATCGGATACGCCTTTCGACCTCTCCTTAGGACCGACTAACCCATGGTTGACTGACATAGCCATGGAAACCTTAGACATTCAGCGAGCAGGGTTTTCACCTGCTTTACGTTACTCATCCCGGCATTCTCACTTCTATACGCTCCAGCGACTCCTTTCGGGCCACCTTCACAGCGGTGTATCAACTGCTAAGTTGATCATGTATAGAACGCTCCCCTACCACTCAAAAATCATAAATGATAGTTAAATTTGCAGCTTCGGAATACATCTTCAGCCCCGTTAAATCTTAAGCGCAGAATCTCTTGACTAGTAAGCTTTTACGCACTTTTTAAAGGATGGCTGCCTCTAAGCCAACCTCCTAGCTGTCTGAGAAACTCCACTTCCTTTCCCACTAAGATGTAATTTAGGGTCCTTATCTGACAATCTGGGCTGTTTCCCTCTTGAACATAGGAACTTAGCTCCCTAGTTCTAACTGCTGTAATATTC
>DFBL01000047.1 GCA_002366615.1 Candidatus Dojkabacteria bacterium UBA3081
AAATAGGACTCGTTACTTCCAAAATCTGACATATTCTTTCTTTAAAAACAAATTATTAATACTTTAATCTATAAAATAATATAGCATAAATAGGGCAGTAAAAGAAAAGGATATTGTCAAATTCCTATATAATATTTATTTTCCTGCAATAGAAATTCATCCATCTGTTTTATCTGTTTTGATATTCAGTATAGTCCTCTATAAAGAAGTTGCATTCCTGTAATATGTTTTCTATTTCATCATAGGAATAGTAAGAAACTCAATTAGGAGTGGTTCTAGGTAGTTTTTATTGGATCTTCAGGATTTTTTTCTATAAAGGGAGAAAAGATAAAATGGGAAAGAAGAGGGGATTAATCCACAGCCAACAAACTCTATGTGGATAATTTTAAAAAGGGTGCAGCAACAACCTTTTCTAGCTAGATATTACTATATAAAACATACTATCAAACTATCGGCCATACAATATTAATATCCATATATATTTATCTAAACTTCTGATAAAATGTATTAATCAAGTAATTATTCAAATATATGTATCTACCTAAAATTAAAAAATATCAAAAGAAATTTGATTACTCCTATGCATTTGGAGCATATCCAGTATTAGAGCTATTAAAAAATAAAAAAGAAGAAATATATTCAATATATTTCAAGAAAGAAGGATTAAAAAGTGAGGGAATAGAAGAAATAAAAGAACTATCTGAAAAGGGGGATATATATACCGAGGTGAACGATAGGCTGATAGAAAAAATCTCTATAAAAGAGAATACATACGTAGTAGCAGTATTTAAGAAGTATGAAAGTAAGATAGAAGAAAATAGGAATCACTTAGTACTTGTTAATCCTTCAAACAAAGGAAACCTAGGAACCATTATTAGAACAATGTTAGGCTTTAAGTTTGAAGATCTAGCTATTATTGGACCCTCTGTAGATATCTTTGATCCAATGGTAGTCAGAGCAACAATGGGAGGGTTGTTTGGTATTAGATTCCAACACTTTGAAAGTATTGAAAAATATATTCTGAAATTTCCTAAACAAAATCTCTATACCTTTATGCTTAATGGAGAAAAGAGTATACAAGAGGTTGTTTTTAAAAAACCATTTAGCATAATTCAAGGGAATGAATCAACAGGATTAGATGATACCTATTTAGATATGGGAGAGAGTGTATATATACCTCATTCTAAAGATATTGATTCACTCAATCTTTCAGTAGCTACATCAATCAGTTTATGGGAAGCAAGTAAAAAATGAAATATGAATTTCCAAAAGATTTTCTCTGGGGAGCTGCTACAGCCTCTCATCAGATTGAAGGAGGTCTTACTAACAACTGGACTCAATGGGAGCTTAAAACTGCGCTAAGAAATTCTAAGAGAGGAATAAGGCCTAGGGTTGAGTCTTTGAAAAAAATGGCAAATGAGAAAGAAAATTATTTTTCTAATTCTAAATACTCACCAGAGAGTTTTAAAAATTGGAAGAGAGATGTAGAAGTTATAAAAAAGCTTGGATTAAAAGCATATAGATTGTCTATAGAGTGGTCTAGAATAGAGCCAGAGAAAGGAAAATTTTCAAAAGAAGGTATTCAATATTACAAAAACCTTTTAAGAGAATTAAAAGAGAACGATGTAAAGGTTGTATTAACATGTTGGCATTGGTCATTGCCTATCTGGCTTTCAGAGGAGAAAGGTTTGTTAAGTAAAAATATTTATAAATATTTTAAAAGATATGTTAGCTATCTTTATGATAATCTTTCAGAATATGTAGACTACTGGCTAACTATTAATGAGCCCCAGTCTTTTATTCTATCCTATTTGGTAGGGATATGGCCCCCAGGAAAAAGAAATATATTCAATTATCTTAAAGTTCTTTTTAAAGTATTTCCTAAAATGCACATTGGTGCTTATGAGGTTATAAAAGAAAAGGATGAAAGTACTAAGGTCTCTTTTGCAAAAAATGTAGTATCTGTAGTTGGGTATAATAACTTTTTTCTAAACAGAGCTATTCAAAGAGTATCTAATTGGTATATTAATTTAATATTTATGGATAAGGTGAGAAACCACCTAGATTTCATAGGATTGAATTTCTATTTCCATAACAGAGTAGGAATTCTGGGATTAAGAAATTCGAATGATAGGATATCTGATTTAGGTTGGTGGTTAAAACCTCAGAAACTATACGATGTGATAAAGATGATGTACGAGAAGTACAAACTTCCAATCATTGTTACAGAGAATGGTCTAGCAGATAGCAGAGATGAGGATAGGGAGTGGTGGATAGAGGAGAGTGTTAAAGCAATGCATAGAGCAATTGAAGAGGGGTGTGAAGTATTTGGATATTTACATTGGTCCCTATTAGATAATTTCGAATGGGACAAAGGATATTGGCCGAAATTTGGTTTAGTATCAGTGGATTCTAATACTAAGGAGAGAAAAATAAAGAAAAGCGGGAAATTCTATAAAGAAATAATTCAGCGCAATGGTCTGTAGAAATATCTATACAAAAGGTATAATCTTCTATGTCACTAGAAAAACCAATCGATATTATCCCCAACGAAGAATTTGAACCCCAAAATCTTGTTGTGAATGCACTTATTTTGAATGGTGAAGGGCAATACCTTTTACTCAAAAGACCCAGTAATCACACCTTTTATCCTGGCTATTGGGGGGTTGTAATGGAAAAGGTAAAAGAGGGGGAAGGATGGGAAGAAGCCCTATTTAGGGGAGTTAGAGAGGAATTAAGTATATGTATAAATCATAGGAATATAATATCTCAGGGAGAAGACCTTTTTAAAGAATGGAAACAAGAGATATATAAAATTAAAACATATCTCATAGAGATAGAAGAAAAAGAGATTGAATTAAACGAGGAACATAGAAAATATAAGTGGTTAGATATATCATCAAAGGAAATAGAAGATATGGATATTATGCCAGATGCATTAAATATGATAAAGAGTTTAAGAGATACTTAAATAATATAGTCTAAAATGGTATAATATAGCGTTCTTTAAGAATATGGGGACGCAAGGCTTTCGACAGAAGTTTATAAGTGCTGTTTGTCACAAATCGTTTTTTAGTTCGTAAAACTAAAACACAGATAAGTGTAGAAAACAAACTAAACGCTTTTGCAAGTAAGCTAAAGGCTGCTTTTAGCATGCCTAACTATGCTTACAATTTTGCATAAGTTTGACCAATTAATTTAGGTCAATGTCTACTTTCCTTATCCCTAGTTAGGGGATATAGACAGTCGTCACTAGGGTATACGAAGTATTCTTTGTCGGTAGAGGATACATAGCGAATATAATTACTGAGTAGATTAAACTTTTTGATAGATTTTTTAGCTTAATCTAACTATACAAATCTAAATATATTTGTACATGACACTGTGCTTAGCTTTTGGACGTGGGTTCAACTCCCACCGTCTCCA
>DFBL01000014.1 GCA_002366615.1 Candidatus Dojkabacteria bacterium UBA3081
ACAATCAAATTTTCAACAAAACGAGTATATATTTGTAATTGTTTTTTTGTTCCTTCAGACATAGAGGGTTTCTCTTGGCTTCGTAGGTAATCAACATATTTAGTAATATCAACTCTTCTGGTTCTAATGAGTATTTGTATATGGAAATGGAGAGAGTTTAATAGACCAGCAAAGGCATAGACTTTACTATCTTGTTCAAACTCAGCTAAAAGATCAAAGTTTATTGCAGATGTTTGGATTACAAGACTAACACTTCCTGATTTCGTTATTATCAAGTCATCTACAATATCCTTTACTTGTAAGTGTTCTTGTGTAGATGATACTGTTTTTGCTCTTGCTTTTGTATCCATTATTTACTAATTATTCTTAAAGGTAATTTGTTGGTTTCTTTAGTTAGAACTAATTTTATTCCTGGACCTCTAAAGGAATCTCCCTCAAACTCTACATTATATATTCCAGGGGAATACTCTTTGTTAGTTAAAAAATATCCATTAGGACCTGTTCTGTTAGCATATAGTATTTTACCCTCATTATCTTTTAAATAGGTATTAACATTCGGAATAGGTTGATTACCCTTTGTTGAAAGCCAGATATTAATATTACCGGGTAATTTATCAATACTTTTTATCTGAAATTGATACTTTGAAATATTCTCATCACTTATTACAAGTAAGTTATCAGAATTATCTAAAAGTTTTGGACCTGTGTCTATGGGAGCTTGTATATTCTCTGTCTTAGTTTGAATATCACTTTGTTTGAATATATCTTCATCAGGGAGAGTGTCCTCTTCGCTATTACTATCTGTTCTATCTAACTTAGCTCCAGCAATAATGTTAGTTTTCTTTTTTTCTGGTGTAACAAGAGGTTTTGCACGTTCCTCTTTTAACTCTTTGTTTAACCAAACTCTTTGGGTGGGTTTATTAATTGCAGAGAAGTAGTTGATAATGAATTTATCTGCAGGTTGATCATTTATTGGTACTAATCCTAAAAATGCTCCAATACCTGATAAAATGATAAAAATGGGGACCCCAATTATCCCTGGAATTACTCCTTTACTTGTTAGAAAAAGAAAGAAACCTCCTCCTCCTACACCTATTGCCAGAAAGGCAAATTCCCTTAGTGTAAACTTAGTAAAAAGTTTGAATTCTACATCTAAAACATTTTGTGGTATTGAATGCTGTCTCATGTAATTAATAGTTTACCAGAATTATAGTTAATAGACGAGTCAACAACCATTTAGATGTATAACTTGGGCATCTTGTAGTATTTGGGGGGGTAGAGATTTATAATCGATAACAGTAATAAAGGATTGTTGTTTATCTAGTAACTTTTTATTAAAGATCTTTTCTGTGTTTAGTATATCTAACTCTGAAGCTATATCATCTAGGAGTAAAACAGGGTACTCTGAAGTCCTTTTGTAAACTATATCTTGAATCTGAAAGATTAATTCTCCAATAGCAAGTCTTTTCTCTCCCCTTGAACCGAATTTGCGGAGATCCCTATCTTTGACAATATCCCAATCATCTCTGTGTGGTCCAATATTAGTATATCCAGTAGCAATGTCTCTTTTTTTATTTATTTCTAAATCGTTTTGTAAACATATCTTTATATATTCAGAGTTATTTAATTTTCTTCTGTCAAAATTAAAACCGCTGTTGTATTTAACATCATACTCATTTTGTGAAAGCTCTTTAGTTAGAGTAATTCTTTTTTGTAGTATCTCTAGTGATAACTCAACAAACTGATTACTCCAGAAATTAAGTTGGGGATCATTAATTGCTATGGTTCCATCTTCATAGAAAAGTTTAGAGAGTTTTTTAAGGTAGGCATTTCTTTGTCTTAATATCTTCTTAAAATCTCTTAAGAGATTCTGATAGTAGTAATCATACTTAGAGATATTATTGTCTAAGAAATTTCTTCTTTGAGAAGGAGAAATCATTAGTAGTTCTATTTTTTCAGGATTGAATATGTTAGAGGATCTTTTATTAAAAAAAGTTTGTGCTCTTACATTCTTCCCATCTATTGTAAAGATTCTCTTTTTGTTATCTTTGAAATATACATATGACTTACTATCTTCATCTGTTTGTATACGGGTATGTATTTGAGAGTTTTGTTCTACATTTATATATTCATTCATAGAGGCCCAAGGGGATGTGCCTGTATTAATCAAATATATTGCTTCTAATACAGAACTTTTACCCTGTGCATTACTTCCGTAGAATATGATTATATTTTTTTTAAATTCAAAGGTTTGGTCCTTAAATTTCCTAAAATTTTTTAGAGTTAATCTATTAATCATTACCTATGTCTTGAGTATACTTAAAAAGGCCTCTTGGGGGATATTAACTGTCCCTATCTGTTTTAATCTTTTCTTTCCTTTCTTCTGTTTCTCTAAGAGTTTTAACCTACGTGTGTAGTCACCACCATACAGTTTAGCTGTAACATCCTTTCTGTATGCTTTAACATCTTCTCTAGCTATGATCTTAGCCCCTATTGATGCTTGAAGTGGAATAGCGAATTGTTGTCTAGGGATTTCTTCTTTCATTACCTCTAGGAGTTTAGCTGCTTTACCTCTTGCTAACTCTTTTGTTTCCAAAAAACTTAAAGCATGTATCTCCTCATGGTTTACAAGGATAGATACTTTAGCGAGATCAACGGGTAAGAAATCAGTAATTTCATACTCCATTGATGCATATCCACTAGATTTGTTTTTTAATTGATCAAAGAAATTTGATACTAGAGAAGCAAGGGGCATATCGTATTCAAGAGATATATATCTATCCTTAAGCTGGATTTCCCCAGAGGTATCGGTAAGATATTTTGTATCTACATATACGCCTCTTTTGTATTGGCAGAGATCCATTAATACTCCCATATATTTATCTGGAGTCATGATGGTTAATCTTACCCAAGGTTCAAGGACTTCTTCTACTTCTGTTGGTTCTGGTAGCTCTTGTGGTGTTTGTATTGTTAATTTTGTTCCGTCTGTTTTTGTTACTTTGTACTCAACTGTGGGTGCTGTGATAATTAAATCAACATCGTACTCTCTTTCGAGTCTTTCTTGAACTATCTCCATATGTAGTAATCCCAAAAATCCGCATCTAAAACCAGAGCCAAGAAGATGGGATCTTTGGTCAGAGAATGTAAGGGATGCATCGTTCATACTCAATTTGTTAAGCCCTATTTTTAAGGGTTCATACTGATCAGTAGTTACAGGGAAGAACGTAGCAAAAACATTTGGTTGAGGTACTTTGTACCCAGCAAGAGGTTTAGTTTCTTGAGAATTTGATATTGTATCTCCGACTGTAAACATTGATATATCTTTTAGTCCTGTAGCAATGTATCCTACCTCTCCACAGTTTAATTCTAGTTTCTCTTCTAACTCAGGAGAGAAGATACCTATTTCAGTTGGTTTAAAGATTTCACCTTTTTGTAAGATGAAAAGCTCTGGAGATTTATTTGGTTTGTTAACAATTTTGCCTTCAAATATCCTTATAGCAACAACTACTCCTCTATGTTCATCATAGAATGAGTCAAAGATTAATGCTTTTAAGGGTTTATCAATTTCTCCTTTGGGAGAGGGGCATTTATTAACAATTGTATCTAAAAGTAGGGGAATTCCTTCTCCTGTTTTAGCAGAGACTTTAATAATGTCTTCTCTTTTAAAACCAAGTAGCTGAATCAATTCATTCTCTCTATCCTCAATATCAATATTGGGTAAGTCAATTTTGTTAATTACGGGGATTAGTGTAAGACCTAACTCTAAAGCTTTACGAGTATTAGATATGGTTTGGGCTTGTACTCCTTGTGAGGCATCTACTAGAAGTAGTGCTCCTTCACAAGCTGCTAGGGAGCGAGAGACTTCATAGGAGAAGTCTACATGTCCTGGAGTGTCTATGAGATTGAGTTGGATATCTTTCCACATCATGGTACATGCTTGTAGTTTAATAGTGATACCTTTCTCTTGTTCTAAGTCTAATCTGTCTAATATTCTTGATTTCCTTTTATCTCTAGAGATATCTATATGTGCAGCTTCCAAGAGTCTATCTGCTAGAGTAGATTTCCCATGATCTATGTGTGCAATTATCGAAAAGTTGTGTATTTTATTTAATTCTAAATTATCCATAGTATGGACATTATATTATATTTCTCTGTTTAAAGGGATAAAGGGATTTAATATTAAATCTCTTTTATACTTAATTCAAAATCTTCATCGAATTGAACATTTGAAAAATTCTCAATAGCTAGGTAAAGAATATATTTCTGTCTTGGGAGTAGAAGAAGCTGTTGAGTTTCCACGTCCCCATTTGGTCTTTGTAATCTATATACTTGGTCATTAACAATCATAGTTATATCTGATTTGGTTGGTAGATGTGTATATCCATATATCTCTAAGATTGTTTCTTCATCTTTGTTATTTACTATTTCTAGAATAGGTTTGGAGTATCTATCTGATTCTCTGCCTTTCAGTATGGTTGTATATTTATATACTCCATCTGTAGATTCTAGTCTCTCTTTTTCAAATGCCTGATGTGTACCTCCTACAATGGTTATTTGTAGCTCAGCTTTGTTACTCAACCCTAATACATCAAATTCCTTAAGAGTTTTTGTTAATGGTTCTAAATTAACAACTGTAATGGTAGGGATTATAAAGAGTAAAGCTAAAATACCAAATGCTAATGGTTCAATAACTAAGAGTAGGATTTTTTTTACTTCAGACTTTCTCATTAATAGTATTTACTATTACTAGGATATACTTTATTTGTTTCGACTTCAAATGTTTTCAATGAGCCAAATCCACAAAAGAGAGATATCAATCCTGCTGTAATACCAATCCAGGAGTATGTATCACCCTCTATACTATTTTTTATTATTAATGCGGAGCATAGCCAAAGGAATGCACACCAGAGAAATATTTTTAGGAAGGTAGTATCATCTCTTGTTATCCATTTAAGGATATTAAATTTGGTTACTTTTACTATTGTTTTTGGATTTTGAATAGTGGATTGAAATATTGCTGTCTTGGTAATTAAATATATGGTTGGAACAGCAATGGTGATAAGCATGACTAAATCGGATACCGAGTTAACAAAGTTTGTTACATCAGAATCTTGGAAATATATTTGGGTTGAAAAGAGTCCAGTTACATCGTTCCCTATCTCTAAGGGAAATCCATATTTTGCACTTAGTATAAAAATTCCTAAAGCTTTTCCAGCAATCATTAATACTGCTGGTATTAAAGAATTCTTAAGTGCTCTTTTTAGTAGTTTTGACATTATCTATGGACAGTTTGTTAAGTTGAATTGCAAGTCTAGATTTCTTTCGACTTGCCTTACCCTTCTTTATAACATTTTTCTTAGCTGCTTTGTCAAGAACTTTGTAAGCCTGTTTTAGTGATTTTTCTGCTTTCCCACTATCTTTTTTCTCAATATTGTTCTTAAAGGTTTTTTCTGCTTTTTTTACTCTTTTTCTTAATCTATCATTGTAGACTGTTTTTCTTTTTGTACTTCTAAGATCTTTTATTGAAGTTTTCAGATTTGGCATATCAAAAATATTGTTAAAATGATTAAATACTGCGTTGTATTATATATAGTAAGGGTATGTTTGTAAATAGAGATTTTTACTGATAAACTTTTAATATATGATAAATACAAAGAAAGTACTTCTTTTTATTACTATTTTTTTTATAGTTTCTACTGCAATAGTTTCATCATTTTATTTTGGGTTAAGAAATAAAAAAGAGGTTAAAGGTGTCACGACTAGAATGAGTACATGTACTCCATATATTGTTAATATTATGCCTAATGTAGCCTATGTAGGAAGAGAGTACTACTTTATTCCCAAAATTATTGATTGTGGGGAAGGTTCATACAATATTACAGTTAATGGTGCTCCATGGTTAATAGTTGTCAAAGAGGGGTATGTCTATGGGGTCCCTTCTATTTCGGATGTAGGGAATTACAGGGTTGAATTGAATGTAGAAACGGCACTAGGTAGCGCTAACCTAGTCGAGTATGTTATTGTAAAAGAGTATGAAGAATAGGATTGTTGTTATCTTTGGGGTGATTTTGATATTAGGAGTATTACTCTCTGTTATTGTTTTTAAAGTATCTGGTTCTGTAGATTCAACATATATAGAGGGTTGTACCCCTTATAATATAGATATTAAAAGGGGAGAATCATCAACGGTTAATATAATTTGGAAAACCAAAGATAAGTGTTCAGGGTATATTGTATATGGGAGTGAAATGAAGGACTTAGATATGGTTGCTGTTGATTTAGATAATGAGATAACTAGTAAAGAGCATCAAGTTGTTATAAAGGGGTTGGTTTCATCTAAAGAGTATTACTTTTCTATTGTTTCTGATGATATTGATTATGGGAAGAGTGGTTTGCCTTTGAGGTTCTCTATTGATTCTCTTTAGATTTTTTTCTAATAATTTTTTCCTCAAAGTATTTGTTAGGATTTGTTATCTTGTATTTGAATAGCTCTATTCGATTATACATTTCTGTTTGCATAATCTTTGTTGCGAGTAGATTTCCTTGTGGTCTGGTGTATATAACCCAACCTAGTAGAATTATTATTAATCCTAGTAGAATTTTACCCACAAAAGTATCAAGAATTCCTGTCTCTGGGGGCTCTAATTCTTCCTCTGTAATATTTTCACAATCGCTTGCTACGGTTAGGGATACTTGAGATCTTAGGAGGCTAGGGTCTTGTGGTATTTCAGTGGGATTTACGACTATTTCATTTAAGTTTTGTCCGCTTAAGGTACTACTTCCTGCAGTAGCACTAAATGCTATCTTCATACTTGTTGAAGGGTCAACTACCCATGGAGATGTAGGTTGCCATATGAGTCTTTGTGAATCTCCAATTTGATTTATTGTAACCATAGAGGAATCAGTCACAGGAGTATTGTTAATGGTAGTGCTATTTGCTGTATATACAAATCCAAGTGGGAGAGAGTCAGTAACTGATACAATTTCATCTGGTGTTGTCTGTGTACTTCCATCATCTTCTCTTGTGTTTGTTATTGATATTTCAAATGTTGCACTATTTTCTCCTGTAGTTCTTTCAATACAGCTCTGTTCAACACTTTTTGATACTGAAAATTCAGAGTAAGGAAGATCTGGGTCTACTGGATCTTGGGGATCAACGGGCTCCTCAGGGGGAACAGTTGAGTCTCTAAAGGTTACAGTTGTACCTGCAGAGCCAATGCTTACATCATCCTGAAATACTTCACCAGTTATTACTAAGTCTCCGAGATGCTCGTTTAGGACATTGAAAGAGTTGTCTGCGAAATTGCTTTCATCATACAAATCTAATTTTGACATTGAGATAGAGCCTTTAGAAGATTCAATTACAAGACCATTTTGGGCTGTTAGAGTGGGAGCACCATTATCAAAAGAGAATTTGATTTTTATATTACTACTATTTAGTTGTCCTAAGGAGATTCTTATTTCAGAGATCTTAGTTTTACCATCTGCTTGTTGTTCTGTTATTGCTGTAATATCTGTTACTGATGCTGATATTCCCGTTTCTACTTCGACAATTCTTCTACACACTATTGAATTAATTTGTCCTCCCTTAGCATCAGTTGCAGTAGCGACTATCTCTACTGAGTTAATGTCTGTAAAATCGGAAATATTTTTAGTAATCTTGTTTCCATCTATATTATCAGGGATAGCGTTTTCCGAATTTATCTTAAAGGTAAAATCAGTATATGTAGATTTATCGAAGGTAGCTTCTGCGGTTATTGTATCTGTTGGTACTACTCTTCCTGTTATTATTTTATCATCTTGATCTCTAAGTATCATGTTTTCACATCTAGTATCAGAGATGCTTCTCATAGTACAGCTCTTGTAGGATTCTTTTGGGGTAGAGCTATTAAGAAGGTTATCAGCAAGATCATTGATATCGCAGGATGCTTTACAAGTTTTATCTGTTGAGACAGTATTTAAATTAAAAACGAATGCTCTTTTAGGATCTCCACATTCACTTACAATGTTGGGGTCTATTATGTAACAACCACAGGTAATCTTACTTAAATCATCATCATCTTCCCCGGCTGGTTGTATAATGTAGAAATATACTATTGCACCGATTAATGCTAAAAGGAGTATAGCCCCGATTATGATTAGGGCTCTCAATGTATTTTTTGTTTTTCTATTCTGTCTATCCATTATCTATGGTTAAATTTTCAACCTTTGAAAGGAATTACTATTAATAGAGTTTATTTTAATATAGGCAATAATGTCAACAAGGTATATTTAGACTATTGTACAAAAAAGAGTTAAACCAAGTTTAGGCTCTATTTGTCCTGTTTTTATTTTGTAATCTAAACTAGATAATTTTTCATATTTACTTTTTATACTTTTCCAGTCATATTTGTTTGTTGCATTTATTAATGGTTTAACAGTAAAGGGTGGTATTTTTAGTTTAGATGCGATTTGAGAGTATGTATTCTGTTTTGATATTAAGTACTTAGTCAGAGTTATTAATCTAATATTTCTTGCAATCATGGGTAGGATGTAGTGGGGATCTATCTCTTGAGCAAATATTTGTTCAAGGGTACTAACAGGGTTTCCTTCTGAGGAGTTCATCTCATCTAAGAGTTTCCATATATCTTCTTCAAGGGTATTTGCCACTATGTTTTCAATACTTTCAGCTGTTACTGTTTTATCTTCAATTAATTTTATTTTATTAATATTATTTTGTAGTCTTTGTAAATCGTAGTTAGAACGTTGTGCTAGGACTGTAAGAAGGTTTCGGTCTATTTTAATGTTGTTACTCTCGCAGATATCTTTTACATATGTAAGAAAAGATCTCTTGTTTATTTTATTAAATTCCTCTAGAGTTTTTTTTACTTTGAAGTATTTAACATATTTAGTAGCTGCACTTACCTTTTGATCTTCCCAAATTATTATATGGTCTGTACCTTCCTTTTCTAGATGATCTAGTAAGAATTCAATTATCTTTCCTCTGTCACTATTTCTATACAGTCTTTTTATGAAAAGGACTCTTGATTGAGTAAAAAGAGAACTTGAGGAGAGTAAGTCCACTATTTTTGATGAATCTGTTTTATCTCCATCTATTACGAGCAATTCCATCTTCTCACTATTGCGTAATTGCTTAACCATGTCGTGAGCATGGGAAAGAGAGTTATATGTTTCGTTTCCAATGTATAGTTTGTGCATATTTAATTGTCTTCTACTTCGGAAGTACTTTCTACTTCAGAATTAACTTCCTCTGGAATTACTTCTTTGCCCCAGAGTATCGATATGTCTTCCCCATTTATTCTTGATGTAAGGTATTCTGGTTTTGTTGTTTGTGAACCTTCTAGATACTCTCCAATACTGTTTACAGATTGTTTAAATTCTTCTTCTTTGTTTGAGAAGATATACAACCCTTCTTTGTCTGTGTATTTTGTTCCCATGAAGCGAATATTTAGATATTTGAATACCTCTCTAAAAGCTTTTGTTTTGTCGTATGTCTCTTGGTATCCAAAGCCTGCATTGTAAAAATATATTGAGGGGTTTTCGGAGTACAAAGAAGGGTGTTTTTGGGCTAATTGGATATACTCATTAATTGCATCATACTCTCCTAATCCAAATATCGGACCAATACCGTAACCTATGGTATCAGTATTAGAAATTAACTCCCTATTTCCAGCATTAGGGTCAAGTACAAAGGAGTAAGTGGTTAGGTCAGTTGTTTCGTTTAGTATGTTTACACCTGCTTGGACATCTTCTAAATTGAATTCTGAAATCTTAAGATTATCTTGAATAGAGGTTGTAAGCCCCATAATTTTTGATGGATTAAGGAGTGTCTCAGAGCTTAGTACGGCATCTTTAAAGGCAGAGATGATTTTTTGTTGTCTTCTTGCTCTTGCATAATCAGAACCTTCTCCATTTTGAAGTGAGTGTCTAGAACGGGCAAACTTAAGTGCTGTTTCTCCATCCATTAGTTGGGGTCCTGCCTTAAAGGAAACTGTTTGGTAGCCATTTCCTTGGGGATACATATAGTCGGTAAAACTGTTTTCTACATTTACGTATACACCTCCTCCAGTATCTATTAGTTCTACAAAGCCATTAAAATCTATCATTGCATAGTATTGAATTTCTAAACCTACTATCTCTTCAACAACTCCCTTAAGAGTTTTTAATCCAGTTCCTTCTCTTTTTTGCTCAGCAATTTGGTATGCAGAGTTTATTTTGTTAAACCAGTATTTTTCTGGTTCTATCTTAGCATGGAAGTCTCTAGGTATTGAGATTAATACAGTATCACCGGTATCATGGTTGTAGGAGCCTACAATTATGACATCTGTATTTAGGAGTTTGATATTTTCCCTGGTATCTATACCAACTAGTAAAATGTTAGTATATTTCCCCGAAGGATCCTTTTTTAATTCAGGGTCTTTTTTTTGCTCAAGTAGTTGACCAGGTTTAAAATTGAATCCGATATCTTTGCCAAGTTTATACCCTTTATACAAGAAATATATTCCTAAGCCTAATACTAATACAAAGATTATAGAGATCAGGTAAAAAGTCCAAGATTTCCTCTTTTTTTTTGTAGAGACAGTTTTCTTTGCAAAAGGGTTCTTGAATTTTTCTTTTTTAATTTCTTTATCAGAAATATTTAATGATACCCCCATTAAGCAGTTTAATATAATTTATCTAAGGTATTCCTGTACATTCCTGTTGTGTTCTGCATATGTTTCTGCAAAGTGGACATTACCTTGTGTATCATGTATGTAGAAGTAGTAGTTGTTCTCCTTAGGGTTTCTTGTTGCATTAATAGCTTCTAAGCCTGGATTGCATATTGGTGTAGGAGGTAGCCCAGCTTTCTTATATGTATTATATGGATTATCCTTTGCTTTGTCTTCATTAGTTATTACGTGTGTCCAATCCTTCTGTGGATACAGTAGAGAAGCATCTATTTCTAAAAGCCAACCCTCTGTAAGTCTTCTTTTAAGTATATCTGCAATCATAGCTCTATCATCTGCATTGTACCCTTCCCTTTCTACTAAACTTGCTATTATTAAATCATTGTATGTATCTTTAAGATCAGTTTTTGTCTTGAAGTTTGTAATCATTGATTTCAATATATCAGCAGTCATACTTTCTTTGGAAAAGGCATATTTATCTGGAAAGAGATACCCTTCTAGATCTGTTAGTTGGTATGGGAAACCAAAAGTTAAAATAAACTCCTTATCAGTAGTTAGTGATAGGAAGGTATCTTTTTCAAAAAGAGTATTTCCTCCTTTAGTAAGCTCCCTATTTAATATTTCTGCTATTTCATCTTTTCTTAAACCCTCAGGGATAGTAATCCATATATCTAACCCACGAGCTTGTTGAATAGTTTGTGCAATCTCCTTTATGCTTAAATCTTGAGGAATTTTATATATTCCTGCTTGTATCTTTTCAGATACATTTTCTAATTTGAGATACAGTTTGAAATAGTTAGACCATTTCTCTCTAAGGAGTCCATATTCCACAAGTTTATCTACGATGGAGTCTACTGATTCCCCAGAGTTTATCTGAATGGTTATTTTTTCTGAGTTATCACTATTGGGTGTTTCAATAGCTTTATTGTAGTTTAATTTGATTACAACAATCATTACTAAAACAGTAAGAAGGGCCAAGAAAAAAATTTTAATTATTGATTTCATATTTACTTGTTTTCAGAATTTAGAAAATCTTGCAAAAATACTGTTGCAGATATCATATCAATCTTATTTCTAGATTTCTTTGTACTTTGTCCTAGAGATGTTAGCATATTTTGAGCTTGAGTTGTAGAATAGCTTTCGTCTTGGAATATTATGGGGATATTAACTATTTCCTTAAGTTTTATAACAAATTTCTCGACTTTGTATGCACTCTGTTTATATGAATCTTGAAATATTTGGGGTTTACCAACTACGATTCTTTTAACATTGTAATGTTTTATGATATCTCTAATTTCATTTAGTAGATGATCTATATTCCTGTTTTTAGTTATTCGTAAGACTGTTAGAGGAGAGGCTATGATACCTTTCTTGTCTGATAGAGCAATTCCGAAATTTTTATCTCCATAGTCTATTGCTAACACAGGGAAATCTTTATTCATATTTATTGTTCTAATATAGCTTTTATTCTTCTCTTACCGGAGCCAATATTTTCCTGTTTAAGGATTTTAAATTTTCCTAATTCGGAAGTATTTGATACATGTGGACCATTGCAAATCTCTATAGAGAAGGGTTTTTCTTTTTCTCCAATGTAGAAAAGTTTAACAGTATCCCCATATCGTTCTTTGAAAGCAGCGAATGGAACTAGGTCAAGAGCTTTC
The DNA here is from genome assembly GCA_002366615.1 of Candidatus Dojkabacteria bacterium UBA3081. Lineage (GTDB taxonomy): Bacteria > Patescibacteriota > Dojkabacteria > SC72 > SC72 > UBA3081. Next base: position 12,329 of record DFBL01000014.1, read on the forward strand.
TTTTTGGAGACCTTTTCAGAGGATACATCTAAGGAATTTTCTATTGCCCTATTTACTAGTTTCTCAACTTCCTTTATTTCTTTTTCAGTTAATTTTTCTTCACTAGGGAAATCTAATCTTACTCTTTCTGGTGTTATATTACTCCCTAATTGATATATATGTGGACCTAGTACTTTTCTTAATGCTGCAAGGAGTAGGTGAGAGGTAGTATGGTACTTAGTAGACATTTCTGATGTGTCTGCAAGGCCTCCTTTAAAGAGACCTTTTGTGGCGTTCCTAGATTTTTCGGTATGTTTCTTTTTAGCTTTATCAAACTTTTCAGGATTTAATATTTTGATATTCTCCTCTTTTAATATTTCTTCTGTTACCTCTTTTGGTAATCCATATGTTTCATATATTTTAAATATCTCTTCTCCTGAGATCTCTTTCTTATTTTCAATTAATTTTTCTAATTCTCTTAAACCTTTCTCTAAGGTTTTGTTGAATTTGTTCTCTTCTTTTCGTAAGACTTGTAAGATGTTTTCTCTTTCTTTTTCTAATAGTGGGTATACTTTTGAGAATTGGGTAATTACTTTTTCTCCAACCTCTTTTATGAAATTTTCTTCTATTTCCAATTCTCTTGCGTGTCTCATTGCTCTTCTTATTAGTCTCCTTAAGACATATCCCTGTTTGCTGTTAGAGGGAGTAACTTGGTCCATGATTATAAGGGTGGCAGCTTTAATATGGTCAACGATTATTCTTTGAGAGCTAAGGATGTCTTTTTTGGATATGCTTTGGATATGTTCTAAGATTGGTCTATATATATCTATATCAAATACAGTATCTACATTTTGACTTATCATAGTTAAACGTTCTAATCCTCCTCCGAAATCGACATTGTGTCTACCAAGGGGTAAATATATATTATTTTGTAGTAGATATTCCATGAATACATTATTCCCTAGTTCTAGATATTTTCCACAATCACAGTTTATGTTGCATTCTTTACCACACGGTTTTTTACCTGTGTCATAGAAGATTTCTGAGTCGGGCCCACAGGGTCCTCCTGAGCTTAATCCCCACCAGTTATGTTCTCTTCCATACTCTTGGATTCTTTGATCTTTACCAACCTCAGCTTTTATTCCATATTTTTTGAAAATATCCTTCCAGGCATTTGTAGATACTGTATCTTTTGGTATTTCATTGTCTCCTTCAAAAACAGATACATACATTCTATTGACGTCAATTTCTAATATATCTACAAGGAATTCCATAGTCATTTCAAGAGCTTCTTTCTTGAAGTAGTCATTTAAGGACCAGTTACCTAGCATTTCAAAAGTTGTACAGTGGGAGCTATCTCCAACGTTATCAATATCTACTGTTCTAAGACATCTTTGAGAGTTAGTTAATCT
>DFBL01000034.1 GCA_002366615.1 Candidatus Dojkabacteria bacterium UBA3081
AATACAGTATGTATTTAGGAGCACATGTATCCTCAGCAGGAGGAATAGAAAACGCAATAAAGGAGGGAGATAGGTATGAGATAAATAGTATCCAGATGATGCCTACTGCACCTATGAGATGGGCTACTAAAGAAATTCCTCAGGAAAAGATTAAAAAGTTTGTAGAGCAATTAAAAGGTTCTCAAGTAAAAAAGATTTTAATACATGGAATATATTTAACAAATTTAGCTAGGAAAGATAAACAGCTATTTCATTTAGGGAAAATGGGTCTGGTTGTGTATCTTGATTTTGCTAACAGAGTATCCGAATTAATTAAGAAGAGTGATTTAGATGTAGAGATTTTAGGAATATGTTTTCATCCTGGCTCTCAAAAGGAATTAAACTATGAAGATAGTATAGAAAGGATATCCCAAGGAATAGATTGGGTATGTAAAAAGGCAGGAGGAGGGCAATGGCTGTTGATAGAAACAACTGCTGGAACGGGTTCAAATTTAGGAAGAAGTTTTACTCAATTAAAGGAAATGAGAGATGGTAGTGAGCACAAGGGGAGAATTGGTTTTGTAGTAGATACGCAACACACATATGCTGCAGGATATGATTGGGTTAATGATATGGATAGTGTAATAGAGGAGATGGGAGAGACCTTGGGTTTTGATAGAATTAAATCAATTCACCTTAATGACTCTGCTAAAGAGCTTGGATCTAACAAAGATAGACACGCGAATCTTACTCAAGGGAAACTTGGGGAGGACACAATAAGGAAGATTTTACATAGGAAAGAATTAAAAGATATTCCCTTCATTTTAGAAACTCCAGCTCTGAAGAGTTCCAAAACAATGGGAGATGAAATATCCAAATTAAAAGAATTAGCAAAATGAGGATCAATTTAAACGAAAAGCAAAAGCAGGCAGTGGAGCACAAAAAAGGTGCACTTCTCATTATAGCCGGAGCTGGTACTGGAAAGACAGCAGTTATTACCCAGAGGGTTGTACATATAATAGAGAGTAAATGGGCAAAACCCGACGAGATATTAGCTCTTACTTTCACAGATAAGGCAGCCAATGAGATGTTAGAAAGGGTAGAGGATAATCTTCCTTTAGGATATGGAGATATATGGATATCTACATTTCACTCCTTTTGTGACCGAATATTAAAACAGGAGGGCCACTACATTGGAATAGATACCAATTACTCCCTAATGTCTTCAGCCCAGAGCTATATATTTTTTAGAAAACATCTTTTTGATTTCTCTTTGAAGAAATTTAGACCATATGGAAATCCAACAAAATTCATAGATGATATTTTAGGACATTTCTCTAGATTACAAGATGAGGATGTGTCTCCAGAAGAATATTTGGAGTATGCGAAATCTTTACCAAAGAAAGGGGATGCAAACAAAGAAGAGTATGAAGATACTTTAGAATTAGCAACAGTATATGATGAGTACTCAAAACTTAAGATTAAAAATTCCAAAGTTGATTTTGGAGACTTAATACTTCTGGTTATCAAACTTTTTAGAAAAAAGCCAAACGTTTTAAAAAGGTATAAAGAGAAATTCAAATATATATTGGTAGATGAATTCCAGGATACTAACTATACACAAAATGTTCTTGTTAATATTCTCTCAGGTTTGGATCCTAAAAAGGATGAAGACAAGATTGGAAAGGTAAATCCTAATTTAACAGTTGTAGGAGATGATGATCAGGCGATATATAAATTTAGAGGAGCTGCAATATCTAATATATTGCAATTTAAGCAGTACTACCCTAAAGCTAAGGAGGTTGTACTTACTGAAAACTATAGATCAAAGCAGGAGATACTAGATTCTGCATATGGTTTAATCAAAAAAAACAACCCATACAGATTGGAAGTTACAGAGAAAATAGATAAAAGATTGATATCTAAAACAACATATTCCCAAGACAAAAATGCTGTAGAGCTTGTAGTTGCAGAAAGTGAAGATGCAGAGTCAGAATGGATAGCAAAAGAGATTCTTCGCTTAACTGGATACTCAGATGAGAAGAATCAGGATAGGGCTCAAAAGTTTGATGAAAAGGGACAATCAGCATTTGTTGAATTAAAAGAGGGGAAAGAGTACAGATTTTCAGATATTGCTATCTTGGTTAGAGCAAATTCTCACGCAGATACCGTATTACAAAATCTTAGATATCTGGGAATTCCATACAAATTAGGGGGTTCTAGAGGGTTGTATTTTAGAGATGAGATTAAGGCATTAATTGCATTTCTCAAAATTCTTACAGATTACAAAGATGATATATCAATGTTTAAGATTTTAAGAATGGAGGAGTGGAGTCTTTCCCCAAGGGAATTTCTAGAGTTTAATAGGTTAGCTAGAGAGGATAGGGTATCTATGCTTGAGGAGTTAGAAGGGATATTTGGAGTTTCTGTTGGAGAGGATATTACTTTTACAGTTAGTAATATTGGAGAAAAGATTTTCTCAACAGAGGGTAGGAAAGGAATTAAAAATTTTCTTACAATTTTTAATCAGTGTGGGAAGATGATAAAAGAGGGTTCTACAACGGGACAAATACTTTACCATTTCGTTCAGGAGAGTGGATGTATGGAAACTCTTTTAAAAGAGGAGGAGAACAAAGCTCAATTTAAGATAAACAATGTATCAAAGTTCTTTGATACGATAAAGGAGTATGAAAAAGAGAACCCTAACTCAAATATATATGAGTATGTAGATTTTCTTAATTACAGTATAGAGGTTGGAGAATCTCCAGTTGTTGATCAGATGGATTTAAGCGAGTATGATGCAGTTAATATATTAACTGTTCATAGTGCTAAGGGTTTAGAATTTCCTGTTGTATTTTTGATAAATTTAGTTTCAGAGAGATTCCCTTCGAGAAATAGAAAAGATACAATTCCAATGCCACAAGATTTGATAAAGGAATCACTTTCTGGTTTAGATGAAAGGGAGGAGAATTTGCAGGAAGAGAGAAGGCTATTTTATGTAGGAGCGACAAGAGCGAAAGAGAAACTGTATCTTACTGCTGCTACTTTCTATGGTAATGGTAAAAGGAAAAAGAAGGGGAGTATATTTCTTAGTGAGATAATGAATAGAGATATTACTGATGAGTTTAATAGCCCTGATATAATTAAATCTGTAGGAGAAAATAGTATGTATATTTCGAAAGATGAAAGAGAGATGATTCCTGAAGAGATAAATATAAAGGTGGGGGAGAGGGTAAGTTACTCTCAAATAAATGTATACCAGTATTGTCCAAAAAAGTATGAATATTCATATATATACAGGATACCTACTAAACCACATGCAGCTTTAGCATTTGGGACATCGATTCATAACAGCCTAAGAGATTTCTATACCCTTCTAAAAAGGTATAAGGAGGGGTTGGGATTAACTCAGCCACCAACCGAGGAAGAGCTTCTTTCTCTTTTTGAAAAGAATTGGATTAAGGCTGGATATGAAAGTAAGAAACACGAAGAGAATAGGAAGAAGAATGGGGTCGTTGTTATGAAAGAGTTCTTCAAGAAATTCTTCTCTGTTGATCAAACTCCATACAGAATGGAGCAATCTTTTACAATAAATCTTCCACAGAGCTCCTTTGTTGGGAAAATAGATAGGATGGATTTGGTTAAAATGAAAAAGGGTAAACCAGTAGTTGAAATAATTGATTATAAGACAGGTAGACTTAAGAGTGAGTCAGAGATTAAAAAAGATTTGCAGCTTCCTTTGTATACAATGTTTGCAGAACAGAGCCTAGATGTTACAGTTGCGAAGGCTAAATATATATTCGTAGAAGAAGGGAAAGAGGTAGAGGTTGATATATCCCAAGAAAGAAGAGAGAAAGCAAAAGAGAATATATTTGAAGTTATTGAGGCTATAAAGGAGAGAGATTTTACCCCAGATCCAGGTCTTTTTAAGTGTAAATATTGTGATTACAACTCTATATGTAAAGATGCAATATTGTAAGTTGTTGTTAAAAGTGTATAAACTTTAGTATAATTCAAAATATGAAAATACTACAACCAACAGTGTATGCTGCATCTGGGGATTTCAATGACCTTTTAACGAATCTCCAAACAGGAATGAGGGACAGTAAAGATGCAGAAGGATTTATACAAGTAATTATTGATTTTGCATTACCTTTGAGTACTATTTCAGTTGTTCTTCTACTCGCATTCTCGTCATATAAACTAATGATGAGTAAGGGAGATCCAGAGAAATTAAGAGATGCAAAAGATCAGATTACCAATGCAGTTATTGGTTTTATATTTGTTTTGGTTTCAGTTGGGATCCTTTGGTTTATTAATGACCTTTTAGGCTTAAGTTATGTTACAGACTAATCAGATATGAAAAAATGGGAACAAAAAATATTGTATTTGCCGATAACTGTTGGGGGTATTAACATTGATTTCCCTACATTTAATCGCAAATTAGGAACAATAGAAGGTGTCCTAATCTTAGTCAAAGAGATTCTTAGCTTTTTTATTGGCTTTTCAGTAGTAGTCGCAGTAGTTCTAAGTATATATTCTGGAATTCTTTTTATCACTTCCTCAGGAGATCCTGAAAATATACAGAAAGCGACCAAAGCTCTTACTGCAGC
>DFBL01000040.1:0-2880 GCA_002366615.1 Candidatus Dojkabacteria bacterium UBA3081
CCATATATGATGTAACCTTTATATCTTGCTCTTTACAAATCTCGTGGTAGACAGCTGGATTTATTTCTTGCTCTAATCTCTTTAATATTTTCAAAAGGTTTCTATCATAACTGCTTAATTTGCTATTAATCACCTTAAATTGGCTCTCTACTAGTACTCTTAATTTCTCTATATCCCTTTTATCATTCATATTTAAACAGTTAAAAATTATCTTAATATATTCTCACACAACCTAAGATATATTTCCTGACCTAATAACTGATATCTACCACTTGTATTATTATCACTATCAAATATCTACTTATATCCTATTAAGGAGTCCTTTTCTCTAATTATTAATTATGTGATAATCTATTAACATATGGGAAAGAAAGAAAAGATAAAAAAGCTTCTTAATATATATCAAACCCTTGGTTTTCTTTTCATTCTAATTACGTTAATACTAATAGCTATCCCTACATCTCCATACATTTGGTATAGAATAAGTCCAAAAGCTGTAGAGAAAGATGAAGAAAAGATAGTAACACGTGTAGTAGAGCCTCAGGAAGTAATAGAAGAGAAAGAACCAGATCCTAAAGATACTGTCCCACCATTAAATCCAGACCTACCTAAAGGATACTTTATATTAATACCTAAAATAGGTGTTAATTCCCCCATAGGAGATACAAAAGATTATAAAAAAGCCCTACTAAAAGGAACCTGGATTGTAAACGATTATGGAACTCCAGAGAAAGACTCCCTCCCAATAATATTGGCTGCACATAGATTCGGATATACAAGTTGGAGTACCCAACTTAGAACCAAAATATCATTCTACAATTTACCAAAAACTGATATCGGAGATAAAATTAGCATTTACTGGAATCAAAGAGAGTATATATATGAAATATACGCGAAGGAAGAAAATACATATATCTCTGATTACAGTGCAGACCTAATTCTTTACACCTGTAAATATTTTAATTCCCCTACCAGAATATTTAGGTATGCAAACAGGGTCAATTAGTTGTATTAATCAAAATATTGTAAAATACCCATATGAAATGGAAAATACTCATATATATGCCCCTTCTGTTGCTAACTTTTTTCCTTCCATTTAAAACAGCCGATTATATGATAAACAAAGATACAACTAAAAAGGAAGTTACTAAAGAAAAAGAATGGGTAGAGAAAAGCATTGTTGATACAACAGATATTGAGGAAATCCCTATAACAGAAACAGAGAGTACTCAAAAAGAAGAAGTAGTAACAGAAAGTAGTAACTGGTGGGAATATCCAGATGAAATATTTGAAACAACACGAAGTGGAGATGATTTACTAGTACTCGTAAACAAACAGTACAAACTTCCAAGTACATATGCTCCTAAAGATTTAGTATTAGCGAGCACCTCAGGGATTAGAAGAGGAGAAAACTACTCCCTTAGAAAGGTCATAATAGAGGATTTAAAGAAGATGATAAATGATTCAAAAGATAATGGAATAGATTTAAGTATTGTTTCAGCATATAGATCATATCAAACACAGGTAGATACATATAACTACTGGTTAAACAAAAACAACAATGATGTAGAGTATGTAGATACCTTCTCTGCAAGACCAGGACATAGTCAACACCAACTAGGAACAACACTAGACTTTAGTACCAATGAAATAGGAGATGCTTTGGGAGATTCCTTTGCTAATACCAAAGCGGGAAAGTGGTTAGCAGAGAATGCATATAAGTATGGATTTATGATGTCGTATCCAAAGGGCTATGAGAGTATTACAGGGTATAAATTTGAGAGTTGGCATTATAGGTATATAGGGGTATTCAATGCAACGGAGGCTTTTAATCAAGCTAAAACACTAGAATTATATTTAAGAGGCTATAACCTATAATATAGACATATAGGGCTGGGGTGTAGTATAATGTACTGCATTTAATTTAACTAGCCCTTTATATGAAAAAGTTTATTGCTATTGCTTTAACTGTATCAACTACATTCCTTGTAAATGTTTCTACTGTACTTGCAGATGGTAATCCATATGGTCCATATAACCCATATGATCACGAACCTATACCAACTGGTTTTGAAGATACCAATATATTCTACATTACAGCTTTGATTACATTCACAACTGGAATGGTTCTGTTATCTACAGTTAAGCGTCTAAAGGCCGAGCAGTCTCTTGCCTAATCGTAAGAGATTGCCCCTTTGGGGCAAAATTATTAAGTGCTTTCATATTTTATATCTTTTTACTATTTAAATGAAAATATCCTTGGTTTTACCAACATACAAAAAACAAAGAGAGGTATTAGATCAATTAGAAAGATTGTATGGATATCTTTCTAGAATCAATCCTGATTTTGAGCTCATCTTCGTAATAGATGGGTATGTTGATAATACTAAAGATATCCTTGATAGCTACATTAAGGAAAACGGTCTTAAAAAAACCACTGTACTAGGATACAAGGAAAACAGAGGTAAGGGTTACGCTGTGAGATACGGTATGAAGAAAGCTTCTGGAGATATAATTGGATTTATTGATGCTGATACAGATATCCAAATAAGATCTTTAGGATACGCTATTAAAGAGATTAAAAAAGAAGATGTAGTAGCTGTAATACCTTCTAAGTTACATAGAGATTCTAATGTAGAGATGACTATTGCTAGAAAAGTATTCTCCTACGGTTTAATCGTTGTAAATAAGATCCTTTTAAGACTTCCTAAAAATATTACAGATGTAGGTTGTGGTTTAAAGCTCTTCAAAAGAGATTTGATTAAGAGAATATTACCTACATTAAAGGTCGATAGGTTCGCTATAGACTCTGAGATATTAAATGAGATAGGTAAGGTAGGATATGATGTCTCTGTAGTACCATTCTTTTTAAACAAAAAC
>DFBL01000040.1:2948-7044 GCA_002366615.1 Candidatus Dojkabacteria bacterium UBA3081
AGATACAAATAACTGTAAAGTAGGGGAGGGAAACCTCCCTTTTTTTATAATCCCTTTTTAAGATCTTTTAGAAACTTTGAATAATCCCTTAATACCTCATCTTGTGCAGGAGAAGTCTCTATGACTAATCCAGGAACAGGGTTTCCCCTTTGTTGCATAGTGTCCATCCATTCCCCCAGCTTACGATTCTCCTCCCTATCCTCTCCTAAAGGAAGGTGCGTTCTTACATTCCCATCTATATAGCCCTGGCCACTTAGAGATATAAATAGAGGGAGTATTCTCTTTTTATCCATTCTATCTAATACAGAAAGTAGGCTCTTCTCTTCAGATAATCCTCCCATATCTAAATCTATACCAAAACTAAGCTCTGGATACTCTTTAACAACATTTTCATACATTTGAAGGAAGCTAGATAATGTGTTTTCTCCAATCTTTTTGTTTGGTTCTATAACCCATATTACATTCTTCTTCTCTTTAGATAATTTAGTATTCACCTTCTTAATCTTCTTAATCTCATCTTCTATCCCTACCGTTTCAATACAAGTCCTAATTCTAACTGGATCTAAATCGGCTACTTTTGCTACCTTTACAGTTCTATCTACCTGCCCTCTTCCTGCCCCTGCTTGTAACATTGCATACCCTAATTCTGCACCTAAAGCAAATACTGCATCTTTCCCCTTATATCCTTCTTCTTTTCCCTTTTGTCTCTTTTCTTTTAAAAAATCTAATCCCCATTGAACAGCATATGGGTAATCTACCGACTTAATTAGGTCTCCCATCATTTTAGCGTTAACTGCAGATGCTAAAACAGAAACACCAAATTGTGCATTGGGAATCTCTTTTTTAGTTTCATCTTGAAATTTTTCAGCATTGTTCTTAACTAAGTATGTATATGCTTCCTTGGATATAGCTCCTTCTATTAAAGCTAAGGCTATGTTTAAAGTCCCTCCTTTTCCTTCATACCCTAATGTAGTTGAACTTACTTGTATTTCTAATTCATGTTCTTTCTCCATATCTCTAATTGATCAGTTACTTTTGGATTATATCGTTTTTAACATCTAAAGGGTAGGAGATTGAACAAGATACTACCTTATAGTATAATATGGGTATCTTAATAGTTGTTACTCATTAAGAAGAGAACTAAACCCATATATCTTTACATTGATATTTTTACTATCCTATAGTATAATATAGTTAGTAAGTTAGAACCTGCTCTTTTAACAATAAATTATTCAATAAACACATAAGTGCTCATAGAGAGGTATTCTCTTTTATATCTTTTATGAGTTCTTATGAACTCAGATCTTTAAAAAGTTTCTAAGTATATTATATAGACTTATGTCTTATATATTTAGAACAAAATAGCGTGTGATGAATCACTAGAGTAGGGTATGTTCTAGATCTTCAGTCTGGTTGTATTCAGTCTTTAAACCAATTTAAAGATTAAATTCAGCCAGATTGGCAAAGAAACAAATGTTTCAATGCACACCTTTTAGGTGTAAAAGATCTGGATTAAAACAAAAATCCCAAAGGAGGATTTAAAATGTCTGACATACTTAGTGACGTTGTAATGGGTATCATAGCCCTATTGCTTCTAGCTATACTGATTCTGGGGATAATTTTGGGAGTTGCTGTCATTCGCGACCTCAATGCACCAGCTCCGCCTCAAGAAGCACCAGTTTCGGAAGCTCCGGCTCCAGAAGAACCTACGGCACAATCTGTTCAAGACCCCTCATGGGTCGAGTCATACACCGTGTCGCCTGAAAGCGACAATAACTTCCGGGTTTCCTTGGGGGACTGGACGGTGGTAACAAACGACCTCTACACAATGGGCAATCGGACCCAGGATGTCACAATTGTGATCGAAAACATTTCTTCGGAGATTGTAGTAGTGAACTACAGTGGCAACAACTGGAGCCGTGGGCTGCAAATCAACCCTGGGGAGGATCAAGTTTTCACCGGCAAGGTAGGTGACTTTCGAGTTACTTTGCTTAGCTACGAAAACGAGTAGCCCCATTTTATCAAAGCTCTAGCTAGGTTCCGGTACTTGGGATTATCTTTTGATTGTCTTCGGACTATTAAAAACCCCATTTATCACATACCTCATCACACGCTAGAGTCTTCTAGGATTAATATTTATTAATAAATATATATCCTACTGATGAGTCTATAAATATTTATATATTTAAAGACGAAAAGACAAAAAATATTACATTGAGGACATCTTAGGATGTCCTCTTTTTTTATATATACAAATATAATAACTATAGGGTATAATGGAGTATGAAAAAAGAGTTAGAAATAAAAAAGAAAACAATCCATACATTACTCTCAATTATATTCATCCTTATGGGAATTGCTGGAGGCCTAATATATGCAGATCATATTGGATATAGGTATGTACATAAAAGTAAGGCAGAAGAACAGATACCCGAGAATATATCAATATCTTATGGAGATTACGGTACATACAAAGCAATATATGATACACAAGAAAATAAATGGACAGTAGGTATATGGGAAGATACACTCATATCTGCTGGAGCTAAAAATATATCCGATCTACAAAAAGAGGGTGGAGTAATAATCTTTGAAATGCCTTGGAATGGACATATTAACAGTAATGCTGGAGAGATATATGTTAATGGAAAACTTTGGAATAATGGAAACCCTGCTGTAAGTAATAAGGGGGATAGTAATATATCAAAAGGTGATGAAATAGAGATAAGGTATGGGAAAGATAATCAATCAGCTGGATTTCAAGTATGGTTCGAATAATATCCCATAGCCTTTAATTCCTTGGTATTATGGGGTATAATTAGACATATAAATTAATTTATATAAATAATATGGAAAAAGAAACATTTAAAAAAGACACTGTAAGAATCCTTACCGGTGCATCTTTGTTGTTTACCACTGCTTGTGGAATAAAGGGAGAAACAAAATCCCCAGAGACCAACAGCGACTCTGACTCAGAGAAAGCTCTTACTCAAACATATATCCCAGAGCAGCAAGTAGAGGAAGAATTTACTGCTGAGGAAATACCAACCTGTGTTAACTTCGGAAACTATGGAACATACTGCGAAGAATTTAACAACTATACAGGTAAAAATGAAATAACTTGGCACACACACAGTAGAGTAGAAGAGGGTAGTAAAGATTTAGTAGATTTAAAGGTCGAAGGAGGAGTAGTTGAATTCGATATGCCAAAAGATGGTGTTATTAATAGTATCACAGGAGATATTGAGATTACTACTAAGGATGAGAAAGATAACGATGTCGTTGAAAAGTTAACAAATGGAAACCCCGCAATTGATAATGATGAAAACCCATTGATTCCTTCAGGTGCAAAAGTAAAAATTACCTATGATGAAAACAATGAATCAAATGGATTGGGAATAATCTTTGAAGAGGAACTAACATTTGAAAACTTAAGAATGGATTGGGGAGAGTATGGAATATCAAAAGCTGTTTATGATGAGAACAAGCAGGCTTGGATTGTTGCTTTAGATGAATGGTGTTTAGTTAAAAGAGGTGAGAAATCATTAGAGGACTTAAAAAAGGAAGGTGGTACTTTCATATTTGAAATGCCTTTTGATGGATTCATAAATAATAGCGCAGGAGAAATAGAAAGAGATGAAGTTAAACTTCTCTTGGGTAACCCTGTGGTAGACCAAGAAGGAGATCCCTTGATTGAAGCAGGAGATTCGATAGTAATTACATATGAAGCAGGAAATGATTCTGCTGGATTCCAATTAGAATTCCCAGCTACAAACTTACCATAAAGGGAATACTATTTAGCAACTTTTCTAAATAGTTCAAATGCCTTCATAAATAGAGTAGGGGGGAATATACTAAGTATATGAACCCCTATTTTTTGTATATCCCAAAGAATATATTCTCTAAGGGTTGGTTTAATATTTAATTCTTTAATTGCCCATTTTCTAATCCCATTTGTCTTTTTAAAATGATCTAACATCTTAGATTGACTCTCTGTTTTAAATGTTACTCTATATTTAAGTACCGTATCTTTTAAATTATAAAACTCCCCTTTAGTACTAAGTATTAGGAAAAGTTTTACATCCTCTACCTTCCA
>DFBL01000040.1:7150-13141 GCA_002366615.1 Candidatus Dojkabacteria bacterium UBA3081
CTATGACCAGTAATATTTCCGTTCTCATCAATAATATCTATCTGTCCACCAATCGCTACACACTTAGGGTTAGATTCTAAATAGTTAACCTGTTTTTCTACCCTATTGGGATACATAATATCATCTGCATCCATTCTAGCTATATACTTACCCTTTGATTTTCTAATTCCAATATTTATTACATTACCTAAACCATTCTGCTTTTCTACTGGTATTACCATAATCCTATTACCATACTCCCTTAACACCTCTAACGTATTATCCTCCGACTTATCATCTACCACTATTACCTCTACCTTTTTATATGTTTGCTCTAAACAACTATCAACAGCCTCTTTAATATATTCCTTTCCATTATGCACTGGGATTACTATTGATACTAATGGCTTTTCTTTTTCCATATTTTCCTTCCCCTTGTGAAATAAAATAGTGTGTATCCAAATACTCCAAATATAGATAAATATCCTAAATAGCTTAATATGTTTGGAAAATAGAAAATAAATATTGAATTAATACTATTCATACCAGAGATATCCCATCCCTGTTTCCACCCATCAAGATAAACCTCTGTGCTATTTCCTAAAATTTTAAAGAAAATATCAGTAAAACCAATTGCCACCCAGCCCTCTGACTTAGCTTGAGGTATTGATACTATAACATCCCTATCAGAAATATCTTCTCTATTGATTTTGTAAAAAGTTGAGTTAGAAGATTTTCCAATAGCCTTTGCTTGATACTCAGTATATTCCCTCGGAAATATTGATTTAAAACTAAAATCTAACCATTGCGAAGGAATTTCCATAACAACAAAATCTCGTAATATGTTTTCCGTCTCATTGTGAAAACTTATACCATTGAAAGACGCATCTAATCTAGAATCACCCTGAGCTGATGGAAGAAATATCCGAGATTCAGATGAATATATATCATCATAGAAGGTAGAATCCACCATACATTTATCATCACCCACATATGTTAGACAAAGAGTCCCAGGAATATTTTTTGTGTTTTCTCCTGACCAATACCAAAGATATTTTCTCAAAGGATTAGTTACAAAGAGCTCTTGATACTGGTTTATATATTGATTCTTGGTTTTCTGTTTAAGACCATTCTCTAAAGAGAATTCATAAGTTAAATATGGATCATCTGCAACAGATGGTTGCCAAATAGCACGCCCTTTCTGCTCTTGGTTATAAATATAGCTAGGCCCATTATTCATAAGAGGAATCTTTATCAACAATTCTTGCCCATTTTCAATCTCTAACATTTTCTCTTTTTGATCAATGTCCTCTTCAACTGGATTAAGCCTAACAAACTCAGAAGAATACTGTAATTGAATATCCCTAATTAATAACTCTGCTCTTTGACCTTTCGGACTAAATGCATAAAGAGTTAAAGAAATATCATCCCCTCCACTTACTAATTTGGGAATTGTCAAAGAAACGTCACCAAATCCCTCCCCTGTATACAAAAACTTCTCCTTGTTCAAACAGCCCTGCATTTGAGCAGAGGACAAGCAGTATCCAATAAAGGTGTCTTCTTCATTTTCCCAATTGAAATTAAGCTTTAAAGCATATTCCTTCCTCTTGTCCAATTTAATATCTGTATAAAGGCAGGGAAGTTGACTAGTTCCCTCTATGGTGAAACCCGAGGTAATTGTTTGAGGAGTGACATTTGGTAAAACTTTGTAATCTCCTCCTGAGCAATCTCCTGGTTCTACTTCTGAGAAAGTTTTAGTTAAATTGGAAGTCTTCAAGGATGATATTGGGACAATATATACATTTTTAATAGAAGACCACTCATCATATATATTTACCTCTCTTTCCAATTCATTCTGGGTAAAAACAGATTGACCTATTACATATAGGTGTTGCTCTTGAGAGGGTAGAGTAAACCCTCTATAGCTTTCATTATATAAATTGTTAACTGAAGGTAAAGAAGGCGACAATACTATACTTAAACCTGTTTTCCTAACATTTGTTGGTAAAGTAGAAATATCAATTTCTTTAAAATCAGAGTAAAGGATTGTATCAACACCCTCATAGTTAATTTCTTTGTAAAGATAATTGCCCTTTACATATCCATCACTTAGATTTACATTTAAGGGAGAAAATATTGGCTCTCTAGGATGCTTTCGGACAAAAACCCCGTTGTCCAAGACATCACTTTTCCCATATGACTCAATATACTTTCCTGTTTTAACTTCTTTTAGTGAATATAACTCAAGAAAATCTTGGGACCATACTTTCTCCCAGTACTTAGTATATTCATCAACTAAATTCCAATTTATGGCATATCCGTATCTACCCTTTATTAAACTTCTATCAATCAGAATATACTTAGTATCATATTTTTCTAAATCAGAATTCAATTCTGATATATCTCCTGAATTGAAATCGTTAGCTAATTCCAACATTGCATTTTCCCCAACATTAGAACCAATAGCTAAAGACATATCCATTAATGGATTAGGTAGAATATATCCCAAAAATTGAGAGCCTACAAAACCCCAATTATACTCCCTAAAATATCCATTGTTAGCAGGGGGAGCATAAAAAATTCTTGAAACCTCATCTCCTGCAAGTTCCTCTTTTAATGAGTAATACTGAGATGGCAAATTAACTATTGCCCTATCCGTAAAGAGTTGCCCCCTAAAAAGATACTCAGAGTAAAAAAGAAAGCATGAAAGAAGAAAAACTACTGGAATAACAAGAAAGAGCTTTCTCAATCTCTTGGGGAAATATGATACAAAGAAATCAAAAAGATACAGTATTCCTATCCCTGTGGTAATGACCAATACTATTAGATATGCTTGGCCTAACTTAGAAGAAATCCATCTAAATACCTGTTTAAACAAACCAATATTTTCCTGTAACCAAATATACACTTCCCCAAAAGGAGGATTTTGATTCTTTATCAAGAAAAGCGTTCCAAAAAGTACTACCCAAATTGGTAATAGCTTCCATTTCTTTTTGGCTATAACAAAAATCAACCCTATGATTGAAAGTAGAATAGGGATTAATCCAACCACTTTAAATATATCATAGGCCTGGAAATCCTCAGACATTGGAAATATGTAAGAACCATTTCCAGGGTTATCTACCGTACCAAGAAGTCTTGTATAGAATCTCGCAGAGTTAACTAGAGTCATCATACCAGCCTCAAGGTCTATTGTATTTGCAGTTATACTCCTGTTCGTGTACGAATCTATAATATCTTGACTAGCTGAGAAGGTATACTGAATAAAAGGTAGTAACCAAAATAGTTGGGTTACAATAAACACTCCTAGAATTAATCCAATCTTTTTGTAATTAAGTTTGTTAAGTAGCCCAAAATATATTGTAAAGAGAGAGATAAAGACTACATCAACAAAAAATACTGTAGCTATTACACTTGAAGATGTGAACAGAATTGAGGCTAGAAGAAAGAAAAGAAATCTTTTCAAATCTATCTTCTTACACAAAAGATATATACTCAGTAAAAGAAGTGGGAGAAAGCCGTATTGGGTAATGTATGGCATCATATTAAAATTAAAAACCCATGCAGTCCAAAGAGTAGTGAGGTAAACAACCCCAGTCATCAAAAATACTATGCCTGAATACTTTTTACTTACATAATCCTTAATAAAAAGTTTTGCTAAAAAGGCCATAGAGAATGTTCCAATAAACAATGAAAGTAGAGAAAAAATTTGAGCAAGAGACCACCGAGGAAGAAATAAATCGAGAACTGAAAAGAACACACTTCTAAATATATCTGCTTGTTCACTCTCAGAAGCAAAACCCAATACTCTATACCCCCTCCATGCTGGAGATTGTAAATACCTTGAAACAGAAAGAAAAGGATTTAACTCTGGAGAATAATTGTCATTAGATAAAATATTCATACCCTCTCTAATGGATAAAATCGATATCAAGAAAAGAATCAAAAAGAGTAATATCTGGGGATATCTTTCTGATAAAAACTCCTCTATCTTCTTTCCATCAAATAATTTACCTTTTTTAAGCTTCATATATACATAATATATCAAAAAAAAAGGATATCTACGAGTATTTTATATTGACACATGATAAGTTAGATATTAAACTTAAACTATACAAACTAGGTATGATTCAAATCTTTTTTCTTAATTTAAACTAAAACATCATAAATATGCCCCCTACAGAAGGATATCAAGACAATTCGTCCCCATCTACACCTATAGATCTTCCTACTGGTGGATATTTTGATCCCACAATATCTACTACTGAAAATCCAGTTGAGCCTTTTAAGCAACCTTTAAAACAGCAAAGTCCTTTACCCGAGGCCCAAGAAGCTGTAGAGAAAGGACAATCAGAAAATCAACCAACTTTCATTAATGAAATTAGAAAACTTAGAGAAGAAAATGAAAAAAAAGAAAGAAGAGAGCAATTGCACCAAGAAGCAGTAGACATAAATGAAAAAAGAAATGAGGGCTTCTTAAACAAGGATATACAATCTCTTAAACCACACACTACTCAAAATTACCAAGATTTTATTAAAGACCAAGAGACAATATCAAAAGCTGGAAAAGAACAAGAAAATGATAGACTCAAACAGTGGAACAAATCTGAATTAGAAAAACAAGATAGACAAAAAGAGGAGATAATTTCTAAACAGATTGAAGAATTAAAAACAAAATTAAAAAATCAATCAGAAGTTATTAACAAACAATCAGACAATTTAAACTCTATGATTAATAAAATTGAAGAGCTTGAGCAAAGATTGGAAAGTATTGAAAATGAAAAGAGAGAAAGTAATACTCCTTCGCAAGAAAACAATATACAAAAACAAGTTCCAATAATCAAAAATCTTCCAGATAATCAATATAGCAAAGAGTGGAAATACGAGTACCCTCAAGGGCAAAACCCTCCTATCGAAAATGAGCAAGAACAATCTAATACCAATACCCAAGTTCAAGAACAAGAGAAATCAGAAACGACAAATGAGAGAGAACAACAACTTATTTCTCTCCTAGCAAAGATGTTAGAACAACAAGCAAAGATAGAGATTTCTTTAGCTAACAGTGCAATAATTGTCACCTTAAAACAGAAACCAAAGGAAGAGATTCCTGATAAGATAAAGGATCTAACAGATCTATCCATACAGGTAATATTTGAAAAGGAATAATTTAAAAAGTAAAAATTTATGTACGATAAGGTAAAAGAAAAATTACTCTTAATAGTAAAAGATGAAAATATTGCACAAGAGCTACTTGAGTTACTCACACAAGATGTATATGACAAACTGTTTTTAGATCTTTCCAAAGTAGTAACAGAAGTTGAGATTAAACAGTATGAGAATAGAATAAAAGAGGCAAAATCTATAGAGCATGCAAAAACTATAATTGATGAAATCGCTTATACAATATACGGGACAAATGCTGAAAATGAACTCCTAAAAGAATATGCCAGACTAATTTCAGAGTTAGAAAATGATTTAAACAATGCATTTAACTTAATCCAGAAAGCCAAACAGGGAGATACCCAAGCACAACAGTTATTACAAGATACAAAACAATCAAACCTATACCAACAGGTATCTCAGAATTAATAGATATTTATTCTCTTTTAAAATCATTATCACTATTTCAGTGGGTGATTCTTTCTAACTGCCTCTTCAGCAAATTTCTCACTCGCATGAACATACTTAGTAGTCGTATCCAAACTCTCATGACCAAGCAGAACCTGCAGGGCAATTGCACTAGCACCTTGCTCTGCCATATATGTAGCAAACCCATGCCTTAAACTATGTGCTGATGTAGGAATTTGTATTCCAATTCTTTTTCTGTAATCAGCTATTTTTTCTTGGAAATAGTTAGTTGATAATCTACAATCTTCCTTTTTACTAGAAATACCAACAAAGGGTATGAATAGGGCAGGGGAGTCGAACTTTTTTAAAAAGTCACTTTTTCGATAATCCTCTATCAATTTAATATACTTCCTATTTTCAGAATCAAAAACTTCTAAATTTAAA
>DFBL01000027.1:0-5640 GCA_002366615.1 Candidatus Dojkabacteria bacterium UBA3081
TCTATTGGAATACCTCTCCCATTGTCTGCAATTGATACAGAGCCATCCTGATGTAGGGTTACCCAAATCCTATCACAGTAATCTGCAATAGCTTCGTCTACAGAGTTATCTAATATCTCTGTGAATATATGGTGTAATCCAGTTCTGTCTGTTGACCCTATATACATTGCGGGTCTTTTTCTAACTGCTTCTAATCCCTGTAAAACTTGAATATTCGAAGCCTGGTAGTCACTCTTCTTTTTCGGCATTACCTATCAATTTTAAATTAGTACATTAAGTGTATATTTTAAAAGCACAGTTCCTATTTTACATATTATGGGGCGAAATGTTAAGAGTCAAAATTCCTTGTTAAATCAAGGAAAAGATTCTCTAAGAGTAATCTCCTATTCCCATTAGCCTCTACTGCTTGCCTAGATTTAATGATATATGAAATCTGTTTATCTATACGCTCTATATTATCTCTTTTTTTGATATTTTTCTCAAGTTTTTTCTGGAAAGAAAGCTCTAATTTTTTCAAAAATATAAATGTTTTTTCCCTATCTTTTGCAACATCCTCGATATATGAGAAGGCCTCAACCATATCCATATTTAAGATATCTAATACATCATCCTTATCCTCTTTCTCCCTTATATTTTTTGTATATATTTTTAGAGAGCGAGAGAGGACGGTAGGGAGGAGATTTCTTTCATTACTAGTAGTAAAAATATATATACTATTTTCATTACTCTCTTCTAAAGTTTTCAGAAAAGAGTTCTGGGCTTGTACTGTTAATTTTTCGGCATCAAAAATAACGGCGATTTGTTTTAGTTCTTGAAAGGGAGAAAAAATCATATCCTTTTGGAGATTTTTAACATCATCAATTCCAATACTTGTTAAGTTTGTTCCCTCTAATATATGTAAATCAGGATTAGAAATATCAAAAATATTTTCTTCAATCTCTCTTTTCCAGGCACTTTCTAGAAGGGATAAAATACTCTCCTTTATATTTCTCTCGTTATTTCCTACAATTATGTATGTCATTGTGATAGATTCTATCATATATGTCTTTAACTTTATTAATTATCGAAAATGGCTATTAAGATAGAAGAGATTGTTGATAGTGGGATGTGGGATACTTTTGTTAAAAAGAGTCCTAACTCTGATTTTATACAATCTTGGAATTGGAGTATGTTCCAGGAAAAGGGTTTGGGGAGGAAAACTTTCAGGTTAGGGTTTTGGAAAGAGGAGAAGTTGGTTGCACTTTCTGCCTGTTATGAGATTAACCAAAGCTTAGGTAAATATATTTACTGTATGAGGGGTCCTATTCTTTCAGCGTTAGATTCAGATTTATACAATGAGGTGTTAAAATCTTTAAAGGAGTTTTTCAAAACAAAGGGATATGTTTTTTTAAAGATTGACCCAGCCATTGAGAAAAAGGAAGGACTCTTTTCAAGACCTCTGCAGTTAGGTTTTCAGAGGTGCCTAAACTATGTACAACCAGAGACACCGTGGTATACAAAATTGGTTGGAAATACACAAGATGAATTAATGGCTTGGTGCAAAGAGAACGGAATGGGTAAAAACTATCCAACATATATTCGGAAAGCAAGGAGGATGGGAATAACGGTGAGGTTTAGTAAGCAACCTTGCGATTGGGAAATGTTTACAGAGTATCTTTCTAAAAGTGCTAACAAGAAAGAATTTGTAATACAAGATAGCAAGTACTATTTAAAGCAGTTAAAGTATTTAGGAAAAGATAATGAAGTTAGATTAGCTATTGCTGAAAGTAAACAGGGTCCTATCGCTATGTTAATTCTTTCCTTTTATGCTAATACTGTGTCTTGCCTTTACAGTACTCAGACTGGTCTCCTACCCAAAGCTAGAGGTTCTATGTTACTGCGATGGGAGTGTATGCTACAGGGACAAAAAGAGGGTTTTAAATATTTCAATTCGTGGGATGTATTACCTGATGAAAAGTATACCCCTAAAAGTTCTAGGTATGGATACTCTAATTTTAAGAGGGGTTTTGGTGGCTATTTAGTTAGATATGAAAGAACTATGGATTATCCCTTTAGCAAATTTAAATATATGGGAGTGAGAGTGTTAGACCTTTATCGTAAGCTAAGATATTATCGAGATAGATAACTACTGTGCATTAAAAACTTGGTTATAGGTCTAGGAACCAATCTATACTACTGCTATTATGTATAGTAATTTAATATTTACTTACTATTTGTGGCTCAAGAAACATTACTCAGTTATCTACAAAAAAAAGGTGTAATTAGTGATGCTGATGCAACACGAGTACAGGTTGAGAGAGCTCGTTCACCTAGAAATGAGGAAACCATTATTCGTGAGATGGGGCTTGCTGACAATGTAGCGATTGCAAAGGCAAAATCTGAGATTTTTAATATTCCATATATAGATCTTAATAAGCTCTCTATATCAGATAGTATTGTTTCAGAGGTTCCAATTGATAATCTTAAAAAATATAAGGTTGTTCCTTTTGAAAGAGATGAGAGCAGTGTTAAGTTAGCTATGCTTGACCCATTTGATGTTCAAGCTACTCAAGCATTAGAAAGAAGATATCCCCCTAATACAAAATTAATTGTGTATATTTCTACTGAGGAAGGAATCAATATGATTTTGGATAGGAGGGTTGGGGATGTTATGAGTAGTGAGGTTACTCAGGCCTTAGAGGATGTTGATGTGCCAGTGCAAGAGATTAGTGAAGATCCTAATCTAATTGATAGTATAGATTTAAAGAATGCCCCTGTTGCTAGAATTGTTAACTCTATTATGCAGTATGCTGTTATTTCAAAAACTTCAGATATCCATATAGAGCCTATGGAGACAAGATTGAGGGTAAGATTTAGAATTAACGGTATTATGATGGAAAGACTATCTTTACCAAAGACTTTGGGTCCAGCTACCTCCTCTCGTGTTAAAATCATGTCTAATTTAAAGATAGATGAGAAAAGACTTCCTCAGGATGGTAGGTTCCAGATAAAGGTTGGGAAGATTAAAGTAGATATTCGTGTGTCTGTTATGCCAACAATACATGGTGAAAAGGTTGTTATGAGGTTGCTAGAATCTGATACCTCAGGGATTACCTTAGAAACTACAGGTATTAGAGGGAGTGCATACAAAATATATTTAGATGCTTTGAGTGTTACTAATGGAATAATACTGGTTACAGGTCCTACAGGTAGTGGTAAAACTAGAACATTAGCATCTTCCCTTATCAAAATTAACGACCCTAAGGTAAATATCATATCTTTAGAAAACCCAGTAGAAATACGTGTGCCTGGTGTTTCTCAAATACAAATTAATCCTGATATAGGTTTAACTTTCTCTAACGGATTAAGATCTGTGCTTAGGCAAGACCCAGATATCGTAATGGTAGGTGAGATTAGAGACCAAGAGACTGCAGAGCTTGCTGTGCAGGCATCTCTGACGGGTCACTTAGTTTTGTCTACCTTACACACCAATAGTGCTCCTGCCGCTATTCCCAGACTTTTAGATATGGGTATTGAGCCGTATCTACTAGCTTCAACTTTGCGTTTAATAGCTGCTCAAAGACTCCCTCGGAGGATTTGTAAACACTGTATTCAAGCATTCCCCGCTCCACCAGGAGCTGTTAAGACATTAACCTCTTCTCTTTCTGGTATTAAGAATTTTAATTTGACTCAGTATTTGAACAGAGTAATTATGGCTAAAAAACAGAAGGGAGAGGATGCATCCGCTGTTTTAAGACCTCCTGAAGTTGGCCCCGATGGTAATCAAATAATATATCTTTACAAGGGTGCAGGTTGTGATAGATGTGGAGGTTCTGGTTACTCTGGTCGTGTTGGTATTTTTGAGGTATTGGATGTTTCTGAAAAAATTAGTAGAATGGTTATGGAGGATGTTAGTGCTCAGGATATTGAACATCAGGCTTTGGATGATGGAATGCTTTCTATGATTCAAGATGGATACCTAAAAGCCCTTGAGGGCATTACAAGTATCGAAGAGGTACTCAGGGTGTCAAAGGAATAAATTTAATGTATAATTATTGACAATGGATAACAACACTGCCCAAAATAGTCCAATCCAATATCCGGATTTAGGACAAAATGTTTCTAATCCTAGTACTATAGGTGATGTGAACAGTTCAAGTATTTCTAATACTCAACCCCCTACTCCTATAAATTTAAATACTCCACCTGTTTCAAATCCTATACCACAAGATATACCTACAGCTCAACCTCAGATTCAACCAGACACACAGGCACAACAGACAAACCCTTTGCAAGATTCAGTTGCTTCTACTCAGGTGGCACCTGAGCCTTCTGTTGATTTAAAAAATATTCAAGAAGCATTACCTATTAATGATCCAAATGATGATAGGAAGTTAAAGGGGGTCGTTGAAAATGAATTAAAAGACATTATTCCTGGAGAGAAAAGACCTAAAGCTTTAAAGAGGGAGCCTAAAAAGAACAATTTAGCTCAACCAATAGATGATGCTCAGTCTCCGGTGGAGGTTCCTCTTATGTCGAGTGGAACTGAAAAGATTGATGAATTACTTAGATATGCTATACAGCATAACGCTTCTGACTTGCATCTCACAGTTGGGTATCCACCTATTGTTAGAATAGATGGTCAATTAAGAGAGATTAGTGAGAGTGTTTTGACTCCAGAGCAGACAGAGGCACTCATATTACCTATTCTTTCAGATGAGAAGAAAGAGCTTTTAGAAGTTAATAGAGAGGTAGATTTAGCATATTTCCATGAGGGAGAATACTCTGCAAGGTTTAGGATAAATGCATACTATACTATGAAGAGTATAGCTGCAGCTTTCAGATTGATTCCAGCAAAGATTAGGACAATAGATGAGCTATATCTGCCTAAAATATATCATAGATTTGCTCAATTGCAGCAAGGTTTTATACTAGTTACTGGTCCTACTGGTCATGGGAAAAGTACTACGCTTGCAGCTATTTTAGAAGAAATTAATAGAAACAGGTTTGTTCACATTGTTACAATTGAGGACCCTATTGAGTATGTATTTGATGGAAAGAAATCTCTAATTGATCAAAGGGAGATGAATGATGATACTCACTCATGGCCAACTGCACTTAGAAGTGCACTTAGACAGGATCCAGATGTAATACTGGTTGGAGAAATGAGAGATTATGAAACTATTGCTTCCGCTATAACATTAGCTGAAACAGGTCATTTAGTGTTCGCTACTTTACATACTAACAATGCAGCTCAAACAGTAGATAGAATAATTGATGTATTTCCTGAAAATCAACAGGCTCAAATTAGACTTCAGCTTTCAAATATTTTAGAAGCTGTTGTTGCTCAGAGGTTGATACCTTTGGATAAAGGAGGTAGAAGAGCTGTGTGTGAGATTATGATTGCTAATCCAGCTGTTAAAAATATGATTAGAGAGTCAAAGACTCACCAGGTAGACAATGTTATTAGAACTAGTGCTGATATTGGTATGGTTACCTTAGAAAAGTCTCTAGTAGACCTTGTAAGAGAGGGTGTTATATCGGTTCAGAAAGCTCAGGAGTATGCAGTATTTCCTGAGGAAGTATTAAGATTACTTAAGAGTTAAAAATGGCAAAATACAAATATTCAGCGAGAGATAATAAAGGGAAGGTAATAGAGGG
>DFBL01000027.1:5718-33978 GCA_002366615.1 Candidatus Dojkabacteria bacterium UBA3081
ATGGGACAGATAAACATAGGAGGGATTCCTATGAAGGAGAAGGTTATCTTTATGAGACAGCTTGCTACTATGGTTGGGGCTGGTTTACCTATTACAAGAGGTTTACAGATTATGGAACAGCAGGTATCAAATCCTATGTTTAGGAGAGTTATTACTCAAGTTAAAACTTCTGTTGAATCTGGTAAGACTTTAGCTGATTCTTTTAGAGAATCTGATGAGGTGTTTGATGATGTAACTATCAACCTTATTGAAGCTGGTGAATCCAGTGGTAATTTAGATGTAATTTTAAATAAATTAGCTATTGAGCTAGAAGAGAGTAAAAAGCTAGGAGATAAATTGAGAGGTGCCTTAACCTACCCTATTATCCTTTTAGTGATTATTATTGGTGTAATGGGGTTAATGATGTTTGTGCTTGTACCCTCTATGACAGATATATATAGTGAGTTTGATGCAGAGCTACCAGCTATTACTCAATTTATGATGGGGATGAGCAACTTTTTTATTGGTTACTGGTGGGTTGTATTAGTTCTTGTTTTGTCCTTAGTGATTGGTTACAAGGTATGGGTTGATACTCCCAAAGGAAAGAGGACTAGGGATAAGATATTGTTAAAGATTCCAATAATGGGTGTAATAATTAGTAAGATGCAGATTGCTCAGTTTACTAGGCTTTTGAGTTTACTTATGACTGGTGGTTTACCAATTATTAAAGCTTTAGAATTAACAGCACTATCTTTAAGCAATGAGATGTTTAAAGAGGTGATACTTCAATCTAGAGATGATGTAGAAAAGGGTGGTTCTTTGGCACTTCCTATTGCACGAAGTGAGTATTATCCCCTTATCGTTAGTAGTATGATAGCTGTTGGAGAAGAAACTGGAGAGTTAGATACTGTTTTAGAAAGGGTTGCACAGTATTACAAAGATGAGGTTGATACTGCTACTGAGAGTGTGTCTTCTCTTTTGGAGCCTATATTTCTTATTGTAATGGGTCTTGTTATTGCTTTTATTTCTTTAGCAATATATATGCCTATGTTCCAACTTTCAGAGGTAATGGGAATGGTAGTTGACATAGTGACTCTTATGGTGTAATTTTTTATATATAAATTAAATTAATTATATTTGTATGGGAATGAATAAGAAATATTCAGGTTTCACCCTAGTAGAGATGCTTATCGTAATGGGTATTATAATTATCCTTATGGGGGTAGGTATAGCTGCAGGTAGATTTGCAATTCAAAGAGCAAATGATGTAGCACATCAGAATGCTGCAGATCAATTATTTACAGCAGTACAATCGTATCTTACCGATGAGAGGGAGTATCCTGTTGTATCAAGTTGGGCTATATCAATGGGGCAAAGTGCTGCCTGTACACCCACAAGTACTTCTCCATGTCTTGATCAATATTTGACTTCTGGAGAATTTAGGGGAGGTACTGACTCTACTTACTACTATTGGACTGATGGTTCTTCCGCTCTAGTATGTGTCTCAAAGGGAGGTCTTGACGATGCTGATCTAAGGGGTTATTACTGTACAGGAAATGCATTTGGTGCAACTGGGGCTCCAAGCATATCAACTAAAGATGTAATAGCAGGAGATTTAACCGAGGCGGATTTTTTGTTTAAGCAGGATTGGATTAATGACAATGATGCTTTTGATCCAGCAGAATCATTAGTTGCAACTTCATAAGGGAAAGAGAGATTTAGTATTTTGATTTTAAACCCCCTCCCTTGAGGGGGTTTCTCTTTTAGAGAAAATATATATAATGGGTATATGTATATATATTTTACATTTATTACATTTATACTAGGATTAGTATTAGCTAGTTTCTTAAATGCTTTATTGTATAGGATAGATAATGGATATAAATATCCAGATATCTTTATTAAAGGATCTCACTGTGAGAAATGTGGGAAGCTATTAAAAACTTATGAGTTAATACCTGTACTCTCATATTTCATATTTAAAGGTAAATGCTCTGTGTGTGGGTATAGGGTTCCTTTGTACTATCCTGTATCTGAATTTTTCTTAGGTATTGGTTTAGCAAGTATATACTACTATTCCCTATCCCCTATTCTCTACTTTGTATTAATATCTCTTTTTATATTTTCTTACTTTGATAGAATATACAAAGGAGTTCCTAGGATATTGGTTAATGTATTTTTAGGTATATTGGGTATGTATTTTGTAATGGTTACCCTATTAACTGATACTGTACCCAAGAATGCTATTTTAATCTCTCTGGGTATAATTCTATTTATATTTCTTCTTACAAAGATATTAAAAAAACCCTTTGGCTTTGGAGATATACTTGTTCTAGTAGGATTGGGATTGGTATTAAATACTCCTCTTTACATTCTATATATCTATATCTTTATTTTTTTTTCAACAGGGTATGCCCTATTAAGAATACTTCTTAAAAAAGCAACTTTGAAATCTGCTATTCCCCTACTCCCTTTCATATATATATCTTTTTCAATATTACTTTTGATTGGTGAATATTTAATAGAGAATTGGAAAATATTGGATATATTCATACATCTAAATACTTGAGTACTTCTTAAATATCTGCTAGATTATAACTAATAGTTATACTGTACTGTCTATGAGAAAGAACAACAAAAAATATTTAGGATTTACACTCGTAGAGATGCTTATTGTTATGGCTATTGTCATTATCTTAGGGGCTTTTGGTACTGGTGGGTTTATTGGATTTAGAGAAACAATGACAGCTAGAGAGAATGTACAAACAATTATGCAGGATATTCAAAGAGCTAGGAATATGGCTATGAACGTAGAAAAAGAGAAAGATGATCCTTGGTTATATGGGATAGTAATGAATTTTGATGACATCAGAAATGGAAGATATTATACGTACAAATGGGAGTCTGAGTTTAGCACTTATGGGAATTTAATAACTACATCAAAGTTCCCAAGGTATGACCCGAATAAACCTATTGGTTCATCACTTCTTGATTGTCAAACTCCATGTAGTCCAGACGTTTGTAACCATCCGTGGGCTCCTCCAGGGAAATGTGATGAGAGAACGACCGAGTGTGAACAAAGTTGTATGAATAATATTACATATGGTGACTGTAATTGTGGACCTGTTGATACTAATTTCAAAAATGCTCAGCTTCCTTATAATTACAAAACTGATGTCTATACTCCAGGTCAGACTTCATTAGAGGAGATTAAGGGAAGCAATTTTTTGGGGCTTGTAGATGTTGATTATCAATCAAGAGTAGATGCTCCCCACTTTTCCTCAACTAGTGCCTGGATTGTTTTTGAGGCTGTTACCGGTAGAGTGTTTCTATACAAATATAATGGGACTTTGATTAATGTAGATGATACTGGAGAACCTGTAGAAACGACCCAAATACGACCAGTTCGTATTGTCTTAACAAGGAGGTTTAGTTCTAAGTTTGATGTTATTGCTATTGATCCTATATCTGGTGTTCCTGTGCACAGGGTGTATGACCAAAGAAATCCAGATTGCCCCCTTGATAGTTATACTAACCAGTGTTTTAATTTGCTAATCCCTTATCATAATCCTCCCTATGAACGAATCTACGGTAACTACATAAGCCATACAGCAGAAGATGAAATTAAATCATATAGAGATTTGTATTAATTATGAATAAAAAAAATATAAATAAAATTAGAAGATATAAAGGATTAGGTTTCGCAGAAGCCCTAATAGCATTAATGATTTCTGGTGTAGTAGCTGTTGTTTTAATGAGTATATCTGCTAATGCTTTACAAGAATTACATACTCTTGATTTAGAGGATGAACTAGCACAAAGAGCTATTTCAACCGCAGTACTTGTACAAAATTTCGCAACAGAAGCATCTAAGGGAGATCCAGAAGACAATATTTTTTACAATGATCTCCAAACAAATCAATGCTACGGTTTTGATGTACAAGGTGGAGAGACAGTAGCTATAAGTACTGACTCTGTATGTATGTTCCAAAACAATTGGTTTTATATTAAAGTAAAAGGCACTTATGATACTACACCAATTGGTTCCATATCAGATGATGATGGGGGGTATGATGATGGGGGGTATGATGATGGGGGGTATGATGATGGAATGGGGCCTTGGGAGTCAGTTCCAATTGGGAGCGATGAAATAGGAAATTGTCCTAGGAGTGGAGATACAAGAATACTTTCTCCAGATGATAATGATTTCTTTAGACTCTTTTGTATTGCATATGCTAAGACATCAGACAAAAAGAAAATTATTATAAAAGTATTTACTGGGGTTGGAAATATGTCTGGAGAAGCTACAACAGATGCAGATATTAAAGATTATGAATATTATTCAGTAATATCCTTATGAGAAAAAATATACAAAAATACAAGGGTTTTAGTTTTATAGAATTACTTCTAACTCTTATGATTCTTATGGTAGTAATGCTTTTAGTTGCAACAACTTTAACTACTATTAGTAGAGTATCTGTAACTACAAGTAACAAGAATTTAGCTAGAAATGATATTAACTACATTATGGATACCTTTCAAAGAACTATCTCTAATGCAAATATTGATGAGATCTACCTATTTGATTCATCTCAATCAACTGTGGAGTTTGTAAGTGGACAAATATCTTTAAATGATAGTACAAATGGGGGTCAATATGAAGTTGAGCAAGCTCTTGGTGAATATGGAAACGAGATACAGGTTAAACTGTATGGATATGACTATTGGGTATGTTTAGGGTTCTTTAGAGATGTGAATAATTATGGCTATCTTTTTAGAACATATAATAGGAAGGATAACCTAAGAGAGGATCATTCTAAATGTTTTGATGAGGATGCAGTCATTACCCTCTTACATTCGTATAGTATCAATATCGATGAATTTGATATACAGTATGTAGATATGGGAGAGAGCATAAATAGTATGTTTCTTATTAATGCAACAGTAGAACCCCTTATGTGGCCAGTTTCAGATACTTTCCCTGTTAACAAATATGTATCAAGACAGAGTGTCATTTCAACTGAAGCTTTGACAGTCTATTAATAAATTATTAATTTATATATATGAAAAATTGGATATCAAAAAGATATTCTGGGCAAGCCATAGCAATAATTATGGTTATGCTGGTTGTTGCAACTATAATAGGATTTTCTGTTTACTCAAGAATGCAAGTAAATAGGCAGGTACAGGTTGATACTAAGGAATCTACTAGAGCCTTGACTCAAGCTGATACCATTCTTTCAGTATTTACAACTAATGATTTAGCAACAGTCCAGGCTTTATTATCCCACTATTCTTCCCAGGAATGTTTTAGTACAGAAGAGGGATGCATATATTCTGGCTTTAGTAAAATCGAAGAACTCTTTTCTGTCTTTGGTCTAGAATATATGGTACCTCTCTTACGAGTCAAAGATTGGTGTTCAGGTGAGGCTGATTCAACATTAGAAGAGACAAGTGGTATTAATCTATCTTTATCATATGCAACTGCACAGGATGCTATAGCCTACTCGGTAGGAGATGTTTTTGCACTTAACACTAGGAATATTTCTGGAGCTTTAACTGATTGTAAAGTAACCTTAGAATTAACAGGTGGAGAGGCATCATTTGCAGAGGCATTTACTACGAAGAAGGTATATATGGATCAATTAACAGGGGAGGTTTCTCCCTATCAATTAGAAGATATGCAGTTAGGTTGTATTGGAGATTGTTGGACAACAGAGGTATTGCAACCTGAAAGTTCCGTTTTCTATGCTCTTGATGATGCAACAAGTGATCCTTTAGATAGGGAAATTATTGTTAATATGGGAGAGACAAGGGGAGTATATCCTCTCTATGAATATAGAATACTTCCCTTGAAGGGGATAATAAATATAGCCATAGCTAATACTACTCCTGAGTGTGGAAACTATTTTGATAATTACAAGATAGTATCATCAGTTACATGTGGGGATAATACAAGAACAAAGATGGTAATAATACCATCACCAAACAATAGTGGATACTCTCCCCTATTCGATTACACAATATACAACGCAACTGGAGTATTAGAGCCAGATTAATTTTAAAAACATTTAAATATGGAAGATACAAAAAAAATACTAGTTATTGAAGATGAAACACCTCTTTTGGATTCATATGCAGAGCTTGTACAAAATGCTGGGTATATTGCTTTAAAGGCACGTGATGGCTATCAAGGTTTAGATACCTTAGCGAATAATTTAGATCAAATAGATTTGGTTCTACTTGATTTAATGATGCCAGGTGTAGATGGTTTAGAGGTACTAAAAACTGTACGTAACAATGAAGAGAAATATGGCAAGATGCCAATAGTGATTCTTACTAATATGACTAGTGAGTCAGTAGTTAAAGAGGCATTTGATATAGGTGCTACATCATATCTAGTAAAGACAGATTTGGATTATGAAGGTTTAGTAAAAGAATTGAATAAATTCTTTGGATAAACTGCCTAAATTTAGTATTAAAAAAGTGAAAAAAATTGCTATAAAGAGAGATATATTTATTAAAATAGGCCTTATTCTTCTATCCTTATTTTTACTTTTCCTATTTATTTGGTTAGGATTTTCATTTTATTCAATGCAAGGAGGGAATGAATATCTTATCCCAATAATTAACCTTGAAGAAGAATTGGATAGAAAGGTGGCATATGAATCACTAAATAGAGAGGGTAATTATTTGGAGTATAGATATAAGATAGTAACATATCAAATAGCATTCGAGGAAGATAAGTATGTTTTGTATGCCTATGCATATGATTTTTTAGATTCTTATGAAGATATTGAGGATGCAAAATTTGTTTACGAACTTGATAAAGATAAGGGGAAATTTGATTTTGAAACCCTTGAATGGGGTCAGCCTTTCTATATTACATTACGATATCGTGTAGATAAAGATTTCAACTATTTTATTGATTATTCTGTTTCCTTACTAAAAAAGTTTATTTCAGGAGAATTATCAATGGATAGCAAGGGGGAATTTACAATAAAAAGGGATATGAATAATTGGGAGATTGAGGTATTAGAGCCTGTAATCTTAGAATGAGATTATTGAATAATAATAAATTTTTGTATAAAAATAGAATGAAAAAAACAGGGAGATTTCTTACTATTATATCTATGTTTGTTTTGCTTCCTTTATTCTTCTTGATAATATCATCCTCAATAATAGAGGCTGCTTGTTGGTGTAATGGTACTACTCGGGTATGTGATGCTACTGATACCTGTAAAACATATCAATATAATCCAAGAGAAATAGATTGTATAGAATGCACTAGTAGCAATGGATGGGATTATTGTGTAGAAGGTAGAGATGGTGGGGCAACTGGATGGATATATGAATGTTGTAAAAATGAATATACGTATGACTATAACTCTCCTTACTGTACTGGTGATGATGATGATCCTATAGACGACGATGATGATGACGACGACCCAATTCAATGTATAATATGTACCCCATTGGCATGTTTAGACCCAGTTACTAGTAGTGCTCCTGTAAACCCACCCTTTTCCGCAACTGATTATTTCTTAGATAATCTATATAGTTGTTTAGATGGAGAGGGTTGTGACCCTCGAACAACAAGGTATACCGATTGCTATGAAATACTTAGCCCACAACCAGATCCCTCTATTCTGCCTCACCATGAATTAAAGGAAACTACATTAGGATTTGTTTCAGAAACATACACAGGAGCTGGTAGATATTCAATAGAGAATGGAGATATCAAAGATGATAGGGTAAATGATGGTTTACCAATTATAAATGTAGAGGATACTGGAGACAATGAATTTTATATGGAAGCGACCTTTAAAGATGGAGATCAAATAATAGAAGCTGTATATTTTTGGTTTAGTAAAAGTTCAGAAAAACCTGTCACCCCAAAGGTTATTGATTTAGATGGTGTTGGGGGAAATGCTCCTAAGACTCAAAATGATGAAAGTTTTGGTTTTATGTTACATAAAGAGGGTAATAGTTGGATTCCATACATTGGTAGTGGTGAGAAAGCATTAGATGTTTGGAAAAAGGCAAGTTACTCAAACAATATATTTGCAGTGAAGGGGCCTGGTCGTCAAGATATGGTGAATGTAATATTGAATCAAAACAATATTACAGTAACAGATAGTGGCAAAAAGGTTGTTGTGAAATCCTCTTTGAGTTTCAAAGAAAAGAGCTCTCCCTATTCTCTTTTAGATGTGCTAAAAGGAGGAAAGTATAATATATGGTTAATGGCAAATGATACATTTGGGTTTACGCCACATGATAACTATAACTATCTTCCAAACAATGCCAGGAATACCCCTATCAAAAATGCTATACACAATAAATGGATAACCAATGAAAGAATAAGGTACTATAACCAGTGGATTGATTCTGGTGAAGATTGGAATATTGATTTTGAGAGTCCTAATATTGAGAATTTTACAATAGGCCCTGCTACTTATGGTAAAACAATTGTTTCTGTAGCATGGCAATTTGTAGATGATATTGATTTTTCTACGTTAGTATTAAATATACTTGAAAGTGAGGATTCCCTTGTTCCTAATCCCATTGTCTTGCAAAAGATTGTTTCAGATGGTGGTGCTACCTATATAGATAGTAAGTTCCCATTTAATCCTCCAATGTTTTCTACGGATGAAGAGGTAATGAAGAATCTTAATATTGGGCATTTAAACTACAACCTTAATAAGTATGCAATAAAGATGTCGGGGGGTACCGGAAATGTCCGTAAGATGCAACTGGAGCTTGATTTAGGAGAAGTAGGACAGGGGTATCTTTACTTCTATCTAACAGCTTTTGATAAGGGTGGGAATGTTGCAAGGGGAGGTTATGTGAAATTAGATACAAGAGATTGGATTGTTACCTATGGGGGATTACTCTACTCTGCAGGAGGCTCTGATTTTCCAGTAAGGACTTTAATAGAAGGAAGAGATGAAGAACCTCTTGGATGGTCTACAAAGAACCCTCCACTAAACGATATTAAATTTGCTTATGCTGATCTTTCTTCTGAGCTTGTTGGGGAAGATATAGAGGGGGTGATTCCTGTCTCACCAGTTAAGTCTGTTGATACTCTTAATTATCATATTCCTTCCTACAGTGTCATAGATGTCTCTAGTTACTACAATAGCTTGAAGGCTGCTTTTGAGAAGAGAAAAGATAGTCTTAATATTGTAAAACCCTTTGGGGAAAATGTGGGAACAATCTCAGGGCTATTGTTCCAGTTTCATATAGCTAACCAAGGAGTACCAACTCAAGAACGAATAGCTCTCATTGAAGCACCAGCTAATTTAACTGTTAACAGCGATTTTAATTGTAACGGTAAGGGAATAATCTTTGTAAATGGGAATTTAACTATAGTTGGTAAAATTGTAAATGGAAAGACAGAGAAGGATGCTTGTATATTTGTTGTAAAAGGTGATGTAACAATAGATTATGATGGGCCTGTTTCTGGTAATGAGATGGCATATGATCAGATTAATGCATATATTTTAGCAGATAAAATAACTACAATTACAAAGGAGGTTAAAACATATACCTCTTATGATGCTATCTATGTTAATGGGGGACTACATTCGCTAGAGGGTTTTGTAATTGGGAGAAATCTTAAGATACAAGACAGGTTAAGATTTCCTGCTTTAGTTGTAAGAAATAACTCAAAATATGGTGTATTTGCAGAGACTCTCTTTGGTACGGAAGATACTTTACAAACTACAGAGGTAGGATACAAGTAATACAATTTATAAGAAGGGTAATTAGTCTGTATCCTGTTTAATTTTGTAATAGATTGTATTTATATTAATTAAATAGGAATTATAGTATTTATAAATTAAACTGATTGTATGAAAGGTTCTCTATCCAAAAATATATTTCTTTTTTCTTTCTCCCTCTTTCTGTTGGTAATGTCTTTTTCAGGGATTAAAGCAGCAGATTGTTGGTGTGATGGAAGTAAATTAATATGTCAAACTGCTTCTGACCCTTGTACAACATATGATTATATTGAGGGGTTAGAAATTGCTTGTGAAGTTTGTGAAGCTAATCCCGACACTTGGGATTACTGTAATGACTTGGAGGGCAATCAATATCAATGTTGTAATTATGGTGTTGAGGTAAATTGTTCTTGTGGTTGTAGTAGTGGTGCATGTAATTCCACTTGTACCCCCTCAACTGGCTCGTGTTCTGCTGGTACATACTATTCATACGCACCAGCTAATAAATATGTTTGTGGTTCTCGTACTGTAAGAGATGGATGTTGTGCTAATACTACACAAAGTTGCTATTGTGATTGTGGTACTGGGAATTGCTCACCGAATGCAACTTGCCCAGACGGAACAACCTCTACTGTAAATGTAGACCCTCATTCTGAGCAATCAGATAGATGTAAAGATGACCCCGTTTGTCCCTATGAATATGATTACATAGATTGTTACTGTACACCAATTTGTACGCCTCCTACCTGTGCCTCTGAAAATTACAAAACAGTAGAACAATTTTCTCCAGGAGGGATAAGCCAGGGAACTAAGGAACTTAGTTGTAGAAATGGATCAAGTCTTACTCCAGATAGGACCACTTTATGCGATCTTAATAGTAATACCTGCTACTGTGAATACTGTGGGAAAGAGTGTCCAATACTCTTAACTAACACAGGAAACGCCAATTTGATACTGGAAGATTTTAGAGAATGTACAAATGATTGTAGCGTATCCCCTATCGAAGCAGACAAACACTGCTATGAACCATTCTCTTCCCAACCCACAGAATCACTAGCTATCCTCAATGATCTTGATTCGGCTAATGCATATGGTTTTAAAAGTAATTCTTACACTGGGATTCCTGATATTAGGAATATAAACAACGCAGGAAATCTTAATGATCCATTACGTATGGAAGCTACATATACTGATTCAACTGGAGCAGGCGATATTGAAGCCCTATTCGTATGGTTTAGGAATGTACAATTAACCGGCACAAATACTACACCTATATGGATTTCAGATGTAACGACAATACCTGGACAAGCACCTGGTCTGGGAAGCTGGGGCTTTATGATGCGAAAGAATAATCTAGGTGAATGGAATCCATATATTCCAGCTTGGGGAGAAGACCCTGATGTATGGAAAAGAGTTGGATCAGCAGATGTAAACAGTGTTACTGGAGAATTCTATATTAAAGGTCCAGAAAAGGGGAATATGGTAGCAGTTAAAATTAACAGTATTGCGAGGTTTGGTTTGACAAATATTGAAATGTTATTTGATTTAAGATTTTCGGGGAACGATATCTCAGAACCACCTGCAGAAATAAAATACAATATATTGTTAATGGGTTTAGACAAGTTCAGTTTTACACCCTATGACAATTACAATATTAACTACTCGGAATACTGGACTAGTAAATTTGCTAGATATGATGACGATGATTTATCATACTATTGGCCTGAAAACAGACTAAGGTATAAGTCTACACAAAACCAGCTGTATGCTAGAGATTGGACTGATACTGGTAGAGATTGGACAATAGATAAAAAGGCACCAGCAATTTCTACAGAGATTACAACAGATTACAAAAATGGGACAATAGTTGTTAGTTGGGAAGCAAGTGACCCATATAATCTTTTCTCTGATCTTTACTCAATAGTTGGAGATATAATGTATAGTGGGGAACCAAAGACTGAGATTAAGATAGCAGGGAGTCTAGGTGTAGTAATTCCATACCCTACTACTCTACCCCAACCAATAACTTCAACAATAGGAGATCTTCCTAATGCTACAGCTTCAAATGTGTCTTTCTATGTACCTTCAGATTTGAATGTTAGTACTCACAGTGGGAGTGTATCAATTGATCCAAGAGCAAATAGAGATGGTACTTTGTATATTTACATACGAGTCTATGATGATGCAGGCAATATGGTTTTAAATAATACGAACAATAGCTACAACCTTGATGATTGGATGGT
This sequence comes from Candidatus Dojkabacteria bacterium UBA3081, assembly GCA_002366615.1. GTDB lineage: Bacteria > Patescibacteriota > Dojkabacteria > SC72 > SC72 > UBA3081. The sequence continues at coordinate 17,663 of DFBL01000027.1, forward strand.
AACTGATGGAGGTCTAGCCTACTCTGCTGATGAAACGAAATCTGTTGCAAAAGTACCAAATACCTCTTGGAATAATCAAGACGATAGTATTGAGGGATACCCTCCTCTTAAGGGATGGGTCCTTCCCCCATTACAATTTGGTCCTGAAGAGTCTTTGCTTTCTGGTTGGGCAGACCTATCAAGTGAGATGTGGTCTGAGGGTTTTGATTTAGAAGATAAGAAGATAGAAGAAACACGAGCATACAATCTTAATGGACATATAGGACATGAAAAGAATAATTACTATAATGAACTCCTTGATGCTTATTCTAAAAACAGAAATATAATACCCAATTTAGTTGAAGTAGAAAATATTAGTGGGATATTAGCGTCTAATTTGAATCCTTACTGTGGAAACAAAAAAAACATACACTGTTTTATTAAAAGTAATAGATCTCTTACTGTAAGCCAAGGTTTTACCTGTAGTGGAAAAGGAGTAATCTTTGTTGATGGGAATCTTGTAATTAACCCAAATATAATTAATGCTAATAAACAACAGAATCTAGAGGCGTGTATATTTGTTGTTTCAGGCAATGTAACAATCAAAGAAGGAAAGAACTCGTCTCCTTCAGGCAAGTTCGCATATGACCAAATCAATGGATATATTCTAGCGAATGGGAGTGTAACAATAGAGCATGAAGTAAGTAAAAATGATACTGACACTTATGATGGTTTATATATCAATGGAGGAATACACTCTTTGGGAGGTTTTAATCCAGTAGAAAGGTATCTTCAGTTTATAGACAGATTACAATATCCTGTCCTAGCTATAGATTATCATCCTAAATATGGAATACTAGCAGAAACATTCTTTGGTAAAGAGATAAATTTGCAAACAACTGAGGTAGGATTTAAGTAGGAATAAATAATATAGGACTTAAATCTAAGTTACTTTTCTGATATCATTTAGGTAGTCATAATTTTACTGTCCAACCATATGGCTAAACTGCCAGATCACGTTGGTATAGATTTTGGAACACATACCGTAAAGGCTGTTGAATTAAAAGATATTACTACCACACCCAAACTAGTTAATTTGGGTAGTCAACTTACACCCGCAGGAGTAATTAACAGTGAGGAAAGACAGGATCAAAAGAGGTTAGCTGAAGCTCTTAAGCTACTCTATGCAAATTCAAGAATAAAGAATACTAGTGTGGTTATGGCATTACCAGAGTTTTCTGTATTTACAAGATTTTTAGAATTCCCTGGAGTTAAACAAGAAGAACTTAAAGAATCTGTATACTATGAAGCTAAACAGTATCTCCCAATTCCCATAGATGAAGTACAAATGAGCTATGTTGTTATTGGTTTTAATGAAGAAAAAAACGCACCTAGAGTACTTTTAGTTGCTGCTCCTAAAAAGATTATAGAGATATACATGAATATAGCTAATTTTGCTAATTTAGATTTAATAGCAATAGAAACAGAATCTGTTGCAATGGGAAGAGCAATGTTTAGATCCTTAAAAAAGAAAGACTGTGTTATGTTAGATTTTGGTGCTAACAGTACCGATATGAGTATTATGACTAATGGCTCTTTGGTATTCTCTCAAAGCATATCAATAGGGTCTGATTCTCTGACACAATCTATAGTAAACAAATTCAATTTTGAATATAAAAGAGCAGAAGAATTTAAAAGAGCTTACGGTTTAATTCCAAATGCAGTTGAGGGGAAAATATATGCAGTGCTTACCCCTATTATTGAATCTATTATGGCGGAGATAAGGAGGGGTGTTGAATTCTACAAAAACAAAACAATGACAGTGGCGCCCAATGAGTATCTTATAAATGGAGATGGTGCTCTGTTACCGGGTTTAACAGAATACATATCAAAATCACTAGGGGTTAGTGCACAAGTTGCAAATCCATGGTTTAATATAGTAGTAGATAACCGATTTAAAAATATTGTTGCAAAATCTGGGGCTTCCTATTCTGTAGCAATTGGGTTATCATTAAAAGAGGAATAAAAATGAAAGAAAATGTAAAAGTAAACAACCAGAATCCTACTACAAATAGTGCTAAGTCTGCTCCAGCACAAAAACAACAGCAAGCTCCACAACAACCTCCTACCCCGCAACCAAATATAGATAATACCTCTAAAGAGGGCTTTAATCTTATTCCTGCAATGACTAAGGAGGAGAAAGTCCATGTCAAGAAAAAAAATACTCTTAATATTGGATCTGTACTTAGTCTAATATTTCTAGCAGTTATAGCTTTAGGTATTGTAGGTTTTAATATTACAGCTAAGACACAATTAAATCGCAGAAAATCTGTACTCGCTAAAACAGAGAACAAAATTAATGCAAATATAGATAAGATATCAAGTAATAATATAATCTTAGATAGAGTCAAACTATATCTTGATGTTAAGAGTAATAGCTTCTCTCATAGAAAAATAATTGAATTTCTAACTGAGATAGGAGAGAGGATAGGAGGGATATCATTTAGAAGTATTGAGATATCTGAGACTTTAACATTTGAGATATCAGGAAAGGCCCCTACCTTAGAGAGACTATCAAGGCTTTGGTATCTGTTTGGTGTAGACGAAAATGTTAAAACAATTAATCTTAAGTCAGTAAGTAAGGGAGAAGAGGGTGTGTCATTTTCTTTTGAGGGAGAGTTTGATATTAAAAATTTTAGTAACGAATAATTATGGGATTAGCAACAGAATCAAGTATAAAGAGACAGAAAGAGATGAAGGTGGTTAATGAGAAGATTAAACAAACAAGGCTTACTTTCTCTGATTTAATCATTCCCATAGCATCAGGAGTTGTATTAATTGTTCTCTCTTTTGCTGTATTTATTCCAATGGTAAGTTCTGCTTTTGAGTATTTAGATGAAATTAAAGTTACTAATGAAAAGATTGATCAGTTAGAGAAGTTAGATAAACAGCTTAACCTACTAGATGAGAATCAGTTAAATGAAGATGTTTTAACTTCTAGAAGAGTTATACCTAATATCTTGTTAGTTACAAGCTTTGTTTACTATGTAGATGAGCTTGCTACAGATACAGGTCTGGAGGTTGCAAAAATTGAAGCTAGGGACGCTCTAGATGGTGTTAGTGGACCATTGGAATACTCTGGTGTATATGAGAATGTAATTGCTTTTTTAGATGATGTTCAAGATGTCTCTCCATATATCATTAGGTTGCAGAATGTAAAGGTAAGTTCAAATGATGAAGAAGTTTGGAATATCTCATTGGATGTCAGTGGATACTATATTCTTGATACAAATGAGGAACCTAATATTTATGCTTCATTCCAGCTATATACAGAATACAGTGATGTAGTTGATATATTTAAATCAAAGGTAGAAGAATTTTAATCTAGATTTCATCCTGAAGCATATCTACTTCCTCTTGAGCAGGTTGTTCCTCTCTAACTCTATCCTCTTTTAGTATTACTCTAACTCTTTTGTTATTCCTTATCGCATTTATAGTAACTATATCCCTAATGGAGTTAATAGTTCGACCCTTTCTACCAATAATGACTCCCTTGTCACTCTCATTTACATCTATTGTAAGAATGATAAGTCCTGGGAAATCAACACTCTCCCTTTCCTCAATTACTACATCATCAGGATAATTTACGATAGATTTTGCAATGTATTCTAATAACTCTTTCATTTTTTAGTACCACTAAATTAATGCAAGCTTATTAATTATACATATAGTTGGAAAAATTTGCTAGGTATTGATGAAAAAAATGAGGAATTACTCCTTCTTCTCTTTCTTCTTCTTTTTTGTATTAGGCTTTGTAGAACCTCTCTTTAGAGATTTTAATAAACCTAATTTAACGAAATATTGTGCAACAGTATCCGAAGGCTGTGCTCCTTTCTCTAACCACTCTTTTGCAAGTTTTTTGTCAACATCAAATGTAGTTGGTTTAGTTCTAGGGTTGTAGTACCCAATCTCTGCCACACTCCTTCCATCTCTTGGATTGCTACTTTCCATAACCACAATTCTGTAATGTGGTTGACCTCTTCTTCCTGTCCTTTTTAATCTAATTTTTAACATGGCAACGCTATTTTAACAAATCAAGTATTAATATTCAAGCTAATCTAAGTGTTTTCTAAATATTTCAAACCCTGTGTAGCAGCATCTTCCTCTGCTCTTTGCTTACTACCACCACAACCTTGTCCGATTGCCTTTCCATTTATTTTTATCACAACAGTGAACTCTTTATCATGATCTGGACCCTTAGCATCTGTTACTTCGTATGAAGGAGTTACTTTGTACTTTGATTGTGCAATCTCTTGTATTCTAGTCTTACTATCTATATCTAATCTGTTTTTTACAATATCGTCTATTTTTTTAACCAAAAATCTATATACAAACTCTGTACTAATTTCATATCCTTGATCTAAATATATTGCCCCTACTATTGCTTCAAAGGTATTAGCTAAAAGATAGTTCTTTTCTCTCCCTCCTGTATCCTCTTCCCCTTTTGATAATCTCATATAATCACCAATCCCCATTTCTTTTGCTGTTTGAGCTAAACTATCTGTTCTGACTAGTGCCGCTCTAAAACTTGTCAAATCACCCTCTGCTCTACTAGAGTATCTTTTAAAGAGGTATTCGGAAGTGATTAACTCTAAAACTGCATCTCCCAAAAACTCTAACCTCTCGTTATGATTTTTCACACTTTTATGCTCATTCACATATGATCTATGGGTAAGAGCTAATGTAAGTAATCTTTTCTTTTTAAAAACAATCCCAATTATATTCTCTAACTCTTTTATACTATTCATCTTCTTTCTCCTGTTTTTCATATATTGCTCCTAACACTCCATTAACAAATTTACTATTACTATCTCCCCCAAACTCTTTAGCTAATTCAATAGCCTCATCTATAGCTACCTTAGGAGGAGTCATCTTTTCTAAAAAGCCCTCATATATTGCTATTCTTAATATCTGTAAATCTACCAATTTCATCTGGGTAATTGGCCATTGAGGGGCATACTGTATAATCATCTTATCAATCACCTCTTGCTGTTCACGCACTCCAGACACAAGTTTTTCATACAGCTCGCTACTATACTCCTCAATTTCATCCAATATTGATATCTCTGATGCGTCAAATTCAAGATAGCCTTCCCTATTCTTATCAAAATCATTTGAAAAGAGGTACTGTAGTGCTAACTCTCTTGCTAAATGTCTAGGATCTGTTACTTTCTTCATGCAACAAAGAATTTACTATTTATTACTCTTTAAATCTTTACCATCTCCATAGTAGCCACAAAACTCACAGACAAAATGAGGTCTTTTTGTTTTACCACATTTGGGACACTTTGCCATTGCAGGCTTTTTAAGAGCATCATGAGCTCTTCTTCTGTTCTTTCTACCCTTCGATATTTTTCTTTTTGGTAATGCTCCCATATCTAATTAACCAATTTTAAACCTTAGTATTATATTTTAATATATCAATTCTTGCAAGGAAAATTAAATAATCCAACTCTCCTTAATTTCTAACTCTGTTCCTTTTTCAATCCTTCCCTCCAACATTTCCTTAGCTATATTCCCCTCAATATTGTCCTGGATATATCTTTTAATGGGTCTTGCACCTAAACCTGGTTTATTGGCTTTACTAGCAATTAGTTGTGGAATTACATTAGTCCAGGTGAGTTTAATACTCTTTTCTTGTAGTCTTTGTGCTAATTCTTTAAGTAAAAGTTCAGATATTTTAGAAAGATTTTCAATATCATGAGGATGGAATACTAGTATCTTATCAAACCTGTTTAGTAGCTCGGGTTTGATTGCTTGTCTAAGTTCAATTAATGCTCTATTTTTGAGATCATCCCAAGTAGCATTCTGGTCTGTCAGGGAGTTAAGTAATGTTAAACTACCGATGTTACTTGTACACACTATTATACTCTGAGTGAAATCAACAACCTCTCCTTGTGTACTTGTTAATCTTCCCTCATCAAATATCTGAAGGAATAAATCTAATATTTGAGGATGTGCTTTTTCCATCTCATCAAAAAGAACTACGGTATATGGATTACTCTTTATCCTGTCAACCAAAGATATTGAAGTTTGACCGAAAGCATTTCTATTAGTATCTTCTCCTAAGAACTTTTTCACACTATCCAATTCTTTGTATTCAGACATATCAATTCTGATCATATTTGATTGATTACCAAAATACTCTTGTGCAACTACCTTAGAGACATATGTTTTACCAACCCCTGTAGGTCCCATAAAGAGGAAAGTACCAATTGGCTTGTTAGGATTCCTAATATCAACATGCGCCCTTCTAAGGGCCTCTACTAGAGCCTGAATAGCTTCCTCTTGACCAACTACTTTGTTTTTCATATTCTCCTCTAGTTTCATCAAACGAGTACTCTCCTGTACATCTATTGTCCCTATAGAGATACCTTTCTCATTTGAGAGGACTTTAGATACATGCTCTTGAGTTAATACCTTTACTCCACTACCCTGTGCCCATGAGCAGGCTGATTCAATTAATCTAACAGCACTACTAGGAAGTTTTCTCTCTCTGTTGTATCTTTGTGCTAACTCTACAGTACTTATTAATGCTGGAAAGGTAATATATATATTAAAATTACTCTCTAATAGGGTAATTTTAGTTTCAAGTATTTGTAAAGCATCTGCAGCAGATATCTCTTTAATTTCAATATTGGTAAATGCCTGTCTTAAGGATTCACTACTGTAAAAATATTTTTTGTAATCTGAGTAGTTAACTGTCCCTATTATCGGGAATTTACTGTTTAAAATATATGGGAGGAAAATACTAGCAACGGATTGTCCACTTTCACTAGCTTTAGTAGGAATTAATTCTTGCATTTCATCTATGTAAAGGATTGTATCTCCAGCATTCTCTAACTCTTTCACAGCTTTAGATATGAGTAATTCTAAATTTTTCTGTTTAGAAGATTGGGCTATCAGTCCATTAATATCCAATTGTAAGATTCTTTTATCCTTAATTTGTGGAGGCACTTCTCCTCTGTTTATCCTTTGTGCAAGCCCTAAGGCTATACTTGATTTTCCAACTCCTACCTCCCCTATGAAAAGAGCATTCTTGTTTGATACTTTTCCTAATACTGAAACCAATGTTTCTATCTCATCATCATGTCCAATTCCGTAGGTATCCCTATCCTTAAGAATTTCTTCATTTAGATTTTTAGCAAAATGATTAAGGATGAATGTATATCCATATACCCAAGGTTCTGCAAGACCACCCTTTCTAAAATACTTATTATTAGGGTTTAAATACCTTGTTTTTCTTTTTTTCTGTACTTCATATGATTGGAATCTAACAACTTCCCTTAAGATATCTATGGAAGAGTCTTGAGAGAAGAGAGTTTGTTTTAGAACAGGGAATACATTAAACAAAGCTAGTAGTAAATGTTTAGGTTGGATTTCTGTAGAAGAGGTTAAAAGGGCTTCGTTAAGAGAGTATATTATTAAGCTTCTTACAGCAGTAGGTGGATATTTAGGTAGAGTCTCTTGTGTAATATCATTCTCTTTTAATATTTCCTCATCTATTTCAATATTTGCTCTTTTAAATATTTCAACACTTTCTGGAGAGCCAGCTAGTTCTCCAAAAATCCCAGGGATATCTAGGTTGTTATCTTTCGTATGTGTACAAAGTATCTCTAATGTAAGTTCATCTACAAAATTAATAGCTTCTAAGTGTGCGTATCTACCGAATTTAAATCCACTGTTTTTAATATCTTCTAACTCGTTTAGTGAAATTCTTTCTGCGTTAGGTAATTTAACAGGGTGACTCTTGTCTTTGTAGTAATCATGCCAAAGGATGAAAACGTTAAATATTGAGAGACCAAAAAGTGCGTTAGCAATACCACTAGAGAGGAAGTCATTGATTAAGGAGCTTTCATTTATTACTCCCAGGTATCTCAAAAGATATGCGAGAGCGATTACTAAACCAGGTATTAACATTATATTAGCAAAAAGTCTTACGGTATCGTAGAATTTCTTGTATTTAAGGTAGTTAGTTAAAACATTAGAAATTTGTGGTGTTGAGATTGTAAAGAATTGATCTCTTGTAGTAAGAAAAAGAGCATCTGATTCTTTTGTTAGTATTGGTAACTCTTTTTCGATTAGGGCAAAACTATTATCATCCTTGTTATGATGTCCAACAACTGTTCTGTTTTGCCAACCGTAATCTATTGACATCAAAGTGATAGGATAGAGCTAAATATAAAGAGGAGGGTTATTGGGGGTAAAGCTAACCAAGTGGGAATTATTAATAGATAGAGAGAGCATATTAATAGATATGTAATTATAGCTATTGGTAAATATATTAATTTTATCAATATCCCAAATACATATCCAATAAAGGAGTAGTCTCTATGCCAGGGAACTAGAAACTTCTTAATAAGGAGAGATATTGTGAGGTTGTCATCTAACAGGGTTGATATTCTTCCTAGCATTTTAAGATGCCATATTGGCATACTAATATACCACCAGGATAGGAAATCTTTTATTGAATAAGAGAGTATCAAGGAGATATTATCTACTTTTTCTTCATTTAGGACCTGTTGTCCACCACTACTTGTTAATATATTCTTTTGTGTCATAGCTGGGGCAATATATACTGTAAGTTTATTGTAAATCAGATATTTTTTCAAGATAAGGGGTATATGATAGAATGCTCGTGTATGAGTATATATGATGATATTAAAAAACCAGTTATTTCTCTTGCCCCTATGGAGGATGTAACAGATACTGTGTTTAGACAAATTATTAACTCTATACAAAGACCAGATCTTTTCTATACAGAGTTTGTTAATGTAGAAGGTCTTAATTCAGTAGGCAGAGAGAAAGTAATTCATAGATTAAAGTATGACCCTACTCAAAACCCTATCATAGCACAATTGTGGGGTATTAAACCTAAGAACTTTTTTAAGGGAGCCCAATTAGTAAAAGAGCTTGGTTTTGATGGAGTAGATATTAATATGGGTTGTTCTGTTAAAAAGGTAGTACAGAGAAAAGCTGGTAGTGGATTAATTACTCAAGAGAGAGATATTGTTAAAAGGATAATAGAAAGAACAAGGGAGGGAGCAGTGGGATTACCTGTTTCAGTTAAGACAAGATTAGGTTGGGATAGTTATGATTTTGAGTGGATTGAATTTCTCATAGAGCAAGATTTAGATGTTTTAACATTTAATGCTGTTACTGCAAAGGGGGATATGTCATTGGTTCCTAATTGGGATATTATCTCTAAGATAGTTAGATTAAGAGATGATATGAGAAGTAAGACTTTGATTTTTGGCAATGGGGGTATATCTTCTCTCAAGCAGGCTAAAGAGTATGCCAAAAAATATTGTGTAGATGGAGTTATGATTGGGAGGGCTGCATTAAGTAATCCTTGGATATTTTCTCAACAAGATGAGGTGTCAACAGAAGAGAGGATAGAAATGTTGAGAGAACAAGTAATTCTTTTTCAAAAGACTTGGGGTAAGAAGAAGAGTTACAACAAGTTAAAGAAATTTATTAAGACATATATTAATGGTTTTAGTGGTTCTCAGGAGATAAGGGAGGATTTAATGGAGTGTAAGAGTATAGAAGAGCTTTTAGAGAAAACAGATAATCTATTTGATTAGTTAATCAGGGTCTTTCTTGTTGAATTTTAGGAACTTAAGATTTTCAATATCTGATTTCTCTGTTAGTTCTTTGTATCTATCTTTTAAAAAAGTTGGAGTAAATTCTCCTATTGGTGCTAAATGGATTCTTACATTTCTCTGGCCTGTTTGAATGGGAATGAAAGTTATTGCATAGTCACTAGTTTCGATAAAGTAAATACTGTTTTTTAGTGTTGGATCAAATTCAACGTTATGGACATCTATATAGTTGCATAAAGTTTCAAATCTATTCTTATCCCCTACTCTAGCTCTCCTTATTAGTAATAACTTAACAGGTAGGTTTTGATCAATTTCGAGCTGGTAAAGATAATTATCAATTTTATTTACGTTAACTCCATCAAGGTCCTTACTGATATATTCATCTTCAGAGCCAGTATGTGCCAACATTGCTATGATATTTGTTCTAATAGTGTCTAATGACTCTTGTTTTGATGAGTCTGCAATTGGGTCATCTGACTTTTCTCTAAACATATTCCTATCTTTATATCTTAATCCTCAATTATACATCAAAAACATATTAATATAGTATATAATTGGAAGTTATGTTAGAAATTAAACACCTCTCATATGAAGTCGGAGGAAAAACAATATTAAAAGAGATTAACCTTTTTTTAGGATGGGGTGAGAAAGTTGGGATAGTAGGAGTTAATGGTGCTGGAAAGAGTACTCTTCTTAAATTAATTGTTGGCAAATTAGAAAATGATGGTGGAGAAATAAATATAGTGGGGACATACTCATACCTTTCTCAAGAGATTCATAAGGATATTGAATTTAAATATAGCGATCAATCACTTTCAATTGGTGAGTATTTAATTCTTGATCAGGGATTAGATATACATGAATGGGAAATAAACAAGTTTCTTAACAAATTAAATATGGATGAGAAAGATTCGGACAGTATCCTTAATGAGTTGTCAGGGGGTCAGAAAATAAAGGTGGAATTGATAAAGGTTCTTTGTAAAAATCCAGACATTTTGATATTAGATGAACCTACCAATTTTTTAGATATTCCCTCTGCACAGTGGTTGATGAAGTATTTAACTAATTACAAAAACAGTGTCCTAGTTATATCTCACGATCTTAGATTAATGAATAGAGGTTTGAGTAAGATATGGTTTCTTAATGAGCTTACTCATCGTATAGAGGTATACAAGGGTAACTATGATAAATTTCTTAAATTAAAATCCATTCAAGATGAAACCTTAGTAAGAGAGATCACTAATATTGAGAAGAATGCTAAGAGATTAGAGAAATCAGCCCAGCAATTAGCAGGTAGAAAGACCTACAAGGAGGCTAAGAGGGCATCAAAAAGATTTGATATGGTTAGGGAGTTAAAGGAGGATATTGAAAAGAAAGAGAAACTTCTTTCAAAGAGTAAAAGTATTAAGATAAAGCTTTCTCCTGTACAAAGGTGTGCAAGGGAGGTATTGGTAATTAGTAATTTGTCTAAAAGATATGGTACTAATACCGTACTTAAGGATATTAATATGGAAATAGAAAGGGGGCAAAAGGTTGTAGTTATTGGTAAGAATGGTGTCGGAAAGACTACTCTTCTTAAGATATTGGCTGGTAAATTAAAACAGAGTAAAGGTAAATATAGGTGGGGGAATAATGTTAATTTTGGTTACTATGCTCAGGAGTATGAGGATTTAGATTACAGTAAAACTGTTATGCAAAATGTTAGGGAGGTGGGTACTTCGCAAATCTGGGTTGATCAGTATTGGAGAAATTTTCTGGGCAAATTTTTAATTTCAGGAGATATGGTTAATCAGAAAGTAAAGACTCTTTCTGGTGGAGAGAAAACAAGATTAGCTTTGGCTAGGCTTTTTGCACAAGATATTAATGTATTAATTTTAGATGAGCCCACTACATATTTAGATCCTGCTTCACAGGTTATTCTTTTGGATGCTCTTAAAGAGTACAAGGGGACTGTCATTATCGTAAGTCATGAACCTGAATTTGTATCAGGATTAAATCCAGATAGGGTTTTACTTATGCCAGAGGAGAAATTCACTTACTATGATAGGAAATATTTAGGAAGGGTTGGTTTAATGTAATGGCAACGTGTAATTATTTAAGTTGTAGTAGTTAAGAAAAGTTAATATAATGATTTTTGGAGGGATTTCTATGATCAATTGCCATATGATAAGCAAGATAATTATCCTATACCTAGTAAAGAGTTAAGACGTAAGCTTATTCTTTCAAAGTATTTTAGTGATTGATTTGATATTTTGAATTTGTAACATATAATTGATAAATGAAAAAGATATATTCCCCTCTTCTTGTTTTAGGATTGTTGATTTTTACTCTTACCTTCTTTTTTGTTAAATATAGTATTACCAATACTTATGAGGAGAATTTAGAGGAGTCTATGCTTCTTTATACTGATTGGTTAGTTAAAAATCAAACTAAGCAAGGGGATTTTAACTATGAATTAGATGTTTCAACTGGGCGAGTCATTGAGGGCTACAATATAGTGAGACAGGCAGGAGGGCTTTACTCTCTTTGTCAGGTGTATCAGTATGAGGGCGGAAGTAAATACGAGGATAGTATTGAAAAGGGTATAGATTTTTTCCATGGTCTTTATGAGGATGTTGAGAATGATGTTCCTACTATAGCTATTAATCATGAAGGAGTTAAGAAATCAAATTCCGTTGCTCTCTATCTCTTAGCCCTTGTTGAATATATGGAGGGTAGTGATCAGGCCAAAGAGGAGTATATGCAAGAAGCAAAGAGTTTAGCTAACTATTTACTTTTTACACAAACAGATGAAGGTTCCTTTATATATCTTTTAGATACAGGAAGAGAATCAGATTACAACAATGGGGAATCTTTCTATGCACTAATTAGGATATACAGATTGAGTAATGATGAAAGGTATTTAATTGGAGCCCAAAAAGCTGCAGAATATATTATAGATAGATATTCTAATGAAGATTTTAATTACTCTATTTACGCTTGGGCTATGGAGGGGTTTGCATATCTTTATCAAATTGATAATAGCAAAGAGTATTGGGATTTTATGAAAATGTATACACAGGAGTATTTTAGGATAAGTGGTATACCAGTTTCAATTTATCTTGATACTTCTACTGGTTATCCTCCTAAAGCTAATTTAGGAGTATATCTAGAGGGGTTAGCACATGTAGCATGGATAGCAAAGGAAAGGGATTATGATTTTTACATTGAGATAAAGGAGTTTATGAGTGAATCTTTAAAATACCTTATGTCTTTACAAATAGATGGTCCTAAATCTGATAGGAAAACAGAATTTGATTTAATATCTGGAGGTATATGTTATGACTATGAGTGTGATACACAGAGAATAGATTTAACACATCATAATCTTTCTGCTATATATCTGTATCTAAAGTATGTTGATTGAAAAATGGTGGGCGATACGGGACTCGAACCTGTGACCTCCACAATGTCAATGTGATGCTCTAGCCAGCTGAGCTAATCGCCCTTACAATCAGTATTTTATAATTAATATCTATATTTATCAACCTATTGTCTATACTCCTGAAGGAATCTTTTAAGACTATCTTTTAGTAATAACTTTATCTATTAGTCCGTACTCTTTTGCTTCTTTAGCTGTAAAATACTTATCTCTATCAGCATCCTTTTCTATCTGTTTTATACTTTGTCCTGTTTGTTTAGAAAGCATTTTGTATAGCTGTACTCTTGTTTTTATTATCTCTTCTGCTCCAATAGCGATATCACTTGCTTGTCCTCTAACTCCTCCTAAAGGTTGGTGTATATGTATTTTACTATTAGGGAGTGCAAATCTTTTTCCCTTAGCTCCATGTGCTAGTAAAAATGAACCCATTGATGCTGCTACACCCACAGCTATTGTAGATATATCACATTTAATGTAGTTCATGGTATCTAGTATAGCCATACCAGCATCAATCTCTCCTCCTGGGGAGTTAATAAACATTTGGATATCTTCATTGGGGTTTTCTTTTTCTAAAAAGAGTAGCTGTGCTACTACAGTATTAGCGATATTTGTTTCAATAGGGCCTCCTACAAAGAGAATTCTATCTTTTAAAAGTCTGGAGTATATATCATATGCTCTGTCCCCTTCTCTATCTTTTTCAATTACTGTTGGAATTAAAACTGACATTTTTAAAATGTAAAATTTTAATTATGACTATCTAAGAACTCTTTACCTAGTACCTCTTCTATGAATGTTCTAAAGCCCTTCTCTTTTCTCTCAACCTTCTTAATATATTCCTTCCATTGAGGATTACTAAAGATACTCTCATCTGTGTCTGGTCTTTCTTTCTTTATTGCCCCTATTCTCTCTTCTAATTCCTTGTCTGTAATCTCAACATCTTTTACATCAGCGTAAAGGCTTAAAAATACATCTGTCTCTATTGCCTCTTTCGCATCCAACTGCCATAGCTCTCTCATCTTTTCGATAGTGATATTATTAGCTTTGAGAAAATCTTCAATATTTATTCCTTTCTTTTGTATATCTTCATTAAAGAATCTTTCTCTTTCTCTTGCTTCAAAATCTACTGCAGCTTGTGGTATTTCAATTTTTGATTCTTTAATAGCTAGTTTAAGTGCTTGGTCTTGCATACTGTGTAATTGATAGTGTTCCTTTTGTATCTTTATTGCATTCTTTATTTTTTCTTTCAATTCATCCAATGTTTTTACTTTTTCATCACCTAATACTTTCCCCACCTCTTTTGCCCATTTATCATTTAATTCCTTTTCTGCTGTTTTTTGGGATTCTTTAAGTTCATCTAAAGCTTTCTGTACTTCCTCATTAGTTACTTTAATATCTTCTTTCTTTACTTTTACTTTTTTTATATCACCTAATTTAAAATCAGGCATTGTGGTAATGGTGATTGTAAAAGGAATGTCAATTCCCTCTAATATTTTAGGAGTCTCTTTATATTCAGGGGGAGCAATTGGTTCAAGTTCTTCTTTAGAGATTGTTGTATTAATATATATTGGAGCTAGTTTCTCAAATGCTTCAAATTGAACAACTTCTTTGACTTGATCACTAACTAAATCTGATGGTACATTTCCCTTTCTAAATCCTTTAATATCTAGATCCTTAGAGTAGTCTTTAAGAAGTAAATCATATGATTTTTTGAAACTGTCAGAAGGTATTGTAATAGTTATCTCAAAAGTATATGGATTAATCTCCTTTATTTTGTAAAAATTGTCCATGAAATATTTAATGTAATTTAAAAGTATTGCATTTTAAGTGTTTTTATACAATTTGTCCAGTTTACCTACTATTACTAGCCTTTGTTTGTCTGTCCAAAGGGGTGTACAGGTAATTAAGGTTATTCTGTAATCAGAAAAATCGTTTAGTATGGAAGTGTCATTTTTTTCTACAATTTTAGTTTCCGTAACTATATATGTATACTCAGAGCCAAATTGAAAAACTTCAATCTTATCCCCTACTTTAACCTTGTTTAGGTTAAAAAAGGTATCTTTTTCAGGTGGAAGTTTAGCGTATCTATGCCCTATTACCACAAAATTACCCTTTTTGCCTGGAAATCCTGAAACTGGGAAGTGCCAAAATCCCATATCCATCGTAATTGGTGATATTCCTTCGAATATCTTTCCAGCAACTTCTATTGAGTTAATAGAGATAGAGGTGTTTAATTCTTCTAAAACTTTTTCATCAAGTACAAAATCTTTATTTATACTCTCCTCAATACTTAAATTTGAGTTATTGATATCTTCTTTTCCTAAAACTTTCTCCTTACTTGGAACCAGTTGGGTTAAAACTTGGAAAGTAATTTCTTGAGCACTCCTGTGTATATCAAATCTTTTTATAGGTCCGATTAATTTGTTGTAATTAGGGTATATTATGAAATATCCCAATGGGAGGAGAACTATGAATATTAATATTGTAGTTAAAAGAATCTTTGATATTTTGTTCATGGGAGTATTTTACCAATTTTAATTACTTCTTGCACTATTTAGAATTTTGTTCTATGCTATGGAATATTGGGTATATAAATTATAATATAGGTTAGCGTGGCAAGAAAAAAAATTATTAATAAAACTTCTTCTAAGGTCTCACAAGAGGAGATGAGTATGAGAAGTAAGGTTGAGATTAAACAGCCTTTACCACATAATCAAGAAAAAGTTTCAAGGTTAGTAGGCTCTGTATTTATCGGATTAGGTATTTTACTAGTTGCCTTTGGAATTTTCTCTTTTATTAAATATAGGGAGGAACCACTTCTGGATCCAGAGTTAGAGTCTCCTATAATTACTAATATTACCTCTATTACTAACGAGGAAGAAATTACTATAGAAGGAGAGGCAAAGGGTTACGATACAGTTTTTGTATATGTAAACGATGAGAAGGTTGGAGAAACGAAGGTTCAGGATAGTGAGGAATTTAGTTATACATATGTTGTAGAGGATGAGGGGAAGTATGATGTTACTGTAGCGGGTGTTAGAGGTTTTCCTAATAGGTATATAACTCCACTTTCTAAATCTGAACTTTCAGTTGTTGATAGAACTGCTCCAGATGAGGAGCTATTCACTATGAAATATGGGCCAGAGACTAACAAGGATACCTTTATTCTAGTTGGTACTACAGAGGTGCAGTCTACAGTTGAGGTCAAGACAGGAACAGAAAGTTTTGGTGGTATAGCTAGTGATGAAGGAGAT
>DFBL01000011.1 GCA_002366615.1 Candidatus Dojkabacteria bacterium UBA3081
ATGATTAACTACTCAGAGCTTTGTTCTCTTTTTGAAAAAATTGAATCTATACAATCAAGAAATGAAATGTCTGATGAATTAGCTGCATTCCTAAAGAAATGTAATAGTGAAGAGGTGGAGATAATTTCATATATGATACAGGGGAGGGTTGCTCCTATGTTTGTAAAGTCAGAATTTAACTACTCTGAAAAGAGTTTAATTAACCTTCTTAAGCAGTACACTTCAGAGGATATAGCTGCCAAAAGGAGGAGTAGTGGGGATATTGGAGATACAATATTTGAGATATGGAAAGAGTATACAGAGAAAGGGAAAAGCCTTAAGGTAAAGGAAATCTATGAAGTTCTCTGGGAAATAGTAAACACTTCTGGCAATGGTTCTGTATCAAGAAAAAACAAAACAATACTTAACTGTTTAAAGAAGTTAAACCCTTTAGAGTCTAAATATTTTGTACGCACAGTATGTGGAGATTTAAGATTAGGGTTAAGTGTAAGATCTCTGTTAGATGTATTCTCTATTTCTAAAGTAGGGGATAAAAGTCTGAAGGAAGAATTAGAACGGGCATATGGTGTGTGTTCGGATATAGGGTATGTGGGAAAGAAGGTTTTTGAAGCTGACTATGAGGGTATAGGAGATTCTCTTTCTATGATAACTACTATACCAGGGAACCCAATTCTTTCTAGATTAGTACAAAGGGTTGCTAGTTTTGATGAATTAAAAGAAAGATTTAAGGAAGAGGTTTTACTTCAGCCTAAATTTGATGGTTTAAGATGTCAAATTCACAAGTGGAAAGGAGAGCCTATTTCCCAAAAAGAGTATAATTCAATTTGGAGAGAATATATTAAGGATGGAGAGGAGCAATCTCAAGATCTATTTAAGAAAGACTCATCCTCCGTCCATGTTAAGCTTTTTACAAGGAATTTAGAGGATGTTACAGAAATGTTTCCTGAAATTGTTGATAGTGCAAGAGAAATGAATATGGACTCTTTTGTAATGGATTCTGAAATAGTAGGATGGGATTATAAGAAGAATACATTTCTTTCCTACCAAGAGACCATGCAAAGAAGAAGAAAGTATTCGGTTGAGAGCATGAAGGGGGATATACCAGTTAGAGCATTTGCATTCGATTTACTCTATCTGAAGGGAGAGAGTCTTATCAAGAGGAATACAAAAAAGAGAGTTGAATTTTTAGAAGAACTTTTACATGATACTCAAAGTCATACCCAAAGGGGTATTGTTTTAGCCGAAAGTAAGGTCTTTTCTGAAAAAGAGGATATCAAGGGGTATTTTAACAAATGTGTCCAAGAGGGACTAGAAGGAATTATCGTGAAGCAGTTAGAGGGAGAGTACTGTCCGGGGGACAGGAATTACGAATGGGTTAAAATAAAAAAGAGTATAGATGAGAATTTAGTTGATACTATAGATATGGTAGTTGTTGGATATTTTAAAGGATCTGGAAGAAGAGCATCATTTGGATTGGGAGCTATCCTTGGGGCAATTAGAAATGAAGAGGAAGATACTTTTGATGCAATATGTAAGATAGGGACAGGAATGAGGGATAAGCAATTAGAAGAGATGAACAGTAAACTATCAGAAATAGCTGTTGAAAGACAACCCAAGGATGTAAGAGTTTACGACATTCTTAAACCAGATATTTGGGTATCTTCTAAGTATGTAATTACCGTAGATGCAGATGAAATTACAAAGAATATATCTAAGAATGATATCCAGATAGGGGAGGGGCTTTCTCTAAGGTTTCCAAGACTAGTAGAATTCGGTAGGGATAAGGGAATTGAGGATATTACAACAGTGCAAGAATTGGTCGATATGTATGAAATGAGAAAACAGTAAGAAGTTACTTGCATATATATATTTCGTGTGTTAAAATCACCTCACGAGTTTGGGATAAACACGAGAAAGGTTTCCTCTTAGAGAAGTCTCTAAAGAACACAATTCATATTGTTAAGATGAAGATCCCTCTCAGCTCTTTAAAAGTTGAAGAGTGACAGGAAGTCGAAATATATTCGTATATTGACTTTCTAATAAGTGTGTGTGATTTGGGTCACACAATTCATTAAAGTCTAAGTAAATCCAATTTTATCGTTGATTGGTCTGTGTTTTTTTAAACATTGTTAAGTCAAACGTTTTTCAATGAGAGTTTGATCATAGCTCAGGATGAACGTTGGCTGTGTGCCTAAGGTATGCAAGTCGAACGAACTGCTATTTTTTAGTCGCTTGCGACTATTGTTTAGCATGTTAGTGGCAAACGGGTGAGTAATACGTAGATAACTTGCCTTGAAGTCGGGAACAGCTCGTCGAAAGACGGGATAATATCCGATAGTCTCTATTCACTTTGTGTGTTTTAGAGTAAAGCTTTTACGCTTCAAGAGAGGTCTGCGTCCTATCAGCTTGTTGGTGAGGTATAAGCTCACCAAGGCTAAGACGGGTAACTGGTGTGAGAGCACGGACAGTCACCATGGAACTGAGACACGGTCCATACTCCTACGGGAGGCAGCAATTAGGAATCTTGCGCAA
>DFBL01000020.1 GCA_002366615.1 Candidatus Dojkabacteria bacterium UBA3081
TTACCTACAGTTGCACCACCCTCTCTAATTGCAAAGGTTTGAGTCTTCTCAATTACTACAGGAGCACCTAACTTGACTGTAATCTGAGCGTTATCACCTGGAGCAATCATTTCTACTCCCTCTTCTAATATAACCTCTCCAGTTATATCTGCAGTTCTTACATAGAACTGTGGTTTATATCCTGTTACAAATGGAGTATGTCTTCCACCCTCTTCTTTGCTAAGAATATATACCTCTGCTTTAAATTCTGTATGTGTCTCTACTGAACCTGGTGCAGAAAGTGTTTGACCTCTCTCTACATCTTCTCTCTTAAATCCTCTTAGAAGTATTCCTACATTATCTCCTGCTTGTGCATCTTTCATAGATTTATTAAACATCTCTATTCCAGTTACAGTTGTCTTCTGAGGTTTCCTTCCCATTCCCAATATATCAACACCATCAGTAAGCTTTATTACTCCTCTTTCAATTCTTCCAGTAACAACAGTCCCTCTTCCCTCTATTGAGAATACATCTTCGATAGGCATAAGGAATGGTTTTTCAAGATCTCTTTCAGGAATCTCAATATATTCATCAACCACTTTCATGAGTTCCTTTACTGACTCTAACCCTTCTTTATCTCCTTTTTGTGCTTTTAGTGCATCCCCTACAATTATAGGAGCCTTCTCATCATATCCATATTTAGCTAAGAGATCTCCTATATCTGCTTTGATAAGTTCCAAAATCTCCTCATCTGCATCTCCAAATTTGTTTATGAAGACAACAATTTTAGGCACACCCACCTGCTTTGCTAAAAGTATGTGCTCTTTTGTCTGAGGCATAGATCCATCATCAGAGGATACAACCAAGATAGCACCATCCATTTGTGCCGCACCTGTGATCATATTCTTGATGTAGTCCTTGTGTCCTGGACAATCAACTAAAGCATAGTGTCTGTTATCTGTTTCAAACTCAACATGAGCTACAGAAATTGTAAGAGACTTTGCTCTTGAATCTGGATCTTTATCCAGCTTATCAATCATCTTGTCTTTCTCAGGTGAGAAAGTATTAAGAATACCACGAACTAATGTGGTCTTACCGTGATCGATATGACCTAAAGTTCCGATATTCATGTGTGGCTTAGACCTTATGAAATCTGCCATGAATATATATTTAATTAATTTATATATAAATATTGTTTAATAACAACATAATAGTCCCGTTTGTATAAACAAGCGAGTCTGCGTTGAATATTATCAAAAAGATTCAAGATATGCAAGCATTTTGTTATTAATTCAAGTCCTTTTACAAATATCTAGAACTTGCCCAAGTTGTACTCAGCATATTATACAACTAAGACTTAATACCTGCTATCTCCTCTGCAATATTTTTAGGAACCTCTGCATAGTGAGAAGGTTCAATATTTGCACTACCTCTACCACTTGTAATAGATCGTAATTCACTTGTATATCCGAATAGCTCTGATAGTGGAACTAAAGCATTAATCACTGTAATTCCATTTCCAATATCTTCTGTTCCTTGAATTTGCCCTCTCTTACTACTCAAAGAGCTTGTTACATCCCCCATATGCTGTTGGGGTACTTCTACTGCAACATCCATAACTGGTTCTAAAAGAATTGGATTAGCTCTTTTACATCCCTCTCGAAATGCCATAGATGCAGCAACTTTGAAAGCTGCCTCAGATGAGTCAACCTCATGGTATGAACCATCAAAGAGAGTAACTTTAATATCTACTACTGGATATCCAGCAACTACTCCAGCCTTCATTGATTCAACAATACCTTTCTGTATGGAAGGTATAAACTCCCTAGGTATTGCACCACCTTTTATTGCATTTATAAATTCAAATCCTTTTCCTGATTCATTTGGTTCAATCTTTAACCAACAGTGACCATACTGTCCTTTACCTCCAGACTGTTTAATATATCTACCTTCAGATTGTTCACAAATTGATTTAACAGTTTCCCTGTATGCTACCTGTGGTTTCCCTACATTAGCTATAACATTAAACTCTCTTTTCATCCTATCTACCATAATTTCAAGATGTAACTCACCCATTCCAGATATTATTGTTTGTCCAGTTTCATGGTTTGTTTCAACAACAAAGGTAGGATCTTCTTTTACAAGTCTATGCAAAGCTCCAGACATCTTTTCTTCATCCGATTTTGTGGCAGGTTCAATTGCTTGTGATATAACTGGTTGAGCAAATGATATCTGCTCAAGGATTATCGGTTCATCCTCACTACAAAGAGTATCTCCCGTTACTGAGTCCTTTAATCCAACAACAGCCCCTATATCTCCTGCTCTTAACATTTTTACATCTTCCCTATCGTCAGCATGCATTAGTACTAATCTGCTTACTCTTTCCCTTATATCTTTTGTTGAGTTGTATACATAGCTACCTGCTTCAACAATTCCAGAGTAAACTCTAAGGTATGAGAGATTTCCAATATGAGGATCATTTACAATCTTAAAGACTAATCCGGAGAATGGATCGTCCTCATCTGCTTTTCTTTCAATTTCTTCTCCTGTCTTGGGATGATCTCCCTGAACAGGGGGAACATCTAATGGGGATGGTAGACATAGGGCAATATAATCTAGGATTACCTTAGCCATTACTGTCCTAGAGTCTCCTCCTAAAACTGGGAAAAATTTGCTTTGTAGTGTACCCTTTCTTAACGCCATCTTCAATTCATCTTCCGTAATCTCTTCTCCGTCAAAGAATTTTTGCATAAGTTTGTCATCCATTTCAACCAAAGTCTCTATTAATAAAGCTCTTTTTTCTTCTGCCTCTTTTTTAACTTTCTCGGGGATAGGAATTTCTTTTAGTTCAGCGTCGTCTTCAGGGCCATATGAAAAGGCTTTGTTTTTAATCAAATCAACATGTCCATACAATTCACTCTCTCTTCCTAAAGGGATATTAATAGCTAAAGCTTTGTTACTAAGTCTCTTTTTAATAGTGTCAAAACTCTTATCATAGTCACCCCCTATTAGATTAATTTTGTTTAAGAAACAAATTCTAGGAACATGGTATTTATTAGCCTGTCTCCAAACAGTTTCAGATTGTGGTTCAACTCCCTTTCTTCCATCAAAGATTACAACTGCACCGTCTAGGATTCTTAAAGATCTTTCTACCTCAGCAGTAAAATCAACATGTCCAGGAGTATCTATAATATTGATTCTGTATCTTTTCTCACCATAATCCCAAAAACATGTTTCAGCAGCGGATTGTATGGTTATTCCTCTCTCTCTTT
>DFBL01000044.1:0-15745 GCA_002366615.1 Candidatus Dojkabacteria bacterium UBA3081
GATAATGTTGTTAAAAAGTTTGAAGAGAGAGCTAAAAAGAGTGCTCAGATGTCTTTTAGAAGTAAAAGGGAAAAGATGGCTGAAAGAAAAGCTAAAAAGACCTCTACAAAGGAATCTTCATCCTCTCTTACTCTTAAAGATATGCTTGCAAACGCAAATATCTCAAAGTAACAAACTCCAAATATTTTAAGTAAAATGATATCATCCATATATATGGACACAGATTCTTTAAGAAAAAAATACAGTATCAAAGAGATAGAGGGAAAAAAGAAGGAGCTAGAAAAAAGCATGGAAAATGCTCATAACACTGGAGTTGATATGTCTAAATTAAGCTCAGACCTATCTTACTACACTCAACTTTTTAATAGTATCCAAAAATATATGAAATATTTACAAAGATATGATGAAGCCAAAGAGATATTAAACCAATCTGAGGATACTGAATTAAAGGATCTTGCTAAAGCTGAAATACAACAGTTAGAGGAAAATATCCAGGATGTAGATGAGGAAATAAAGAAAATGCAAATAGAGAGGGAGTTTACTGATGAAGATGATAATAGGAATGTAATAATGGAGATTAGAGCTGGTGCTGGTGGAGAGGAAGCCTCTCTTTTTGCTAGAGATCTATTTGAGATGTACAAGAGCTACTCAACAAAACAGGGTTGGAGTATTGAAATCATGGATAGTAACACATCTGAGGTCGGTGGATACAAAGAGATAATAGCAAATATAGTTGGAAAAAACGTTTACAAAAGATTGAAGTATGAAAGTGGCGTACATAGAGTACAAAGAGTCCCCGTAACTGAATCTTCCGGCAGAATCCATACTTCAACTGCATCTGTTGCAATAATGCCTGAAGCAAAAGATATAGATATAGAGATTAAGCAAGAGGATTTAAGAATCGATGTTATGAGAGCCTCGGGGGCAGGTGGTCAGTGTGTAAACAAAACAGACTCTGCAGTTAGAATTACACATATTCCTACTGAAATAATTGTTAGTTGCCAAGAAACAAAACATCAAGCACAAAACAAAGAGAAAGCTATGGCCAATCTAAGATCTAGACTCTACGATAAAAAGAAAATGGAAGAAGATGCAAAGAGATCTAGTATGCGTTCCTCTCAAATTGGGAGTGCTATGAGGGCAGAGAAGATAAGGACATACAACTTCCCCCAAAACAGAGTTACTGATCATAGAATAAAAAAATCATGGCATAATATAGAAGCTATTCTTTACGGTGATTTGGATGAAATAATTAATGATGTCAAAGAGGGCATACAAATGAAAATGATAAATAATGGGAAGTAACCTAGCACAAATCTTTAGAATCAAAAAAATGCTTAACAAGATTAAGTATCCTGATTCATATCGTATAGCGAGAGAAATTGCATCTTTCTTAGAGACAAGAAAGGGAATGACAGAAGACAAAATTCTAAAAAGACTTTACACAAAAGAGCCTTGGGAGTATATAAAAGGTTTTACCCAGTTTTGTGGTATGGAATTTAAAGTAAATAGATATACTTTAATACCAAGGATAGAGACAGAGCAGCTAGTTAATGAGTCTTTGGAAATAGTCAAGGAAAGCAAGATTAAAAACATTATAGATGTTGGAACCGGTTCGGGTTGTATTGCCATATCTATAGCAAAAGGGCTAGAGGAAACAAAACTTTCCCACTCTATATATGCCACAGATATTTCTAAAAGGGCTTTAAAGATCGCTAAAAAGAATGAA
This sequence comes from Candidatus Dojkabacteria bacterium UBA3081, assembly GCA_002366615.1. Lineage (GTDB taxonomy): Bacteria > Patescibacteriota > Dojkabacteria > SC72 > SC72 > UBA3081. The sequence goes on from DFBL01000044.1 coordinate 1,730, forward strand.
AGAAGACTTCTTAAAAACCCTACTATTAAATGGATAGCGGGAGATTTGGTAAAGAGCGTTCCTAGAGTAAAAGGGGCTACCCTTCTTGTCGCAAATCTCCCATATATTCCTACTAAACAGTATGAAGGATTGGATGAAAGCGTAAAAAATTTTGAACCAAAACTTGCACTTGATGGAGGAGATAGTGGTTTAGATATATATACGAAGCTATTTAAACAGATCCAAAAGAGTGATATTAAATTAAAGGTTATGTATATAGAAACAGAGGAAAAGATTTATAAGGGAACAGAGTCCCTAATTAAAGAGTATTTTAGAAATACCAAAACAGAAGTTATTAAAGATTGTTTTAACAAAAATCGTTTTATTAAAGTCTCTCTCTAATCCATTTCTCCTAGTACAACCTTTATCTCCCTACTCTCACCCTCTCTCCATACCTCTAAAGATATCTCTTGCCCTACTTCATACTCTTGAATTATATATCCAAAAGATTGAGATACATCTTCTCCCTCAACCTTAGTAATTATATCCCCTCTTGCTATATCACTTTTAGCAGCTGGACCCTCCAAATCTATATTAACAACCAATGCCCCTGCAACAACATCTTGGTAGTATGCTGCTTCATACTCTGAAATCATCTGGTATGAAATCCCTATATATGGTTTTATGAATTTGCCGTATGTTCTATACTCTTCAAGTCTTTTTTTTACTATATTAATAGGTAATGCAAAAGATATGTTATCTGCATTTGCAGTGGTAGCAAAGTTTATACCAATTACCTTGCCTTCTGTACTTATTAAAGGTCCTCCTGAATTCCCTGGATTGACTGCCGCATCAGTTTGTATTACCTGCTCGTATATCTTAGTTGTAGCCCCAAACCAGCCAGAAGAGGTCCTTACTGAACGACTTAGTCCACTTATTACCCCAGTAGTTACACTACCCGCATACTCTCCTAAGGGAGTACCAATTGCTATTACTGTTTGACCAACTAAGAGATTATCCGAATCTCCTAACTTAACACAAGGCAATGATGTACCATCAACCTTCAAAATTGCAATATCACTACTATCATCCCTTAATATCTCTACAATATCGTACTCTTTCCCATCTATTGTTGTTACCTTATATATTGCAGATGTATCTGATACTACATGTTGATTAGTAACAATTATTCCATTTGGATCAACTACAAAACCGGTTCCAATATTACTAACTTCATCAACAAGCCCCTCCCCACTTTTAAGTGTTAATTGGCTTACTGCGATACTTACTACTGAAGGAGAAACATCTTCTACAACAGTGATAATCAAATTCTCTTCTGCAGTTACTGTAATATTAGGCCTTTCCTCTAACTCCTCTACCTCCTGGGATTCATCCAAAAGCCAATCTTGAACCGTACTAGAATACCTAACTAGCAACAAAAGTGATGTTAAAGACACCACTATTATGGAAAACAGGAGTAGTGCGAAACCAAATATCTTAATATGTGTATAATCAGAGAGTTTAGACTTCCCTCTACTCTCTTTCTTTTTCTTTACCTCTTTTTTCTCCTCCATCTTTTACATCAGTAATAATTTATTTACTTATTAATTCTAACGCCTTATCATACTGTTTATCAACTCCCTGCACAAAATCTTCATTGGTATTTTCTACCTCTACATCCGGGGTAATAGAGTTATCTCTGTTTAACCAAGAACCATCAGGGAGTAACCACTTAAGAATAGTAATATGGATACTCGAACCATCTCTTAAATCTAAAACGCTTTGAGCAGTTCCCTTTCCATATGTTTTTGTCCCGACTATTGTTGCTACATCATTTTGTTGTAGTGCTCCTGCTAATATCTCAGAAGCAGAAGCACTCCCTTCATCAACAAGAATTACAACCTTAGTATTTAGTAGCTCTCCCCCACTTTCTGATACAAAATCTTCAATTCTTCCCTTCCCATCTTCTTGTTGTGAGATTATTACACCTTCATCCAAAAAATCATCAGCAGCGTATATAGCAGCATCAAAATACCCCCCCGGGTTACCTCTTAAATCAATGAGTATCCTATCTATATTTTTACTCTTAATCTCTTTTACTGTAGAACTCCACTCACTATTCCACTCTCTTAACGAGGCTTCTGTAAATCTAGTTATATCTATTAGTGCAATATCCTCATTTTCTCCAACGTATGAAAGTGTCATACTTGGTACCGTTATTTCACCTCTCACAATTTCAATCTCTGTAGATTGTACATCTCCCCTATGTAAAACTTCTAAAACAACAGCTGTTCCAGCCTCCCCCCTTATCCTTTGCACAATACCATATATATTATCTCCAACTTGGACTTTGTACTCATCAACTGCAAGTATGTAATCTCCCGGCCTTATACCTGCCTCTTTAGCAGGAGAGCCTTCTAGGGGTGTTACAATGATAATGGCATTATCCTCATAACCTAGCTCAGCACCAATACCCTCGAAGTATTTTCCTTCGTTTGAAGCATTAAAATCCCCCGTTTCATCTGGTGTCAAGAACACTGTAGCTGGATCCCCATATGAACTTACTAGTCCCTTAATTGCACCATACACCTTCTCCTCTTCCCTTACTACATCTTCCTCTACATAGTCTCTTTCTAATATGTCCCATACATCCCAAAAGAGATTGAAATTTACATCTTTACTTCCAGAAAAACTTATACTAGTTAACTGTTCCGGAGATATATTTCTGCCGAAAATAATACCTATACAAAATGCTACAACTGTTAACATTAAGATCCCAAATATTCTTGCACCTCTTTTATCGTTTTCCATTTGTAAGTGTAGTTAAAGTAATTCGACTTTCATTATATTATCATAAATGCATTAATTACAAATCAACAAAATCAACTAAGCCAATATGTATTACTGCAGTACCTTTTTTATCAAAATCTATAATCAAAAAATCAGTATCTTCTTCATGCTCTAGTACTTTACCAATATATCCATATGTTGATGTGGCTCTAGATATTACTCTCTGACCGGTATATCTGTTTACAATCCAATCTCTGTTACTAATAGTACTATCACTTAGTATAAATATCTGATTCTCTTCGTTATCAAAAATCAAATATTTACCTTTAAATGAAAGTAATTTATCCAAAAAAAGATTATCACAATGAACAAAACCAAACCCCCCAAGGATCATTACTGGCAAGCCCATACTCCTAAAATCACTGTAAGACATAGCGTATGTTAGAACTGCTAATGCACCCCTTTCAAAAAGCTCAATAGCAACACGATTGTAAAGATATGGACCTACCCAAACTATCTTCCCCCTGTAATTATCCTCAAGGACATTCTCTTTAAGAATAGTTTTACCATCCCCCAACACCTCCAATACTCCAAAAATCTTTCCCCCTATCCTACTACTTACTACCCCATCTACTGCTACTATATTAGATTTGACTACTAACCCTTCGACAGGATCTATCTCTACTACTTCTCCATTAAAATTACTCTCTAATATTGATTCCTTCTCCTCTCCAAGAATATCTATATATCCATGTTCTACTCTTGAAAGATCCAGTATCCCACCAATAGGAGATTTAACCTCAGTAATTGTTAAACCACCCTTAGAAGTCTTACCCGCTATTATCTCCCCTTTATCTATATACTCTCCATCTATTTTTAATATGTAATTCTTACAATCACTTTCTTTACATTTTAATATGTCAGGGATGTAGATAGTCTTCTTTAGGGTACTCTCAAACCTTTCTATGAGAGCTTTGTTAACATCTATCTTCCCCTTCTTTATTAATACTCTATCACTATCTCTTAGTGGAATACTAAAGGTATGATCTATATATTTTTCAAATATCCTATTTCTTATTTCCATATCCCCATGATTTCATCTTAATTCTATTTTTATACACCGAGGGACCATATACTATTGGTCTTTCTCTTGCATCAATAACTATATCTTTGTACAGGAATTTTGATTTTCCCGAAAGAAACTCAATATCATTTGAAGTTAGATGAGAAAAGCAGGCCCCATTGAGTAATTTCCCCTGTACTATGACTTTCTCATACTTTGTTGGTAGAGATATTATTTGTAGATTTGGGCTAATTCCATATATTTCCTGTTTTTCAAATTCCTGAGACTGTAATGATGCAGAGAAGATTGCTTTATTGTGACTCTTTTGAGGTACTTCTGGTACAAGCAGTTTAGAAACGGTTGGCAAAACATCCCTTTTAAATACAACAATATTTTGTGATTCCTCTTTTTGTAAAAGACTTTTTCCAAATGTTAAAACCTTATTGTACTCATCAGTAAAGATATCTACTATCCCCTCTAACTCTAATCCATCTATTAAAGAAAGAAGTAAGGCTCTCTGATCAAGTAGTGTTGATATATTTCCTGAAAGAAAAAGAGCACAGTTACCTCTCCCAAAAGCTTTTAGTTTATCCTCATTAGCTTCTTTTAAAGAAAGAAGCTGAAGTGTTGTAAAAGCTCTTAGGACATCTCCTATTACAGTATCTGCAATATATTTATGATTATGAGCTATGAAGTTAGCCCATCTATCAGATATTTCATCAGAGGAGGAATCTACAGAGAGAAAGGCATGTAGTTTACTACTTTTTACAAAATCTATTACCCCAATCTCATTGCTCCAATCAATTTTTGCTGATGTAAACGAATCCTTGCTTCCCTTTTCAAATATTGAGCTAGCTTCTTGCTCCTTCCTTGCTCTGTATATTGAGAAATGGGAGATATCTAAATCTACCCAAAGAATATCACTGTATCCCAACTCTTCTAAAAGGCTATTAAACAAAACTTCCATATATCTATCATCTAACATTCTCAGAGATATATCCTTTGAGAATTCTTTCAAAGAAAGATATATATTTCTGAAAAAGGGCTGATTATCATCCACAACCACCCTTATACCAGATACTCCTACCCCCTCACTCTCAAACTCTTTAAGTTTAAATATATCTTTCCATACTCTGTCAACTATATCCCAATCAAATACCTCTTCCAATGAGTTAAAATATTCAAACCAAAAACTCTTTGTAAAAACAATATCATCTAATCTAAACTTTAAAGGTGTTAAATCTGTCTTATCTGAAAGAATATATGTCTTGTTCTCACTAAGATCTGTATATGCAAGATTTGCAAATATACAGTTATCTTTAATCAATATATCTAAATATGAATTTTTTCTTAATATGGGCAGATTATCCATCGCTTACATAGTTTACCAATAAAAGAGAAATTTTAAAACAAAAAGAGGTCCTTATGGACCTCTTCAATTTTAATATATTAAAGATATTTAGTTATCTTTAGCTACGTATGGTAGAAGTGCCATAAATCTAGCTCTTTTGATTGCCCTCTTTAACTTCTTCTGATGCCTATGACAAACACCCGATTTCTCAACAGAGATAATTTTTCCTCTAACAGATGTAAATTTCTTTAGTTGATAGACATCTTTGTAAGATATCTCCTTAACACCAGAATCACAAAGTGGACAGGAGAGATTTTGTACAATCTTTCGTCTCCTTCTTGGCTTTTTCCTTCTGTTATCAGTAGTTTCCTTACTATCATCACCAGTGACACTCTTATCATCAAAAACATCCTCTAAACTTGGACTTATTATTTTATTTTGCTCTTCGTTTTCTCCCTTCGTCATTTATATCAATCAAAAAATTAAAATGGTAAGTCTGAATCCTCTAATGGATCTTCATCTGTTTCCTCTTCCTCTACCTTTGTGCTTTCTTCCTTGATTTCATCCTCTTGAGAGGCTTCACTCTGATCAATTCCAGCACCCTCTCTACCCTTACTATCAAGAAGTATCATATCATCTACTCTTACCTCTGTTTTGTATCTAGTAGACCCATCTTCTGACTCCCAAGATCTGGTAGTTAAAGATCCTTCTATATATACTTTCATTCCTTTTGCTAATAGCTGTTGACATATCTCAGCTATCTTATTCCAAGCTACAATGTTATGAAACTCTGCTGCCTCTTTAACATTCCCTTGCTGATCTTTCCAGGACTTGTTTGTAGCCATACCAAATGTAACAACAGGTGACCCATTTGTTGTATATCTCATCTCTGGGTCTCTTGTTAGATTCCCTATTAGCTGAACCTTATTTAACGATCTTACTGACATCTCTTTATATTATAATAAATTAAACTTACCTCTAATCTTAACAACTAAAGATTAAAAAATATTTAACTAAATCTCAATCTCTTTTTTCTTAATTCTTTTACCAATATCCTGTGGTCTATCAACCTCAATTATCATAAATCTTAATATCTCTTGCCTAAGTTGCAACTGTCTTTTCATCTCATTTATATTACCTGGATGATTTATGAAGTTGTAAACAATATAGTAGCCCTCATTGTGTCCATCTATCTTGTAAGCAAGATATCTCTTACCCCAAACATCTACATCTACAACCTCTCCACCATCTTGAGATATAAGTTTAGTAAAGTCTTTATGCAGACTTTTCCTTAAATCATCTGGAAGCAAAGGTTTGAGTGCAACCATTAATTCATAATTTCTCACTTGTTTTTCTTTTTCAACTAGCATCTAATATTCTTTCCTCTTTAACTTAGCGAATGGATTTTATCAAAAAAAAACATACTTTACAATTCTTTTTATGTATTCGCTAGAATTATAACATAGTCTCCATCCTTTACTAGATAATCCTTTCCCTGATTTTTTATTAAACCACTCTCTTTAGCCTTATTCCATCCTCCGATATCCATCATCTTCTCTACATTCACTACATCAGCAGTAATAAAGTTTTTTCCTAAATCAGTATGTATTACACCAGCTGCACCCTTAATCGTAGCCCCCCTCTCTATACTCCATGCATTACACTCCTTAGAAGAACCTGTATAAAAGGTTAGTAAATTTAATCTATCGTATGCTGTTTTGATAACATCTTCGATACTAGTTGGTTCCTTTCCTAGAAGTTGTGTAAAATCTCCAATTTCATCCTCTTCCATCTCTGCTAAATCTGACAGGAGCTTTACATCTCCTGTTAAGACAAATCTGTTTTCACTATCTCCAGATATCTCTCCAAGTTTCTCTATCCATTTCTCGATATCTGTACTCTCTACCCCCTCTTTACAATTTAAAAGAAATACCCTCTCTTTGTTAGTTAAAAGAAATAGAGTATGTAAAATGCTCTTTTGATCATCATTAAGCTTCATATCTATTACTGGTTTTCCTTCTCCCAACCACTCTAATGTTTTTTCCAATGTATCTAACTCTAATTTGATAGTATCGGTAACTCCAGATCTACTATTCCTTTTTACACTGTCATATCTCTTTTCCAATACCTCAATATCTTTAATTATTAATTCGGATTGCACTATCTCAAAATCATCTATTGGATCTATCCTGTTGTATACATGCACTATCTCTTCACTATGAAATGCTCTTAATATATACAAAATTACATCAACCTCCCTAATATGGGAAAGGAACTGATTCCCTAAACCCTCTCCCTTAGAGGCGCCCTTTACCAAACCCGCTATATCAACAAAGGTCATAGAGGATGGGACAATCTTTTTGGCATCGAAAAAGGATGCTAATCTACTCAACCTCTCATCCGGGATTTGCACAACCCCAACATTTTTATCTAATGTACAGAAGGGATAGTTTTCTGCAGGTACTGATTTTTTAGTTAGTGCATTAAAAAGAGTTGATTTCCCAGAATTAGGAAGTCCTACTATGCCTAACGAAAGTGTATGTGATCTTACTACTTGTGACATTTAATCGATATTTTAAAAGATATTTTAAATTGGTAATTATACCACTTTAAAATATTTTGATTCTAAAGTAATATATAAAAATGAAACTGCTCAAAAAGATAGGCTTTCTAGCTATATTACTATTTACTCTGCTTTTAGCTAAAGATATAGTACTTGCTTCCGAATACGACTTCTATATACAACAAAATACTACTCTTAACTACACTACAGGAAATGATTTTGTAGATATACGTGTTAAATTCGTAAGAAAGATAAATAACAGAGAGTACTACTTTTCAGCAAAGGGAGAGCAGATATTTCATATACCTGATGGTGCTGGTAAAGATGAGGAAGAGATAAAGGAGGAGAGAGAGTACAAGAAAAACTCAATCGTTGTTACTAGTAGTAACGGAGCTAAAATATCCTACTATATAGAAGAGTTGGAGATTGGAAATGGTATGTATGTTAAGGTTGCTAACTACAAAGAAACAAAATATGGGAGTGAATATATTGTATATCTAAATTACAAAGTTCATGACTATGTGTCCAATCAAAAAGGACTAATTAAGCTTGAGTATCCTGCACTGGATAAAGAGACTAAACTTGAGCAGACAGATGAAGAGACAAATACTAGGACTAATATCTCTTACAATTTAGATGTAATTGTTGATAATGATATACTTCAATTAGCAAAGATATTTCCAAAAGAATTTGAAGTTAAACAAGAGGATGAGAATACAACTTACTCCTTTGATTCAGATAGTAGGATTGGTTCTCCAATACTTTTAGAATTTGGTACCTCAATAATTTACAGATTTGAACTCCTCTTAGAAACCTCAAAAACAGATACAATAGTTCCTGAGAAATATTCTTCTAATTTACAAACTATTTCTACAAATATCTATGAACTTTCTATGCCAAGAGAATTTGGAGAAAACAAACAGAGGGTGAAAATAGATAAGGTTTCCCCTATCCCAACTAAAATCTCTATGGATAACGAGGGGAATGTGATAGGTACTTTTGAAGTACCTGCTAATAGTGATAGTCAAATATATATATCAGGATATGCGTGGGTAGAACAACCTTCCTATGATGATGGCATTAATATCCCGCAGTTATCATATGAGGAGTATCTAAATAGTGTAAAAGAGGATAGTACTCTATCTAAGTATTTAGATTCTTCTTCATATTGGCAAGTAACAGATCCATATATACAAAATAAGGCTAAAGAGCTCATTGAAGGAAAGATATCAATATTAGAGATTATACAAGCCGATTACACCTTTGTAGGAGATACTTTAACATATGATGAATCAATGGCAGACTCTCTGTCTGAAAGCGATAGAAAAGGGGCCGTAGCCGCTTTAGAAAGTGGTACTGGAGTATGTATGGAGTATGCAGATGCTTTAACTGCACTTCTAAGAGCACAGGGCATACCCTCAAGGGTTGCATTTGGATATTCTATGGGTGCTAAAGATGAGTATTTAGATGCAGGCCATGCTTGGGTACAGGCATGGATACCAGAATATGGGTGGTTAAGTATAGATCCTACATATGAAGGTGCCAATTTAAGAATAGGGCCAAATATAGATATCCTACTTTGGAGTACACAGTATAGTGATGAGGACAAAAGGTTGAGAGTTTTTTCCGCTAATTCCGTTCCTCAAGAGCCAGATAATCTTCAAATTAAGGTATATCCACAAAATGAAGAGAAAATAGAAAATGTGGAGTCTTTACTTTCTTACTCTGATATACAATTTGAAAATGATGAATACTCTACAAAAGAGATGGTAAATATTGTAATTAAAACTACTCCATTGGGAAAAGCATTAATAATAATATTACCAATAACTATTACCCTACTTCTGACTATTCTTCTGCTATCCTTAATAGGGACTTTAATTAGAAGGCTTAAAACTCGTAAAGCTTCTCTAAATCAACAACCTTAACCCCCTCTTCCATCCTATCTTTTGCAGTTGCATAAAGAGTCATTAATACATCTCCTTTCTTAACCCTATCTCCCTGAACCTTAGAAAAATGTATTCCAGCCTCTTTTATCATTGGAGTACCCAAAGACCTAGCTATCTCTACTATTTCCCTAGTATTAATACTTTTAATAGTCCCACTCTTTATTGATTTAACATCATGAGTTATGTTTCCAAGCTTAAGTTGCGTAGACTTAAGTTCTTTTTTAGCACCCTGTGCGATAGCAATCTCCCAGAATTTCTTCAATGCTTTACCCGAATCAAGTATATCCTGAGCAAAATCCTTACCCTCCCCCTTCTTTGCCTTGCCTGTGTGTTCAAAAATAGTAGTTGCCATATTCAAAATAGTTTCTTCTAAATCTTCACACCTTTCATCTGCTCTTTCTAAAATTCTAAGACACTCCCTCATCTCTAGTACTGGACCTACACCTTTACCATCTGGTCCTTTCACTATCCTTTTATGTGTTACACACTTGATATTGAATTTTTGGAAAAGTTTCTCAAACTCTCTAGCTAGAAATTCTAAATCATCGGGTCTCTCTATCTTTGTTCCACTACCATATGGTAAATCGATTAATACAAATGTTGCCCCCATTGCTATCTTTTTAGCAACAATACTAACTAAAACCTTTTGGAATTCCTGAATCCTAAGAGATCTTTCTACATTAATGATTTCGTCGTCAGCAGGAGCTAAATACAGAGAGCCACCCCAAACCATACATGCCCCAACCTTCTCAACTACCTTGTACACCTCCTCTTTGTTAAGAGCAACAGGCATAACACTTTCCAAGATATCTGTAGTGCCTGCTGGAGAAGTGATTGCCCTAGTTGAAGTATTAGGAATAACTAATCCTGCAGTAGCTAAAATGGGAATTAGAGTTGTAGTTATACCCTTTCCTGCTGTACCACCAATCGAGTGCTTATCTACAACTAAATCTTTGTTGTTTTTAATATATTTAAAATCGAGTATATCCCCTGATTCGGCCATTCCCTTTGTCATTGAATATATCTCATCATCAGTAAAACCTGGATTAAAGAAGGTAGAAACAAAAAAGGCAATTTCTGTCTCTTTAAGCTTACGAGTACCAATATCTCTCATAATACTGAGTAATTCTGCTTCATTTAATCTATGTCCAGAGATTTTTTTACGTATTGCATCCAATGCTTCACTAGTTGATGGTATATCAACAAGTACAGTAGCACTCTCTGGGACATGATATTCCTCTACGATTTCCTCATAGAGACCAACAGAACCACTACTGATTTTTGAATCAGTAATTATAACTTTTACGTAAAGCTCAATATCCTTGTAACCAAGTAAAACTATGTCTCCCTCATTAACCCCAAGCTCCTGTGTGTCTTTTCTGTGCATTAGGATATATAGACTTTTACCTCCCTCTAGATCAAACTTCTTACTCTTAAGATATAGTGCCATTTTTCAGTATATTTAATTTAATTTTCAAAAAGCCAAGAGTATTTTGCTTTTACTATGTCTTCTATTTCATTAGGTTTAATGATCCCAAATTCGGTCATAAAACCAGTAATCAATTTCTTGTCTACTATTTCGAAAGCAGGATTATACATATGTAACCCCTCGGGTGCGTCAAGCCAAAGCTCCTTATCTTCCCTTATTTCAATCTCTATATCTTGCATTTTGATGTTAGGTTCAACCTTCAGAAGTGGTGAAACAACATAAAGATTCTGCGTCGCCCAGTGTGCTGCCATTGCAATCCCCCAACTGCCTATCTTGTTAATACAGCTCCCATCCAAAGTAATCTGATCACATCCAATAAACACCGCATCTATAGGAATAGAGCCTCTTCCAATTACAAAAGACTCAGCTGCACTATCCGCAATCATTGTTGTAGAAATACCTGCTTCTAAAAGGTTCTTAGCAGTTTTATGCCCTTGAAAGAGAGGTCTAGTTTCGGTACATACAACATCAAACGAACTCCTATCCCTAGCCATCTCTTTTATTATCGCTATCGCAGTAGATGAGTGACAGTGAGTAAGAATATTTTCAAAATGTCTAACATATGGAACCCCTAATTCAATGATTGATCTTTTAGAATCAGATATCTTAAAAAGGTACTGATCACAGAAATTCATTAGGTGCTGTTTCATATCATCTAGAGATTGTAAATCAGTTATCTTCTCTTTAAACATATGTCCAACAAATTTGATTCCATTTCTAGCTAAGGGTTCATTCTCTCTAGCATTTGCTAATTTCTCTCCAACTCTTTTTAATTCAGTGTAAAACGCCTCTTTGTCTGAAATATTAGACTCCTCTATAAAAATTTTCATCCCTTCGATAGTTGCAATAGCAACATTTGTCGCTCCTTGGATGTTCAAATCTTTTATATCTTTTTCGATATCTAATATCTGTTTAACACTCATATCTATTTAAGTTCAATTTCTTCATTTAATTTAGGAACATCAACATCTATGTTTAATTCAGACTTAATATTACTAGCAAAACCAATAGCTATTTCCTCATCAGCATGAACGATAAAAATCCTTTTTGGAGAGTGACCAAAGCTTCGTAACCAGTACCTGAGATCTCTCTGGTCTCCATGGGCAGAAAAACCTCCTAAGGTATGTATTTGAGCATTGACCTGTAATTTTTGTCCCATTACCCGAATCTCTTTCTCTTTATTTACAATTCTTCTTCCTAATGTACCCTCTACTTGATAACCAACAAACACCATATGGGTATTGCTCTTCTCTATATGATTCTTAATATGATGAACTATCCTTCCCCCCGTACACATACCGCTTCCTGCTATTATCACTACACCCTTTTTAGATATTAATCTCTTAGATTCCTCTGCTGAATCTACGGCTACTAACCCTGGAAAATAGAATGGATCATCTCCTTTCTCTATGAGTCTTCTGGCATCTTCGTCATAAAATGTTGGGTACTTTTTAAATACTTCAGTAGCTTTAGAAGCCATAGGGCTATCTAAAAATACTTCTATGTCTTCTAATATGTTGTTTTCTACAAAAAGATTTATCTCATACAAAACCTCTTGAGTTCTCTCAATTGCAAATGATGGAATGAGAACATTCCCCTGCTCCTCTTTCGCTTGCTTAAGTATAGAGAGAAATTCAAGTAAGGTTTCATCCCTATTTTTATGTAATCTGTTTCCATAGGTTGCTTCACAAATCACATAGTCCGCCTCCCTTATCAAATCGGGATCTCTCACTATTCTAGCTCCAGGTTGCCCTAAATCTCCGGAAAATACTATCTTACGATTTCTTCCCTCCTTAGTTTTAATCCAGAATTCAAGAGTTGCTGAACCAAGTATATGTCCTGCATCTCGCATTCTAAACTCTACTCCCTTTTTAAAATCAACCGATGTCCCATATGGGTATATTTCAAAAAGCTCTAAGGCTACCTGCACATCTTCTTCTGTAAAGAGAGGCTTCCTCTCAGCGTAAAGGGAACCCTCTTCAGAAAGTCCTCCCCTTTCTCCTTTATTTGTACTTTTAGCACTCCATCTTTTATACTCCTCCTTTTGTAGTCTTGCAGAATCCAAAAGGATAATCTCTGCTAAATCTCTAGTTGGTTGAGTAGAAACTATCTTCCCTTTAAAACCCTGTTTAACAAGAATAGGGAGTCTTCCACAGTGATCATAGTGAGCATGTGTAAGAAACACAACATCTAACTGAGAAGGGTCGAAAGGAAATGGCTCATAATTAAGTTTCTCGATCTCATCTTTCCCTTGGAAGGCACCACAATCAACAAGGAATTTAAATTCCCCTGTATTAACAAAATAGCAAGAACCTGTTACTGTTCTAGTAGCACCACAAAATTTTAACTTCATATCAGGCAGTAGATAATTTAATTACATAATATTACAACATCCGCTTAGCTTCATCCAGTAATTTCTCTTTTGTATTCATTAAAGGGTCCTCTATTACTAAATCTAACAACGCTTTTAGGATAGTACCCATTTGAGGACCAGATTTTACCTCAATGGCTTTCAAATCTTCTCCATTAATTTCTAAATCAGATATTTTTAATGCCATATCTTGTGCTCTTACTTTAGATATATGCTTTTGAAGCTCAGTTATCTCTTCTGGCTGAAAAGGACTACTTGGATTTGACGTAGCATCAGCTATTCTTAACTTGAATAGATCCTCAATATTTTCTTCGCCTACCCTATTAATAAATCTACGAACTGCAGCATCTGTCCATTTACCTAACTCCAACTTCTTTTTCTCTTCCTTGTTCATATCCTGCTGAGCATGAGGGTAGTAAAACATATGATTGCGGACCAATATCTTTGCTCTCTCAATATCA
>DFBL01000044.1:15810-18641 GCA_002366615.1 Candidatus Dojkabacteria bacterium UBA3081
TCAGCCATATCACAAGTCTTAAGAGTATGCCAATATACATCATGAGCATGATAAAGTTTTTGCTCTACACCATATGCCTCTACTAACTCTGGTAAAAAGATAGATAGAAGACCAATCTCTCTCATTAACTCTATTCCCTTTGATGGCTTAGGAGAGTTTAAGAGCAATTTCATAAACTCATCTCGTATTCTTTCCATCGAGACCTTTTTTGCAACCGGCAGTGCCTCCTTAATAGCCTCAAAGGTCTCTTTCTCAATACCAAAATCTAACTGAGAAGCCATCCTACATGCTTTAAAAGCTCTTAAACCATCCTCTTTGAATCTTTCGATAGGGGTACCAACAGCTCTAATCAATTTCATATTAATATCATTCATTCCATTAAAAGGGTCTACCAAATCCCACTCCTTTTCTACTTCTTCACCATTTAAATCAAAAGATGATAAATCAACAGCCATTGCATTTATTGTAAAATCCCTTCTACCTAAATCCTTCAACAAATCATTTACAAATTCCACTTTATTTGGCCATCTACCATCAATATACTCTGCTTCACTTCTGAAAGTAGTTACCTCAACCTCCATGTTCTCTCCATTTTGATCAGGAACAAGAGCTATTACAGTACCAAACTTTGCGCCAGTTGAAATAGCTTTAGGAAAAAGTTCTACCATTTCATCAGGCAATGCATTTGTAGCAAGATCATAATCATGGGGTGTTTTACCCATTGCGATATCTCTTAATGCTCCACCTACAAGATATACATCATAGCCCTCTTTAGACAAAATCCTAGCTATTTTTTGTACGTATGATGGTAACCCAAATCTTAATTTCATAGTAAATCCTCCTAGTTAAATAGTACCAAAGTATTTAAAATACAACAAGAAAACCTTTCTCATTATACACTAGTTTTTGGAAGCTCTTTTATACCCAATACCTCTGGAATATCCTCCTCTTGTACTACCTCCTCAACTTCCTCTACTACAGGATTAACAGGAACAGTATCCTCCACTTCAACCTCTGGACTACTGTTTAGAACAATTTCACCTGCATAGAGAGTATATGCAATTCTCGTAACACAAAATCTGTAACCGTAAGGTTTAACTCTAGAACCTATATATGCAAGATACCCCCCATCCTCTTCTCTAATTCCCCCAACCATTGGAGAATCTCCAACAAAGTTTGACTCTAAGTGCTCACCACGAACTACACACTCTTTTCTAATATTCGGATTATATATCCCTGGATATCCTACACTCCCATTCGAATCCATCTCTACCATATATTCATATATATGCTCCTGGTTCGCATTAAAATTCCTTTTTTCTGTATAATCCTGATGTGAATACTCTGTATTTAACAAATCCTCCTCAGATTCATTCTTAACAAATACCCGAAGTAAGACTTTATCCTCTAATTCTTCCGCTTCCCACTTAAGAAATCTAAGAGGACTCTTCATATATACCCTATCCAAACGAATTCCCTCTAAGACTCCCCCACTATCCTCAACAACCCCTATTCCATCATATGTTTTAACAATACCCTCTCTAGGATAATCCCAAGCAAGATATCTTATTGGCAAAAGTTCATATACACCATCAATATCTAATATATTTCTTAAATCCCCCTGATATGAATACTTTCTAGAAAGAAATACCTTGAGAGAAAATATATTAACATCCTCTCCTGCCATATTCTTTGACCAGTACAAAAAATCCATAGAAGAATACGGAGGTAGTGCAACCTCATCATATATACCATGTAATCTAATTAATCCGTATCTCCAATCTGCATCAGTTATATCATCTATATGAGTATTTGAAAGAATATTAGAACTACCTGTGCCATATATATCCCCTATATTATATTCAACACCATTAGGACACCTCTCACTATCTAATAGCTTTCCTATACCATATCCCAAAGTGTCGTAATACCTATTCTCAGTTATTTCTCCATATGGGAAATATGAATCAGCAAAAACTGGGGTAAAAAATATTGACACAAGAAACAAAGAAACAAATATCTTCCTCATTAGATACCTAAGTAATATTAGATATCTAATTTTAGCTTCTACAAATTAAAAAATATTTAACTCATCTATTTCCACTTCTTCCTATCTATCTTATCCAACTCTATACCTTTACTTAATATACTGTAAATAATAATTCCAAACATAACTACAACAGCAAAAGAAGTGAAAAGGTCATACTGTGTAAGAACATGCCCATATATATCATAGTATTTAACAGGTAAGAAAAACATAACTCCTGTTAGAATAACCCCAATTATTCTTACCTCTGTTGGTCCCACTAAACCAAAGGAGTATTTAAACTCATTTTCTACATAAGTAACCAATTCAACATGAATCATTAAAATCAAATACATTATTATAAATGCCAGAGCAACCTCAATTCTAACAAAACCAGAAAGTCCTAACCCTAAACCAAAAATCATAATTGCTACAGCATCAACTACATGATCTATATAGTAGCCGTAATGAGGTCTAGTCTTTTTCCTATACCTTGCTAAACTCCCATCAAAGGAGTCCCCAAACCAATGTAGGAATAATCCAATTACAACAAGAATTAAATAGTATCTATTAAAAAATCCATATACAAAACCAGCAGCCACTACAAACGTTGACAGTAAACCCAATACAGTAAGCATATCAGAATTTACCCAATCAGGAATCCTAGGACATATCCATTCCTTAGCCTTCTCTTCTGCTTTTGCGGTAATCCCAGTATTAATAGCATTCTGTTCATCTCTCTTGTATTCAATCTTTAATTTCTTCAACTGCTCTCTAATTTCTTCCTCCAAAGAGCGGTTAAAAA
>DFBL01000044.1:18697-30251 GCA_002366615.1 Candidatus Dojkabacteria bacterium UBA3081
TAAATATATTACATATACTTTCATAATGCAACCTTTTATGTTAATTTATATAAATAAGGAGAACAAACTAATGCAACTAAAAACTCCTACTCCCCTAGGAGAAGAGGAACAAAAAGGAAAGGAAGGAAGAGAATCGATAACCGATCGTTTTTTGTCAATTGCAAAGAGGAAAAAGGAGGATAGAACTGTTTCATTCCCAGATATATATCTTCCAAAAAGAAATATTAAAATTAAAAAAAATGGTAGTGATATTAAATTAAAAGCTCCTACACCCTTAGATGTTAAGGGTGTAGAGGGGGGAAGTGTAGAGAGTATAGAGAGTAACCCCGAAATTCCAAAAGCTTTCATAAGAGATAACTATGACAAAAAGAAGTATCGAAGAAAGAAAGTTGATGATGAGGTTAAATTAAAACAGCCACAACCTCTTGGCCAAAAGCAAACCCCTCCTCGAATTTCTTTAAAGGATATCAAAACTAATCCCTTTTTAAAGAATCTCAATCCACGAAATCTACTTTTAAAGATAAAGGGGATAAAAAGCTTACCCATTGTTCAAAAGTACAACCCCCTAAGTCTAATTAAAAATATTAAACTTACAAAAGAACAGAAGAAAAAAGTAACATATGCATCCATAGTAACAGTTCCATTACTCCTTCTACTCTCACTAGCTATAGCAATACTCATATATACAAGGTCCCAACCGTATACCTTAGCAAAAGAATTTTTACAAAGTATTGAACAAAATGATGTAGATAGGGCATATGAAATGACTACAGATGCATACAGGGCAGTTACAACAAAGAAAGACTTTAACAAACTTGTTGTTAGACTTAACTCCGTAGATTTAGCAAATGCTAAAAGAAAAAAGAAAAAGATAGTAAATGAAGGAGCTATGGGTAAATATGCATATATTAGATACAAGGTATCAGGATACTATGTTGATATAACTGTATTTAATGATGAATCAGATTGGGGTATACACAGTATTGAATTAAGTATAATTGATTAGCTAATCCTGGCGGAGAGAGTGGGATTCGAACCCACGGTACGGAAACCCGTACAACGGTTTTCAAGACCGTCACATTCGACCACTCTGTCATCTCTCCATAAAGCCTCAAATTATATCATAAATACATTTGACTAATATTCCTAACTTACCTATTATTTCATATATGAAAAGAAAGAAAAGCAATACAATATATATCCTCATGTTCATCCTCTATATATTAATACCCCCATTTGTACTCTATGCTAAAGAACTAGACTCTACTAATTACAAAATAGTTGGAGTAACTACAAAACAGGGAGGACTCACACAAACTACAGATGGAGATTACTCTGCCCTATTAGAAATAGGGAGAATATCTAACAATCCTAGAAACTACTCAACTAATTATAAAATGTTTACAAGCCCCGAAGAAGCCTTCCTACCAGCAGTACCAGAAGTTTCCTGCTTTGAAACAACAACCTCAGGCTCCTCTAACTGTACAACAGGACCATCAGAGCTATCAGGAGGAATGGTTGCCATATGTGGGCCAAGTGGTTGCTATGACAAAGCCAGATTTGAAATAGATATTAATGAGAATCCAACAGATACCCTTTACGCAGTAATGATATCTGAGGACAATTTCAATTCAGATATTAGATATATAGATGGTGCTACCTTCTGGCCAGAGGAACAAACTACTCACAATCTAAGTGACTTTCTAACAAAAACAGATTGGGAAACAGAAGTATTTAATATTAAGGGTCTACAATCAGCAGTTACCTACTACATTAAGATATTTGCCTTACAAGGAGACTTTACACAAACCCAACCAGGACCAATTGCAAATGCTACAACATCAGGAGGCTCAATATTTTTCGATATAGACATTGAGGATGAAACAGGAGTATCTGCAGAAACAGTATCCCCTTACCAAATATCATTTACAGGTGACTACAAATTGGTAGGAGGATCCGCACCAACGACTGCAGAAGACAGAGTATGGTTAGATGCTAGTACAAATTCAGGTGGTGGTTTTGCACTCATTGTAAGAGGAGTTAACGGAGGTTTAAAAAGTGATACAACCGGACAAACCATAGTATCCGCAACAGCTAATCTAGATGTCTCAAGCGATGGATTCGGATTACAAAGTGAATATATAGATCAAGATACCTATCCATATCTAGGTTCTATATCAGCAACAACAGATTACAGTGGAAGTGGAAACTATGTAGGAATAATTGGAATTACAGCCTCAAAAGTATATGAATCTAGCACCCCAGTATTTAATGGAAGAATGGCCTTAAAAGTTATTGCAAGACCAGGAATAGATAAGACTGCTGCAACAGATTATCAAGAGAGTGTCTACTTTGTTCTAATTCCCCGCTTTTAGGTGTTGACAAACATTAAAATTCTATGTAATCTCAATTATATATATTACTATTAAATATAATTTTTAAGACTGCCAAAGTGAAAAAAATCCTTTCTAAATTGAAATTATTATTCCCAACTCTACTGTTAATCATATCCCTTTCCTTTGTATTAATTACCTCTGTACAAGCAGGAACATTAGCTGCTGTATATGTCTTTATGAGTAGAATTAAAATAAATCTTAATGGAACTAGTGGACAAGAAGTCGAGATGATATTAGCAATTGATACAGCTTCGGCAATAGCATCTGGGGGTACAGTTACAATTGAGTTCCCAGATACAGAAGATAATTTTTGGTGTAGAACAGCAGGGGCATTGACTGTTACAGAAGTAACAAGCTCTGAAGCTGATTTATCTGGAACTAACTGGGAGATAGATTCAGGACTACCAAACTCAGGGTCTGCTTTAACTGCTGCCTGTAGCATTGGAGGTGCAGGTACTGTTGATACTATAACAATAAGTAATGTAGGTGCACTTAGTGCAGGAACTACTTATGGTGTTCAAGTATCAAATGGTTCTGCTGCTGGAGTCCTTGGTACAGATGATACCGCTGGTGAGCACACTCTAACTATTTCGGCAAGAGAAGCTGGAGTCCCTATTGATTCTAAATCCTTTAAAATATACTTAGTTACCGATGACGTTGTTGTTGTATCTGCTACAGTATCGGATATACCAAGCGTCGTATGCAATATTAGTTCAAACTCTGTTAACTTGGGAACCCTTTATGCAGGTGGTGCATACGCGACAGGAACTCATACAATAAGTACATCAACAACTTCAAGTGGTTACTACTGGGCAGTCTATGGAACGGGAGATGGTTCAACTGACGCAGGACTTTGGAACAGCACTACATTGATACCCTCTGGTACTACAGCAACATTAGATCTTACAAACGCATCAGTATATGGCTTTGGAATGACCCTATCTGACCCCGATGCAGCTGAGGCTGCCACCGTTACTACAAATTTTGTAGATACAACTGCTGGAACCTTTGGTACTATAGATAGGCTTTACTCTGGTGCAAAATTGGTTTTGTATCAGAATGGAACACAGGTCTCAACAGAGGAATCTACTATTACTTATGGAGCTAAAGCACAATCAGCAGCAACTTCTGGTTCATATACAGAGTACGTGTACTTCGTATGTGGCGGTTACTACTAGTTTCTAGTATAATACTTGAAAATGACCTTACTAAAACTCAAGAAATATAATGCAATATTATTACTGCCCATAATAATACTCTTCACGAGCGTATCCTCTCTTTTTGCCCAAGCTAACCTCTCTATAGGTGTAGCACCAACTTCTAAAACATTAAAAATGCAATCAGGAGAAGTCTACAGTGATGAAATAGTATTTTGGAATCTTTCTCAAGAAGGAGATACTTATAGAGTATATATTAGTGGCTTTCAACAGATAGAAAACCAACCAGGTACCGCTATTATCCTAACCCCTGAAGATGATGCAATTGCTCCCTACTCTGCTTCCAAATGGATTACTGTAGAAAAGGATACGATATATCTAGAACCTAACAAAAATACAAAGCTGAAATATACAATAGAAGTTCCAGAAGATGCAACAAAAGGAGAATTTAATGCTGAGATATTTCTAATATCCGAAAGTGATGTACAGCAAAATATTACCGCTGCATTTGCTAATTTAGCAGCTGGTACTCCATTCTTAATACAGATCGGTGATGACTTTATAGAGAATGCTGAATTACTACGATTTGTAACAGATAAGAAAACATATGAAAAAATAGAGGTTAATTTCTTAACAAAAATTAAAAACCTAGGAGACACTCATATAACACCAACAGGAGAAATTATTATAGAAAACATCTTTAGACAGGAGGTAGCAAGAGTACCTTTTAACAAAAATAATCAAAGTTTACTAAGAGACAATATCGGAAACTATGAAGACTACTGGGATCAATCAAGTTATCTATCCCCAAATAAAGCAATAGCACTTGGACCAATGAAAGCCAAACTATTAGTAACCTACAGAACCTTCCAACCGGGCTTCGCTGTATTAAATGGAGAAACAACTTTTTGGATTATACCTTGGAAGATAATAATAGCTATCCTTCTTACTCTTCTTCTTGCTATAATAATTAGAACATGGAAGAAGAAAACAGAAAAAAGAGTATAAAAATCTTTAAAATAATAATATCCCTTTTTATCATCTATACCCTGTGCGGTATGTCTTTAGTGAGTGCTAATAGTATAGATCCAGCTATAAGAAGAATTACTTTAGCTAAGGGACAGAGAAAATATGCCTCTGTTGTATACAAAAATAGCGAAGCCTTTGATGTAGAGCTAACTATCACCCCTTATGGATATAATCCTAGAAATGATGAAATCTCTGAAGAAGAAAATGAGATATTCTTAAAAGCGGATACAGATACAATTACTGTATCTGCGAATTCATCCTTTAATATCAAATATGAGATATACCCAATAGCTAATATTAGGGAAGGTACATACTTTAATATCCTTACAATAACACCAATTGTTGATAATCAAAATGTCTCTATAATTAGCAGTATTGCTCAATTAATAATCTTAGATGTTGTAAATGAACAAAATGATGTTAGAGGTATTACAACTGAATCATACTCTACAGATATTGAGCTAGTCCAAAAAGGAATACCCTTTTTAACACCACTTAAACTAAAATATCTAATACTTAATAACTCCAACTATGTTCTTACACCCCAAGGTAGAATAGATGTGTTTAACGAAAGAAACGCTTACAAACCAACATATGAATATGTTAATAGGCAAGAAGAAGAAATATATCCAGATGAAATATATGAAAATCAATTTGAAGTTACCTCATGGCATATTTCAGACCTCTTTAGTAAAAGAATAGTGTATGCAGAAATATACAATGGTATTGATTCAAATCCCCAAAAGGTTGAGCTTGAAATAAATTCATATCTACCTGAGATATTTACATTAGCAATAATATTGATTATCTCTGTTTTAGGATTAAAATACCTAAATCAAAACAAAGGAAAATCGAAAAAAGTTAAAACTAAGAAGAAGTAAGAACCTGTTTTGTTGTTTTAAACCCAATCTTTGCTACCCTAGAAAGCTCCTCCCTACCATACCTTTGTACAAATTCCTTGGCTTGTTCTATTACATTTGACGCTCCCTTAGGAAATTCAAACGAGTATTTACTATTCATACTCTCCCACTCCTGCACAAATATACCCCTCGCTATAATAGAAGCTGCAGCAACCACTATATCTGATTCTCCTTTATGATGTTGTATTAATCTAACACTATTACCTAACTCCCCCAATTCATTAATCACCCTACTTTTTGAAGATGAAAATTGATCTATGACTACATACGCACAATCAATATTTTTCTCTTTAAGATCTTTTAAACCCTTTTCAATAACTAGGGAGTGTTGTTTAGCAAGTAAAATAGATACATTTTTATACTCCTTAACAAGCCCGTTATACTCCTCTGGTCTTACAATCGAAGAGTAATAGTATGGATAATCTTTTACCATATTAAAAAGAGAAGATATCTTCTTGTCTGAAAACTTCTTAGAATCTGCAAAACCCAAAAGCTTAATCTTTTTGTAAAAGTCCTTTGTAACAAAACAACTTACTACAACTAAAGGACCAAAATAGTCTCCCTTACCAACTTCATCAACACCTAAATGAGAAGTAAACTCCTCTACTACACCCTCTTCTTCCTCTATCTTCTTAATACTAGATACTAAGGATGTTAAATCTTCTTTACCTTGAAACACTAACTTACCACTTGTATACATAATTCCTACTGTACCATTAGGACTTCTAAATCTAAAATGTACATACTCATTCCTTTCTCTCTCTTCTACCCAATTATTAGCTAACAAAATATCCCTAACCTTAGGTGTTTCCTTTGGACTAAATTCAAGTGTAAATGTATTTTGATTACTCATCTATCTTTTTTACTTCCTGACCAGTGGAGGTATCTAAAACCCTATACCCCTTTTCATATATTAAATCTCTCAATCTATCTGATTCCTTAAAATCTTTCTTCTTTCTAGCCTCTTGTCTAATCTCTAAAAGATCTTTAATTTCATCCGTACTTTCATCCTCCTTGTTGTTTTCTGACTCTAAATCTAGACCCAATACCCTATCAATATCATATACCGTTGCTAATATATCTTCCTTTGGATAGTCGGATTTAAGTAAGTCATTTACTAAAGCTAATACCCCAGATATATTTAAATTGTTTTCCAACTCCTTTTTAAAATCCTCTTTGTATTTCTCAATTACATTCCCCTCTTCCTTTCCTAGCTCTTTTAATCTTCTAATCAATGCCAATCTAGCATTTCTAGCACCCTCTAATGCTTCTTTTGAGAAAGAAATTCTTGTTCTGTAGTTTATTGACATAAATAGGTACCTAAGATCCATAGGGTTGAAACCTAGCTGTACTATCTCAGGTAGTGTATCGGCACCACCTCTACTCTTAGAAATTTTTAAGTCCTCCTTGTTAACAAGCCACTCATTATGAATCCAATATTTAACGGAAGGGTGTCCATACGCTCCAATATTTTGTGCTCTCTCATTAGTATGATGAACAGGGATATGATCTACACCACCAGTATGAATATCAAAGTATTCTCCAAAGATTGCTGTGCTCATTGTGGAACACTCAATATGCCAGCCTGGGAAACCATTTCCCCAAGGAGATTCCCAATTCATAATATGCTCTTTGTATTTACCTACTCTCTTCATCCACAGTACAAAATCTGCAGGATTCCTTTTGTCTGAATCTACCCCAACTTCTTCTCTTACACCAACCTCCTTTTCACTTAAATCCTGTCCAGTAAATATTGTATAGTCCTTTAATTTACTAACATCAAAATACAAAGCTTGTTTAGTTTCATAGGTATATCCATTCTTCTCCATCTTCTTTATCATCTCTATCATCTCTTCAATATATTCCGTTGCCCTAGTCCACCCATATTTGTTAACGTCCATATATATTATTTCGCTAGTTATCTCACTGCCGTTTGGTGCTAGTATATTTAAGTTTCTAAAATCTTCTAATACAGTTTCAATGTATTTATTAGCTATATCTAGAGGTTGTATACCCTCCTTTTGTGCTTGCTTATCAACTTTATCTTCCCCAAAATCATCCCCAAAATCATCTTTCGATGTCATATGCCCAACATCTGTCATATTCATAATCCTTTTAACATCATAACCCAGATACACTAAAGCCCTATGCAATATATCCCAATTAACATATGCTCGAATATTTCCTATATGCATTCTAAAATATACTGTAGGACCACAGCTATATATCGATACCTCCCCCTCTTTATTGGGTATTATATCTACAACCCCCCTATCTAACGTTGAATACAGCTTCATACACTTCCTAATTTAATACTTAAATATCTCTTCTCCCTTCCAAAGCTCTTTTTAATGTCAATCTATCTGCATATTCTAAATCTGCGCCTGTTGGGAGTCCCATCGCTAATCTAGTTATTTGTATTTTACCCTCTTTATACAAATTATTAAATATGTCCTGAATATAGCTCGCGGTGGCCTCTCCCTCTAAACTAGGATTAGTAGCTACAATGATCTCAATCTTTTTGTTTACCTCTTTAACTAAATCATTTACCCTCTTTTCTAATTCCCCAAATCTCAACTCAGAAGCAGATATACCATCTGCAGGGGAAATAACTCCCCCCAGTACAAAATACAACCCATTGTATATACCAGAATTCTCAAACGCAACAACATCCAGAGGCTCCTCTACAATACATATCTGCGTACTATCTCTTTGCTGGTTACTACAAATATCACAAATCTCTTGGTCTGTAACATTAAAACAAAGAGAACAAAACTTGGTCTTTTCATCCATCTCTATTAGAGATTTTCCCAATTGAGTAGCATCTTTGTTAGGAGACCTTAAAAAATGGTAAGCCATCCTAGATGCAGACTTAGGACCTATACCAGGAAGTTTACTAAATTCATTAATTACATTTTCAACAGATTTAGGTAGTACAGACATATTAACTAAACATACCCTTAAGCTTGTCTATATCCATATCCTGAGCCATCTCTTTTTGAAGCTTCTTTTGATACTCTTTAAATGCCTCTTTCATATCCTTTTTGAACCTATCCATCATTTCTGGGTCTAAAAGCACATCATCTACCCAAACATCCTCAAACTCTTGAGCTCCATTCATGAAAAGTTTTAACATGCCATCTTTAGATTCTCCAGAAATCTTTTTCTCTCTTAATCTCTTTTGCATCTTCTTTGCCTCTCTTTGCATATTTAACAACTCTTTTGGATTTAACATTGCAAATCTAATAAAAATTAAAATATATACCAGGATTATACATAATTACCATACTACATACCAGCGAAAATCGCCTCAATATCTACCGATGAACTCTTCTCTTTTCTCTGCATTTTCTCTTTCTTTGTCTTAATGACAGGAACATTTCGTAATACAACATCGGGGGTTGATTGTAGTTTAGGCTTTACTCCATCATTAACAGTGCAATCTATCTTACAGTGTGTTCCAAACACATCAAATATTACCTTCCCTATTAATTCCCTACTAGCAGGACTCTCTATCTGATCCTTGTAGAATTTAAATGGTACCTCAATACTCAATATATTTTTACTAATCTTGATAGGGTGAGAAGCTCCTAAAAAGGCATACAGATGAGTATTAAGAGGCTTAACTCCATTAGCAACTTCTTTCCAGTTCTTCTCAATTTCTTCAATATCCAACTCTATTACATCAGCATTAACAACCTCAACACTCTCGCTTTTACTCTCTACTATCGTATTGTTTTCTTTAACACCCTTACTACCCTTAACCTTTGCTGTTGTATCTTTTTTAACAATTCCCTCTGTAACAAAGGTCGGGATAAGGAGTTGAAGTATTAAAATCTGATTAGTAGTACTCTTTAGTTCTCTCTCTACATTAAGAAATTCTTTAACCAAAACCATAATGTCTCTTAATTGTAAATCTGTAGCGAATGTATACTCTCCTACATCCTCCCCAGATATCTTAGCAACTAGAATCTCTCTTAATATCTCTAATGTAAAACTTGTAAACTGCACGAGATTTGTTCCCTTCTGTTCTAATTCCTCTATACATGAGAGAGCCTTTTGTGCATCCTGTTCAATTAGTGCTGTCAAAAGGTCATTAATCATATATACTTCAGGAATTCCTAAAACAGCTTTTACTTCCCCTAATGTAATCTTTTTAGCATTTTCACTCTTCAATTGGCTATTAACTATTACATCTAACAAAGAGAGAGCATCCCTATAGCTTCCTCTTGCATTTCTTACAATAATATCCAAACCCTCTCCCTCTATCTTCATCTTCTCCTTAGATATTATCTCTTCCAACATTCCAGTTATCTCTTCCTTGGTACCCAATCTAAAATCATACCTTTGGCATCTAGATAGGATAGTAGGAGGTAACTTATGCACATCTGTAGTTGCTAGTATGAACATTATATGGGCTGGAGGCTCCTCTAGGGTCTTTAGCAGAGCATTGAATGCCTCCTTAGTCATCATATGAACCTCATCGATAATGTATACCTTAAATCGTCCCTTACTAGGTGCGAACTCTATTCTCTCTTTTAACTCTCTAATCTGATCAATACCCCTATTAGAAGCAGCATCTATTTCAATTAAATCCATGTAATTACCATTAGTAATTGCTTGACATACCTCACATTTGTTACAAGGGTTCCCATCTTTCTTAGGTTTAAGACAGTTAACAGCCTTTGCTAATATCCTAGCAGTACTAGTCTTTCCAGTACCTCTAGAGCCTACAAAAAGATATGCATGAGATAGCTGATCACTTTTAACAGCATTCTTAAGTATCTTTGTAATATGCTCCTGTCCAACTAGTTCATCAAAATCTTGAGCACGATATTTTCTATACAATACGGTTGACATGGTATAGATATTAGACTAGAAATTGGAAGCTAACAAGTGAAAATTATTTATACATACCTAATCGCCGTTGTTACTAGATTTTAATTTTTCAATTTGGTCATGTAATAGCTGTGTATACAATCCGTACCCAATTGAGTTGATAGTACCACTCTGTTTCTTACCAAGAATATCACCTGCCCCCCTTATTTCTAAATCCCTGTTAGAAAGGATAAAACCAGAACCCAAAGCCTCTGATTCTCGTAAAGCTTCCAATCTCAATGAGGCATCTCCCTTTAACTGATCATACAGAAAAAATGCATAAGCCTGTTTATCACCCCTTCCTACTCTCCCCCTAATTTGATACATCTGAGATAGGCCTAACTTGTTAACATCGTCTACTATCAAGGTATTAGCATTAGAGATATCTAAACCATTTTCGATAATGGTGGTACAAAGTAACACATCTATTTTATGATTAACAAACCTCTCCATTACATCAATCAACCTCTTTCCACTCAATCTCCCATGAGCTACCTCTATCCTCATATCTGGAATTAACTCTTTTAACCTCTCTTCTAGCGCATATATACTCTCTACTCGATTATGCAGATAGTAAACCTGCCCATCTCTTCTTAACTCTCTTAGAATACACTGCTTAACTCTTTCAAAGGAAAACTTCATAAATTCATTCTTAATACTCTTCCTCCCAGAGGGAGCTATAGCTAAAACAGAGATGTCTCTAACACCCATTAAGGAAAGATTTAAAGTCCTAGGTATTGGTGTCGCTGTCATTGAAAGTATATGTGTATCTACTCTACTACTCTTTAACTTCTCTTTCTGCTTTACTCCAAACTTTTGCTCTTCATCAACAATTAGTAATCCTAAATCTCTAAATTTAACAGCTTTGGAAAGTATTGCATGAGTACCGATTAGAATATCAACCTTCCCCTTCTTTAACTCCTCCTTTGTTAATTCCTTTTCAGAGCTACTTTGCAGTCTAGAGATAATGGATATCTTAAATGGGTACTCTTTAAATCTTTCTTTAAACACCCTTAAATGCTGATTCGCAAGAACCGTAGTAGGTGCAAGTACTGCCACCTGCATCCCTGCATTAACAACAGCAAATGAAGCTCTTAAGGCAATCTCTGTTTTTCCAAAACCTACATCTCCGACCAAAAGTCTATCCATAGGGGTATCCTTTTCTAAATCTTTT
>DFBL01000044.1:30275-37011 GCA_002366615.1 Candidatus Dojkabacteria bacterium UBA3081
CTTAATGCATATATTTGAAGAAGCTCTCTAGCAACATTTTCTACATCCTCTTTAGCTTTTTTGGAAACTCTCTTCCATACCCCACTATTTAAACCAGTTAATATGGGTTTAGCCTTCCCACTTCCAATATATTTCATAACTTTTTGCGAAGAGTACAAAGGTACATACAACCTATCATTTCCAGCATATGCTATTTCAATGTATTGAGTGTTTTCCTTTTCTGTTAAGCCTAAAAATTTCCCAACCCCATGATCCTCATGTACAACAAAATCTCCCACAAATATTTTTTTAAGTAATTCTACAGAAGATGGATCAATATCTTTGCTCAGATTGTCATGTTTAAGCAAAACACCTCCTAAAACCTCCGTGTCTGTTAACAGTAATATCTTAGCTTTCTCATACAAAAACCCCTTCTTTAAAGTCTTTTCTATCTCATCTGATATCTCATATACCCTATCTATATATTTACTTAGCTCCCCCTCACTATCATATTTAAAAAGATCATTTGTTAAATACCATATCTCATATCCTCTTTTTTTGTAATCATCCAAAATATTGATACTTGATTTAGTTAAAGATGCTACTGAGAAATATGGTAAAGACCTTATACCCATATCTAATACCCCCTCTTCCAAAAAAACATTAGGAACACACTCTATCACTAGTAACTCTTCATCTCCTTCATTGCCGATTACAAGTCTCTCATCTTTTTGAAAGAAACGGGCCCTTTTAACACTATCTACCTTTTTCCTACTATCTGGTTTTACAATATCTATAACCTCTATTTCATCCCCTAAAAGAGTAATTCTGTAAACATACTTAGCACTGTATGGCCATATCAATATATTTTCACCCAAAATACTATACTCACCACTACTCCATACCCTTTCTACATTTTCATAACCTAACTTAGTAAATATCTCAGGATTCAATCTTTGACCAATGGTAATCTCTTTGTACTCTGGTTTAATACTTTCCTCTGATACTAGATATATACTCTTTCCAAGCTTTTTACCTAATATATCAGCTAAAAATTCCTGATACTGCTGGGAAAGCGTAATACTTAAATACCTCTCTATTTTAGGAGTTTGAAATATTTCAAGGAAATCTTTTGTAAAGTTTTTCATATTCAGGCTAATTTTAACAACAAAGTGTATAATTAGGAAGAATATTTAATAAATATCTTTAATATGTACATAGCACATGGGCCAATATCATACATTCTAAATGAGAGTATTCAAAAGAAAAAGATATCAAAACTTAATACAGAAAAACAGCTTCTAGTAATGATTTTTAGTATTCTTTTTGGAATACTTCCAGATATAGATATATTGATTCTTAGGATAGTGAATATCCCTTCCTTTCTACACCATTTGATATTTACTCACTCTATTGTTCTTTACCTCTTTCTATGGATATTCCTTAATCTCTTCTTCTGGTTTCTTAAAAAGTTCTTAAACAAAAGAAATAGAAAGGTTCTAACGGATGAACTACTTAATGTAATACAGCTCTCATTTCTAATTGGAACTATGTCTCATTTCCTTGCAGATATACTCTTTTCATATTCAAGGATATTCTTTCCTATTCAAAGGCAGTTTACAATTTTAGGTAATATATTTGCTACAAACTACTTCGCAAGCTACATTTTTAATCCTACTTTTGCAATTGAGATACTTCTTTCTTTTCTCTTTTTACTAATGTTTTACAAACGATATCTAAAAGAGATTAAATTACTAAAAATACTTTTTTACTTTCTAATTTCTCTCTCTGTTATACTTTTTGGTGTAAATATATTTATGAATTTAAATACATACAACAAAGCTAATCATTTTGTAAAAAATTCAATGGTTTTGGACAAAGATTATGACAAAATTCATGATAGATATGATTGGGATACTGATAGTGATGGTGTTTCTAATATATTGGAAATAGATAGAAAGCAGATGATTAGCTTTATCAAAAGTATCTCTACAGGTAAGTATCTTGTTTCCAGTAATGCCTCTTTCTTAAACAAAATTGCTTCTCCCTTTGGTGGATTTAATTCATACAGAATCCTCTCACAAGCATATTTTGAACAGAATCTAGCAATAGAGCCTGTGTTGATAGATTATTTCAGAATGGAAAATAGCTTGGAGAGATACTCTGTGGAAATTAAATATATAGATACGTTGCATCAGTACCTTAATCAGTATGGTGTTGAGTCTAGTATAGATACCCCTGGGGGCATATACTTTGTCTTGGATGAAAACATTAATATACTTAATATGGGGATCGTCATAGATGATGAGAACGTAAGTACTGTATTGGGAGATGATCAAAGACTTATACTTCACTCTAAAAGTGAAGTCTTAGATATTTATAGTAGTGAGGATATTAAAGTTTTAAGTATTCCCTAAGAAAAGTTTCTATAGCCTTTTGGATACTTCCTTTTAAAATACCTAACTCTTTCTTACTGTAAGGGATTAGAATATACTCCTCTCCTGGTATTACTTTTTTCCCTCTGTTTTCTATCCCTAGTCTTACTCTTAAAAAGTCTTTCTGTTTTACTACTCTTTCAACACTTAAGACTCCATTATGACCCTTAGGAGATTTCCCATACACTACCTTATGATTACCCAAAGGTATATCCAAATCATCATGGACTAATATGTATTCATACTTAGGATATTTCCTTAAAAGAAGATTAACAGCATCTCCTGAATTATTCATAAAGGTAAGAGGCTTTTGTAAAAGAACAATTAACTCTCCGTCCTTTTTAATCCTACATATCTCTGAGAGAAACATCTTTTTCTCATTCTTCCACTTGGATACCTCTAGAGCTCCATTCTCTAACAATTCTTCTCTTAACCTGTCGACAAACATATATCCTGCATTATGAGGAGTGTTTTCATATTGTTTAGTTGGATTTCCTAATCCTGTTATTAAGAACATATCTTTTTATACCTTAAAAGTAATTTTTCTTGGAGCACAAACATCTCTTCCTCAGATATTTTTTTAAGATGCTCTTTATGGCTATACCCTAATAGATGAAGTGTACCATGTATTATTAATCTTAGCATTTCCTCTTCAAAACTATCTTCTTGAAAAGAGTCATAGACATATTCTGGAGATATATATATTTCACTAATCTTTGGAGTATCCGATATATTGAAAGAAAGCACATCTGTTGGGGCACCTATGTTTCTGTATTTACTATTTAGCTCTTCTATACGCTCCCTTGTTACAAAAACAATGTTAATATCTCCTGTATCATATCTATTGAAAATCTTTAAATAGCCATCATATATATCATCAAAGGAAAGATTAAAGGTGGGTTCAACCTTTTGTACAAACTCTTTGTTAAAAATATTTAATTGCATATTTTTATATCAAGAGAGTAAACTCTGTACAACATCCTTAACTATACTTCCATCTGCCTTTCCTTCTAATTCTTTCATTGTTGCTCCCATAACTTTTCCCATATCCTTAATACTGTTTGCATCAGTTTCATTTATTACCTTTTCAACAACCTTTTTAATATCTTCCTTTGCCATTAAAGCAGGAAGATACTTTTTTAAAACTTCAAGTTGAGCTTTCTCTTTAGAGATTAGGTCCTCCCTATCCATCTTTTCAAACTCCGTTATAGAATCCTTTATCTTTTTTACTTGTTTTCTGATAATTTTGATGATCTCTACATCTGATATCTCTTTCCCTAGAGATTTCTCTTCATTTTGGATATCAGCTATAACCATCTTTAAGATATCTGCATGGTTGGCATTCCCTTCCTTAGAAGCATTAAACATCTCCTTTCTAATATTTTGGATAAGTGACATCTGTAAAAATTAATAATTTACTTAGCCCTTCTTGCAGCAGTTCTTCTTCTTCTTTTCATTTTTGCCCACTCTCTTCTCTTTTGGATATCTAAGTCAGCTCTTTTAATTCTGTATACTCTGTCTCTGTATGTTTCCAAAATCTTTTCCCTCATTACTTCTCTATGAAGCCTTTTAAGAGCATTATCTATATTTTCATTAGCATGAACTATTACAGCCATTATTTACCTTCTTTAACTTAAGACTTTGGGATTATATCACACTATTTTACTTCTTATCCACCTTCTTTTCAAATCTATCTCTGTATTTATAGTTTGGTTTTCTGTTTTGGATTAGAAATGCTCTGTTAGGGATATTGTAAACGGCTACTCCGAACAGAAGTAACACTATTCCAGTGAATATTCTCCCAATTGTTCTATCAAAAATCCCTGTCTGAGGTATTGGTCCTTCTGGTTCTGGTTCCTCAGGTTGTACAATATTACAATCTGCTTCTATCGTTGCTGATGCCTGTATATCTGCACTACCCACTGGTGTTAAGGTTGCTGTATTGTTGTATATCCCAAAACTATCTTTATCTACATCTATCTTATATGTATATGTCTTTGTTGAACCTGCTGTTATTGATAAGGGGGAAGATGTGTAATCCCATACTATCTTTCCTGTTGAATATTCTCCTGGAGATGTAATATTGTTAGGTACTAATCCTGCTCCCAATACCTTGTTGTCTAAAACATCTTCTACTTTAGATATCGTCCCTGATCCATCTCCTGTGTTTTCCACCGTTATTGTATATGTTAAGCGTGATATTGGGCTTTCTGTATTATCATCTATACACTGCTCTACTACACTCTTTGAGATATCCCAATTAGGATTTGTTTCTTCCTCCAATATAGTAAATGTCGTTGTTAGTGTACAATCAGCACCAGTACCTTGCAAAATATCCTCCCATATGGCTGTTAGCGTGTATTCACCGGGGCTTAATCTCCTAGTGGAGCTACTAAGAACTCCTGAGAAATCTATAGTCGAATCTCCATCGCTTCCTGCTGAGACTACTGATATAGATTGACCAGAGGTACTAGAACATGTTAGTTGGGTACCCTCACAAAGAAAAGCCTCTATACTAGAGAGACTTACACCGGTAGAATCTCCGGCAGTAGCACTAAAAGATATATTAGAATCAAAGTTAATATCCCCTGTTGGTTTTGATATCCACTCAGAACCAATCCCATCACAAATATTTTTTGCTACAGCACTACATGTACAATCATCGAGGCATTGATAGCCAGCTGGACAACCAAAATTTTCTGCATCAGATGTTGGATCACAATCTTCGTCTTCTGCTAATTCCCCATCACCACACATTGGATACAAACAAACTTGTACAACTTGTACACTATTTGGAGAATACTTATATGGTGAACCACACGGAGGCACTCCACCATCATCACAACAACCAGGAGCATCTGAGGACATTTTTATTGAATTACTGCCCTCTTTGAAAGTAAACACCCCTAAATCTTGAGATATTACAGTCACTGGACACCCATCAGTACCAGTACAACTGTAACAACTATTATCCTTTTGGTTGGTTATATCATCTTTTGCAATATTACCCGTTGTTCCATTTATATCTAAATGGAAACTTTCATAATTTTGACATTGACATAGGTTGGTACATACAGGTGCATCTGGTCCATACTCATGCCCCCTAGCAACTACCCCAGTTACAGTATATGTTCCTGCAACAGGAACATTTATTGTAAATGACCTCTCAGGTGGACACTGCGCTGGATACTTAAAACATCCATAACCACAGACCTGCATTTCTGTAAGAGGAAATATATAGTTGGGATCAACATCCAAACAGAAACCTTCTGCAGCACTACTATCTACTGGAGCAAGTGTTTGATCTGGTTTCCTATTATTAACCCTCCATACTAAAAATCCTAGTAACAAAGAAAGAAGTCCTATTGAGATAAAGGATACTATCTTACTAGTTTTTGTTAATCTAAATTTCATTCTTCAACCTTGTTAATTCTGTATTAAAAAGATAACCTATCCGAACAAACTTTGCAACCTTTCAATATTTATTATGTCCTTAATCATAACTACTATAACCAAAAATATTAACAAGATAAAGCTAACATTAATTATAGTTTTTTCAACCTTTTCATTTAAATCTTTTCGTAAAACAGACTCTATTAGAAGAATAACTGCCCTACCCCCATCTAGTGCGGGTATAGGTAAGAGGTTAATAAGTGCTAAAGATATAGATAAATCAGCTAAGATACTAATAAAGGTAATAACCCCCAATGTCTTGAAGTAATCTATTATGAAATATATACCTATCGGTCCACTAACAGTATTAGAAAGCTCTGAATAGTCTCCAGTCTGCTTAGCAGTAGAAAACATTGAGGAGAAAACCTCTCCAGTTATCTTAACAATATTTATTGAGTGAAACACTCCAGAGAAGACCTTTCTGTTTGAATAGTCAATATATACCAGATGATTGTAACCAGTATATACCCCCATTCTTCCTTCCTCACTTAGTATTACTTCAAAAAAATCACACTCCTGATCAAGATTACAAGCGTAAACAGTAGCTAACTCAGAACGACTATCTTCTAAGACTTCAACTAACTGAACAGAATCCTCTATATCTATACCATTAATAGAAGCAATATATCCTTTTTCATACATTCCAGAGTCTAGCGCACCACCCTCATCTGCTAATTCATAGGGAATATCTGATATTCTCTCTTTAACCACTTTAGCCCCAACTGGTTTGAAATCTGCATAATCAACACCTAATTCCATTCTCCAATTGTTGTAACCTAAAAATACTGTATACAGAATTATAGAAAGCAAAATATTCATAGTAACTCCTGCTAATATAACAAAGATTTGAGCTGTCTTACTCTTGTTTT
>DFBL01000044.1:37060-37467 GCA_002366615.1 Candidatus Dojkabacteria bacterium UBA3081
TACCTTTAATCCTTTTTGAAAAAATCTTAGGTCCAAAACCTATTGAGAAATCTAAAACCTTAGCCTTAACAATCCTAGCTGCAAGATAGTGTCCTAACTCATGAATGAAGGTTAGGATACTAACTACAAAAGCGAACAGGACAATGTTTATTATAATTGACATGCTGGATATACTTTAAATTATTATATTCTCATTAGCTCTTCTTCTTTCTTTTCTCTAATCTCCTCTATTTTCTCATTACTCTCTTTAACCAGTTTCTCTCCCTCTTCTCTTAATCTATCTGCTTGATCTTCAAAGAAACCCTCTTTTTCAGCTTCATCTATATCTTTCCTATAGTCTTGTCTAACCTGTCTTACAGCTATTCTAGTGTCCTCAGCCCTTTCCTTCATAACCTTAACATACTCTA
>DFBL01000045.1 GCA_002366615.1 Candidatus Dojkabacteria bacterium UBA3081
AGGTATGAGATGTACAAATGCTCTTTCGGAGTGGATGATTACAAAAGTAAAAAGAGATAACTCAATATATGAACAGGAATACAAAAGAGGTATTCCTCAAGCACCTGTTAAAAAGGTAGGAACTGTTAAAAATGAGACTGGTACTGAACATAGATTCTTCCCTGATAGAGAGATATTTCCTGATATCAATTTTGATTTTAAGGAGATAGTAAAAAAGTGTCGACAGCATGCATACCTTACAGCTGGTCTAAAGATTTCAGTCAAAGATGAAAGAGTAGAGAAAGGCAAACCTCCTAAAATGTTTAACCTCTACTTTGAAGATGGTATCAAATCGTATGTTCTGTTTATGAATATAGATGAGAAACTGATAAATGATGACCCTTTCTACATTAAAAAGGAGCAAGACACAGTATTAGTAGAAGCTGCAATACAATATACCCACGGTATGGATGAGAATGTCTTGTGCTATACAAACAACATTATTAACCCAGAGGGTGGTACACATCTCTCAGGTTTTAGAACAGCCCTAACTAGTGCTGTTAATACATACGCACAAAACTCAGAAATGCTAAAGGGTGTAAGTGGCACCCTAAATGGAGATGATGTTAGAGAGGGACTCACTGCAGTTATATCTGTTAAAGTTAGAGACCCTCAATTTGAAGGTCAAACAAAGATAAAGTTGAATAACCCAGAGGTCAAAGGAATAGTAGCAAAAGTATTAAGAGATGGTTTACTAACTTACTTTGATGAACATCCTAAAGAAGCAAAGTCTATAATTGAAAAAGCAATACTTTCATACAAAGCAAAAGCTGCTGCAAAAGCAGCAAGGGATGCTGTAATTAGAAAAAGTGCTCTAGATAGTACAACACTACCGGGGAAACTAGCCGATTGTATTAGTAACAAACCAGAAGATTGTGAACTATATGTTGTAGAGGGAGACTCCGCTGGAGGAAGTGCCAAACAGGGAAGAGACAGACATACTCAGGCCGTATTACCTTTAAGAGGTAAGATAATTAATACACATAAATATAGGGTAGATAGAGTATTAGGAAACAATGAATTTAAAGATATTACTACTGCACTTGGAGTTGGGATAGGCTCTACTCTAGATGTAAGTAAACTAAGATATCATAAAGTAATAATAATGAGTGATGCAGATGTAGATGGTTTACATATCACAACATTAGTATTAACCCTACTATACAGATTCTTTAAACCTTTGATAGAGGGTGGGTACATATATGTTGCCCAACCACCTCTTCATAAGGTAGAGATTGGAAAAAAGAAATATTACTTCTTAAATGATGCAGAGAAAGATAAGTTCGTTGCAAAGGCTAAAGAAGCTGGTAAGAATCCAACTACTAATAGATTTAAAGGGTTAGGAGAGATGAATCCAGAACAGCTTTGGGATACCACTATGGATCCTCAAACTAGAGCACTAAAACAGGTTAGAATAGAAGATGCTCAAGAAACAGAGAAGACTTTTGATATGTTAATGGGAACAGAAGTTCCTCCTAGAAGACGCTTTATACAAAAGTATGCTAAAAGAGCTAATCTAGATATTTAATTTTTTAATATATTTAATATGAATATATTTAGACCGATACAAGAAGAAATGCAAGAGACTCCAGAGTTTAAAAAGGCTGCAGAGGAGCTAGCACAAAAGAGATTGTCCGAATTAGAAGAGGATCAGAAATTCTCAGCTCCACAACCAGAAGGAGAACAAGAATTAACAGAAGAAGAAAAAGCACAGGAAATTAAGGATAATATTAAAAAGAATTCATTCTAAAAAGTATACTTGAAAACTATGTCTGACAAAGAGAAAAAAATAATAAAAGAAGCAACAGAAGAAGTCCAGGTCCAAAATAATGAACCTGGAGAAGGAGTCTTACAAGACGATAATGAGTTAGATTTCGATCTCACCTTTAAAGCGGGGGAGATAACTCCTCGCTCTATTGTTGATGAAATGAAATCAAACTACATTGATTACTCTATGTCCGTTATTGTCTCTAGAGCACTACCAGAGGTAAAAGATGGTCTTAAACCCTCGCAAAGAAGAATATTAGTAGCAATGAACGACTTAAGTCTAAGTCCATCATCTCATTTCAGAAAATGTGCAAAAATAGCTGGAGACACCTCTGGTAACTATCACCCACATGGAGAGAGTGTAGTATATCCAACATTAGTTAAAATGGCCCAAGAGTTTTCAACTAGATATATTCTAGTTCAAGGACAAGGAAACTTCGGCTCCATAGATGGAGACCCCGCAGCAGCTATGAGATACACAGAGGCTAGAATGGGAAAGATTACTCCAGAATTACTTAAAGATTTAAACAAAGGAACTGTTACATATGTTTCCAACTATGATGGTACTCGACTAGAACCAACTGTCTTACCAGCCCTATTTCCAAACCTTTTAGCTAATGGAAGCCAAGGTATTGCAGTAGGAATGGCAACACAAATACCTCCTCATAATCTAGGAGAGCTAATAGATGCTCTAATTGAGATGATAAAGAGGGAAAATCAATGGGAAGGAAAAGCAATTTACAATGAACTTAGAAAAATTAGAGAAAAGTCTGAAGTTGTACCTCAAACTTTAAACTCTAAACCAGAGGAATACATTGAGAATTACATCAATCAAAACTCCCTAGATTACAAAGAAGATGTTGAAAAGATTAACAAAAGATTAGAAGAGAAGAAAGAAGTAATATATCCAGATTTTAAATCTAAAATATCTCCCGAAGAATTAATAGAGATTGTGCCTGGTCCAGATTTCCCAACAGGAGGAACAATATATGATAGGAATGAAATACTAAACGCATATGCAACAGGAAGAGGAAGAATATTACAAAGAGCACAAGCATCCATAGTAGAAGGAAAAGGTGGTAAATATCAAATAGTGATAACTGAGGTCCCTTACCAAGTTAACAAGGCTTCTATGATTGAAAAAATTGCTGATTTAGTAAGAGACAAAAAAATTATAGGTATCTCTGATATTAGAGATGAATCAAACAAAGATGGAATTCGTGTAGTTATTGTCCTAAAAAGAGATGCACAACCTAAAACAGTTTTAAACAAACTGTATAAGTTTACAGAGATGCAAAAAGCCTTTAATGCAAATATGATTGCATTAGTAGAGCAAGAACCAATTACACTTTCTCTAAAGAGAATGTTAGAACTCTTTCTCTCTTTTAGAATGACTGTCACTATAAGGAGATATGAATTTGACTTGGCACAGGCAAGATACCATGCACATATTTTAGAAGGCTTACTAAAAGCACTAGACGTACTCGATGAAGTTATCGCTACCATTAGAGCATCTAAAACTCAAGACACTGCTAAAACAAACTTAATGGACAAATTCAAATTTACAGAAGTCCAAGCTCAAGCAATCTTAGATATGCAACTTCGAAGATTAGCAGCATTAGAGAGAGTAAAACTTCAAAATGATTACAAACAAACAAAAAAGGATATCGAAGAGTACAACCTAGTTTTAAATAGTCAAGAGAAAATATTAGAGATAATCACTACAGACTTAATAGATATTAAAGAGAAGTATGCAGATGATAGAAAAACAAAAGTAAGAAAAGGAAAAGTAGATGAAATATCAGAGGAGGATTTAATAGCCCAAGAAGAGACATTAGTAACCATTACACACTCTGGATATATAAAGAGGTTACCACCCTCAACATATCAAATTCAAAAACGTGGTGGGAAAGGAATCTCTGGTGGAAACACTAAAGATGGTGATTTCATTGAGCATTTAATACTTTGCAATACCCATGATGAACTACTACTGTTTACAAACAAGGGTAGAGTATTTAGTACTAGGATATTTGAAATACCAGAGTACGGGAGAACTGCAAGAGGTATACCACTAATTAACCTAGTTCAGGTTGATCAAGATGAAGTAATTACTTCAATATTAACAAGAGACCCTAAGGGTAAAGTAATGGGTTCAGAAGAAATCCAAGAGGGACAAGATAAAAATTCAGCACTAAGTAAAAAGCCCTTTAAATATTTCCTAATGGTTACTAAAGGAGGAAATGTTAAAAAGACCAA
Organism: Candidatus Dojkabacteria bacterium UBA3081; assembly: GCA_002366615.1. Lineage (GTDB taxonomy): Bacteria > Patescibacteriota > Dojkabacteria > SC72 > SC72 > UBA3081. The sequence continues at coordinate 4,063 of DFBL01000045.1, forward strand.
ATTAAGTGAATTTGAAAAGATAAGAGCAAACGGATTAATAGCAATTAGTTTAGAAAAAAATGATGAACTAACCTGGGTTAGACCAACAACTGGAAATGATGAAATTATTCTTGTTACAGGAGAAGGTAAATCTATTAGATTTAACGAAAAAGATGCCAGAGCTTTAGGTAGAAATACAAAAGGTGTAAGAGGTATTAAGTTCAAAACAGATGATGACTATGTAGTAGGAATGGGAGTAATAAGGGATGAGGAAAC
>DFBL01000059.1 GCA_002366615.1 Candidatus Dojkabacteria bacterium UBA3081
CTCAAATATCTAAAACCATATATAGTTCTCATTTTATTAATGTTGGCATTAACATATGCACAGGTAATGGCATCACTAGCGCTCCCTGACTATATGGCCAAGATAGTAAATGAGGGGATAGTAAATGAAGATCAATCCCTAATTTGGGATACCGGGGTAAGGATGTTACTAATAACTTTGGGAGGTGCACTGGCTACTGTAATGGGGGGATATCTATCTGCAAAGATAGGGACTGGCTTTTCTAAAGATCTTAGAGAGAAGGTATTTAGTAAGGTAGAAAACTTTTCTATGAGTGAGTTTAACAACTTCTCTATCGCTTCTCTTATCACTCGCTCTACAAATGATATCCAACAGATTCAGATGGTTGTAATAATTCTCTTTAGGATGGTACTTTCTGCCCCAATTATGGGTATAGGGGCAGTAATTAAAGCTGCGAATATGGCTCCTTCTATGACTTGGATTATGGGAGTAGCAGTAGCAGTCCTTTTGGTAATAATAATTGTAGTTTTTGTAGTTGCTGTTCCTAAATTCAAATTAGTACAAAAACTAATTGACAAATTAAATCTTGTTACTAGAGAAAATCTCACAGGGTTAAGAGTAATTAGAGCATTTAATACGGAAAAATTTGAAAAGAAGAAATTTGATAAAGTAAACAAAGAACTCACTAGGATAAATCTCTTTGTAAATAGGGTAATGGTTGTAATGCAACCCATTATGATGCTCATATTCAATCTAACGATGATATCCATTATTTGGGTAGGTGCTAATCTAATAGATATTGGGGATTTACAGATAGGGGATATGATGGCATTTATGCAGTATTCTATGCAAGTAATTATGTCCTTTTTAATGATATCAATCGTATTTATTCTTGTACCTAGAGCATCAGTATCTGCACAAAGAATTTCTGAAGTATTAGATACACCGTTACAGATTCTAGATCCTAAAAAACCTAAGAAAACCAAAGGAAAGGGAGAGGTATTGTTTAAAGATGTTACCTTTTCATATCCAGATGCAGATGTCCCTGTCCTTTACAATATCTCTTTTACTGCCAAGCCAGGAGAGACTACAGCAATAATTGGGGGTACTGGAAGTGGTAAATCTACAGTTATTAATCTCATACCTAGATTCTTTGATGTAACATCCGGAAAGGTCTCAGTGGATGGTGTGGATGTTAGGGATATGAAACAGAAAGAGTTAAGAAAAAGGATTGGTTATGTTCCTCAAAAGGGTGTTCTCTTCTCTGGAACCGTAAAATCAAATATTAAGTATGGGAGGCCGGGTGTAGGTATTAAAGATGTAAAAGAGGCTGGGAGAATAGCCCAAGCTACTGAATTTATTACTAAGATGGAAAAAGGTTATAAATCTGCTATTGCACAGGGAGGAAGTAATGTATCAGGAGGTCAGAAGCAGAGATTAGCAATTGCTAGAGCGATAGTTACAGAGCCTGATATCTACATTTTTGATGATAGTTTCTCAGCATTAGATTTTAAAACAGATTTCGAATTAAGAGGGGAACTAAAAAGGATAACTCAAGATTCTACAGTAATTATTGTTGCTCAAAGGATAGGGACAATTCTTCATGCGGACAAGATTGTTGTACTTGAGGATGGAAAGGTAGTTGGTATAGGAAGGCATAAAGAGCTACTTAGTAAATGTAAGGTATATAGAGAGATTGCTTTCTCTCAGTTATCTGAAAAGGAGTTAGAAAATGGAAAATAAAGAGAGAAAACATACACAAATAAGGGGTCCAGGAGGTCATCGAGGAATGATGGGTGGTGGGGAAAAGGCTAAAGATTTTAAAAGTACTATGAAGAGACTTTTGAAATATTTATCTCCGTACAAAAGATCAGTAATTATTGTCATACTCTTTGCTATTATTAGTACTATATTTCTGATACTAAGTCCTAGGATACTTGGAAATATTACTAATCAGATAGCAGATGACTATATAAATATTATTGTATATGAACAGATAGTTGATAACCTGCCAGAGGGTGTTCAACTTCCGAAGGGTACTACAGGTAAAGATATTTTGAAGATGGTCCCCGAGGAAATGCTCTCTGAAGTTCCACAAGATAGATTAGATAAGATTAAGGAGGTAGATTTCTCTCAAAGACCTCAAATACAGTTTGATGTTATTGGTAAAACGATATTAATTCTAATCGGTTTGTATCTTGTTAGTTTACTTTTTTCATATTTTCAAGGTTGGATTATGTCAGGTATTACTCAAAAGATTACCTATGATTTTAGAAAAAAGATATTAAAGAAAATATATAGATTACCAATCAGATATTTTGATAAACAGACATATGGAGAAGTATTAAGCAGAATAACTAACGATGTAGATACCGTTAGTCGAACTCTAAATCAGGGAATGACTCAGATAATAACTTCGGTTACTAGCATACTCGGGATTTTAGTAATGATGTTTAGTATAAGTTGGTTGCTTACATTAGTTGCTTTAGTAGTTTTACCAGTAAGCTTTATCTTTATCTCTTTTATTATTAAAAAATCTCAGAAACTTTTCAAAAAACAACAGGATACATTGGCAGATATTAATGGGCATATAGAGGAGATGTATGGAGGACATAATATTATTAAAGCATTTAATGGAGAGGAGAGGGCACTAAAGAAATTTAATGATATTAATGGTGAGTTATATGATAGTGCATGGAAGTCTCAATTTCTGTCGGGATTACTTTTCCCAATTATGAATATTTTAGGAAATATCGCCTATATAGGTATATCGGTATTAGGTGGATGGTTAGCTATACAAGGGAAAATTAGAATTGGTGATATTCAAGCCTTTATACAGTATATGAATCAGTTTACTCGACCTATTACTCAAACTGCAAATATTACAAATATACTTCAATCAACTGCCGCTGCAGCAGAAAGAATCTTTGAATTCTTAGAAGAGGAAGAGGAGGTAAAGGATGTTAAAAATCCTAAGGAGCTAAAAAATGTAAAAGGTGATGTTAAATTTGAGAATGTTAGATTTGGGTATGAAGAGGATAATAATGTAATAAAAGGTTTCAATGTGGATGTAAAGAGTGGGCAACGGATAGCAATAGTGGGTCCTACGGGTGCAGGAAAAACTACATTAGTTAATCTCCTAATGAGATTCTATGATGTAGATAGTGGGGCTATAAAAGTAGATGGAGTAGATATTAGAAATATGAAAAGAGAGGATGTAAGAAAGATGTTTGGTATGGTATTGCAAGACACATGGTTGTTTAATGGAACTATTAAGGAAAATATCTCTTATGGAAGTACTAAAAAGGAAGAAGGAGAGATAATACAGGCAGCTAAAAATGCTCATGTAGATCACTTCATACACTCCCTGCCCGATGGTTATGATATGGTAATAAATGAGGAGGCGGATAATATGTCCCAAGGGGAAAAACAATTGATAACAATAGCTAGAGCTATGTTAGATGACCCTCCGATGTTAATTCTTGATGAAGCTACAAGTTCTGTAGATACTCGAACGGAGATATTGATTCAAGAAGCGATGGAGAGACTAATGAAAGATAGGACAACATTTGTAATTGCGCACAGATTGTCTACAATTAAGAATGCCAACCTAATATTAGTAATCGATAAAGGAGAGCTTGTAGAGAAAGGTAATCATGAGGAGTTACTAAGGAGAGGTGGCTTCTATGCATCTTTGTATAATAGCCAGTTTAGAGATATGAGTGTTTAAAACCGAAATGAGATAAAGAAGGCAGTATAAGAAGGAAAGAGTGTTTAATTCCTGATATAATAAAAATATGAAAATAGGATGGAAAGAGAGGAA
>DFBL01000057.1:0-632 GCA_002366615.1 Candidatus Dojkabacteria bacterium UBA3081
AATATATATTCAGAAAAAGGATTTATACAAAACACTCTTAAAAGAATACTGTATTGGATAGAGATGAACAAAGCTAAAAGATGCAAAGCAATACTTACTAACTCTAAACATACTACTAAAGATTTTAGAAAGTACTTTCCTAAATATCCTAAAAAAGATATCCATACAATATATCTAGATGGAGATCTAGAGGAAGGTAGTACAAAAGGATGGGATAGTAAATTACCTAAAGACTACAAACAGAGGGGATACTTCATATATATGGGAGGAACTCTTTCTAAAAACAAAAATTCAGATGGAGTAGTAAGAGGATACAGGGAGTTTTTAGTTAAACTAAATCACAGTAAAAGAGCTCCATACTTAGTTATTGCAGGTAAGAATTTTACTAAGGATGATGATTCTCAAGTAGCTAAATTTAAGGATAGGATTAAGTGTTTAGGATTAAAAGACAGGGTAATATTTACTGGTTTCTATGAAGACAAACATGCTAAACCACTACTTACTAATTCAATATCATTTATACATCTATCTTTGTATGAAGGGTTTGGAATATCTGTAGTAGAAGCTATGAGAGCCCAGACACCAGTAATAGCTCATAAAGGATCATGCTACCCAGAGGTAATAGGGGATGC
>DFBL01000057.1:719-4195 GCA_002366615.1 Candidatus Dojkabacteria bacterium UBA3081
GAGAGAGCAGAGGGGTATTCTTGGGATAGGGCTGTTGACGAATTGAAAAATGTATTAAAAAAGATATAAAAATACTAAAATAATAGTTTATAGACAAATATATATAATAAATAGTATAATAACTATAGGATAATATATTACCTAAATATATGGAAAAGGAAACCAAAGAAAAATGGGGGGATAGTTTAAAATATCCCGAGATATATCATAAACTTGAGACTTTTGCTCCTAAGGCAATACTTAATGAACAAGTTGTTGATGCTATTGTCGCTTACAAAGAGAGGGAATATCAAGAAGATATAATAAATATTGCTGAACTAGGTGCAGGTCCTGCCCCAATATCAAAGATTTTAACAAGTCTGGACCCAGAAAATTACAAGTGTAAAGCCTTTGATATAAATCCAAATATGAGGAATTCAAGGGGGTTTCCTTTTGAATATGATTTTTCTTTTGATCTAATAGATCCATCATTAGACCCAAATGATTTGGGGAAATATGACGTAGTTGTGTTAGAGAATGTCCTCTATGCAACTTCCATGTCCCCAGATAATTCCCCAAAATATACTCCTCAAGAAGCCAATTTAATGAAGTTAGCAGCTCTTAAAAAAGCAGCAGCTATGTTAAAGCCATATGGCATATTAATTATAACAGACCCATTAGAAAAAACTGAAGATTTTGGAGTATCTAGAATAATTGAATTCCTACAAATTGAAAAAGATTCTATGGAGAAATTAACAGGAGAAGATCATTCTCTTATGCATGTCTTTTTGAAAAACCTTACAGATAAGGACATGAGAAAGATGCTTAGTATAAATAAGAAAATCATGGCCAAGGCTGTATTAAGCAGTGAGGACTCTATGAAAAATATGATTCAATACACAGATCTATTCTATCCTCCTATGTATTGGGATCCAAACACTTATCTTGGAAGCAATCTTACAGCTATACTGAGAAGGAATGAGGAAAGTATTGTATTAGATAGTTCAGAATCCACAACAATGAACAGACCTATGAATTTTGAAGGAAAGATTCACTCAAAGGTATTACACAGGATTGGAGATTTTAGAAAGAGAGTGTATGCTGAAACGAATGCAACAAACAATTTACCAGAAGTTGATATTTATGACAGAAAGAAGGAAAGTATCGTTGCAGTCTATCCAAGTAAGAACAAGCTCGGGATAGGAGCAACTGCTACATTACAACAGAGGGGGTTCATAGGTTTGGATATTGAACACCTTATGCAAGGAGAAAAGAGAGATTTCTACAACGATTTACTAAGAGAAATTAGGATAAAAAGTAGTAAGGTTGAAGAAAAGCTCTCTGTAGGAGGAAATATCCAGTTTGCTGAGATAAGGAGACTAGCCGCTGATAACCTTAGTCTTTCTGAATTTTTAACATTCTTTCAAAGCTTATGTGATACATTCTTTAACTATGGGAAAAGAAATAGTATTGATGTTGTACTCTTTGTTTCGGATGATAAAAGAGCAAAAGCGTTTAATTTGGCAAATAAAAAAGTTGAATTTAAGAAATTAGAAGGGTTTAAGCTTAATAGGGAATCAGAAGATTTCCAAACAATGATGATATGTGCTGCCAATTATTTCTTCAAAGATTGGGAAAGAGTACTTTCTCCAGAAGAAGCACAATACATTAGAAATCTATCTTTGCTTGTATCTAATGGCTATACTTGGACAGAAGTAATCAAAGGAAGAGAAAATGAAGATCAATATAGGGTGGCTGTTAAAAAGCTACTTGAAGAGGCAGAAGACAACGTCTCAATATTCTTCACTGATTATCCCATGAACAACTAGACTCTAAATCAGGAATGTTCTAATATAAAAGGTATAGAATATATTTTTTAAGAACTCTTGATGTACATATTTATTCTGTATGTGTTACAAATAGTAGGACATATTATCCTTCTCTCTCTTTTGATTCCTAAATATAAAGAGAATAAATCTCTATTGGGACTAATTGCTTTCAACTTAAGTATAATAGCCTGGATAATCATATCTTGGTTAATCATTGTAAATTATGATAATCCAAATGTTGTTTGGTATGTTAGGTCAACATACTTGGTAACCTCTTTTACTTTATCTACTTTTGTCGTATTTGTAAGAAGCAATATTAAAAAAAAGTTAGACTCAATTAGCATCTTTGTAATTGGACTCGCAGCAATCCTTGGAGTCTTGTCTTACACAAGGATTATAGTTAAAGATGTTGTTCTAAACGACCCATCAAAACTAGTTCCTGTCATCTTTGGTGATTTTTCTTTCTTGTTTGTTCTGTATTTTCTTTTTGGAATAATTGTCCTGATAATCTCTCTGATCAAGAGTAAAGAGGTAATAAAGGGTCTAGAATCATTGAGACTGAGATATATTACATTGGCCATGATACTTGGAGGAGTAACAGCCCTTGTGACAAATGTATTGATACCCCAATTTACTGGACGATCAGATTCAGCTTTACTCGGACCACTCGCAATAAGTGTTGTAAGCTTTCTAACTACATATTCATATACTAAAAACAGACTATTTGGCATAGGCTTTTTATTAAGAAAAATGCTCCATTTTTCCTTACTTGTTTTTGTTGTATTACTCTTTTTATACTTTATCATTTCAGTTCAAGAATTCTTCTTTCTTTCTCCATTTAATACTAAATCTCTAACATTTACTTTAGCAATGACGGGATTATTTATCCCTTTCTATAGTTGGTTTAAGAACAAGTTAGGCAAGGAGAAGATTCCAATACTAAAGAATAATGAAGATAACCCAATACAGATAAGGGAGAAGTTCCTTAAAAAAATTAGTACACAGTTAGATATGAAACAGTTGGGTACTCATACTGTTTCAGCTTTAACTAAGTATTTGCATATTCAAAAGGTAGGCATAGTTATCTTTGAGAAGAAAGATGCTTTAGTACTTTATACTTTACTCAAAAATATTGAGAAGGAGAATTTGTCACTTAGAGATCTTCTCCAAGTAATTTACTTCTGGGATAAAGTCGGTCATAGTACTGTACTTGTTCGTGATGAGATAGAAGGCAAGATTAGTAAAGATAAAAGAATAGAAAGAATATATTCTTTCATGAAAAAGAATGAGATATTCGTTATTCTGCCCCTAAATAGAAAAGTTCAGCTTAATGGTGTCCTACTTCTTGGCCCCAAAGGGGATGGAAGTCCATACACACTTGAGGATATCGAATTTTTAGAATCAATAATGATAAATGCCTCTATGGCATTTGGTAGGGCAATTCTTTACAAAGAGGTGCAGGAGTTTAATGTCTCACTTCAAGAGAAAGTAAATGAACAAACTAAAGAACTACAAATCAAAGTAAAAGAACTTCAAGAAGCCCGTAAGAAAGAGACAGATATGATAGATATAATGGGACATGAATTAAGAACCCCAGCTACTGTTGTTAAGTTAAATGTTGCCTTACTAGAAAAATATATAAAGGATAATCCAAAGGATTTCAAGAAA
>DFBL01000037.1 GCA_002366615.1 Candidatus Dojkabacteria bacterium UBA3081
CACTTATCACAAACTATTCCCTTGTATCTAATCTTTCTATATTTACCACAGTAACACTCGTAGTTTTTGGTTGGTCCAAATATCTTCTCACAAAACAACCCATCAGGCTCTGCTCTAAAGGTTCTGTAGTTTATAGTCTCGGCTTTTGTTACCTCTCCGTAAGACCAATCTAATATCTGCTCTTGAGAAGCTAATGTTAACTTTAAAGCATCAAAATCTTCAAATTTGTTTCTATTATTATTCATTCTCTGAAACCTCCTCAGGTTTTTTTGAAATTAACTCCATATTTAAACAAAGAGCATTTAACTCTTTAAGTAAGACCTTAAATGACTCAGGGATATTAACACTCTCAATCTTTTCGCCATGAATTATTGCTTTGTAAGCAGAAGATCTTCCACGAACATCATCTGATTTAATTGTTAACATCTCTTGTAATGCGTAAGGAGCACCGTGTGATTCTAAAGCCCAGACTTCCATTTCCCCAAATCTTTGACCACCTCTTTGTGCTTTTCCACTTAGAGGCTGTTGAGTTACAGCCGTGTATGGACCTGTTGATCTTGCATGTACTTTCTCATCTGCAATATGATGAAGCTTAAGAACATATTTCATTCCAACTGTTACTTTTCTAGGTAATTTTTTCCCAGTTCTTCCATCAAACAGATCTACTTTCTGTTCCATCTTGAATCCTTTCTTTTTCATCTCCCTTTCTAACCATTCAATGTTTATATCCTCAAAAAGAGGGAATGCAAATTTCTCACCTAGAAGTTTTGCATACAAGCCGAAGTGTACTTCCTCTGCTTGGCCCATATTCATTCTCTTTAGAAATGTCGGAGTCAAAACAATATCAACTGGTTTGCCATCTGCTGTAAAAGGCATATCTTCTACAGGTCTGATTGCTGCTACAGTATTTTTATCTCCATGTCTTCCAGATATCTTATCTCCATATCCAAGCTTTTTAGTATTAGCAACCCAAATTTTCACCTCTTCCAATACTCCAGGCAAAAGTTTATCCCCTTTGTCTGCAGAAAGTCTCTGGCTATGTATTACTATCCCTTCCTCCCCATGTGGGAGTCTTAAAGAGTTATCTCTAACATCGCTGGCTGACTCTCCAAAGATTGCTCTTAGGAGTCTTTCTTCTGCAGTTAACTCTTTCTCTCCTCTAGGAGCTATCACTCCAACAAGGATATCTCCTGCTTTTACCTTCATTCCTTCTCGAACAATTCCATCCATATCTAGTTTTTGTAATATTCGATCATTAACATGTGGGATATCTGCGGTAATTACCTCAGGGCCAAGCTCTGTATCTCTTACCTCAACCTTGTGCTCTCTAATATGTACAGATGTGAGTAAATCATCTCTTACAACTCTTTCAGAAATTAAAACCGCATCTTCATAGTTATATCCTTCATAAAACATTAAAGCAGCTCTTAAGTTTGTCCCTATTGCTAATTCTCCATCTACTGAAGTAGGACCATCAACAAGGATATCTCCTTCCTTAAATTTCTCGCCTAACTCTACTGATGCTCTTTGTGTAAAAGATGTATTATCATTTGTTCTGTAGAAACTAACAAGTTTGTACTTCTCTTCTCCTAACTTCTTGTATTTTACAACCAGCCTCTCACTATCTACATATGTAACCTCTCCATCTTCTTTTGCAAAAATATTCCAATTTGATTGCTTTGACACTATTTCTTCTACGCCTGTTCCTATCAAAGGAGGCTCCTGCTTAACCAATGGAACTGCTTGCCTTTGCATGTTAGCACCCGCTAAAGCACGCATAGCCTCATCATGAGAAACAAAGGGTATTAATGCCATACCAAGCCCAGCCTGTTGATATGTTAAAACATCAACAAAATCTACTAAAGAGATGTCCTCTAAAACAAAATCTCCTCCATGCCTTACAGGAACGAGTGCTTCTAAAACATTGTTGTGCTCATCAGTTTTGATTGAAGGAATTGTAATATATTTATCCTCTTCATCTAATGAATCAAAGTATTCAACCTCTTCAGATATGAAAGGCTTTACCTTAACAGTCTTAATACTTTTCTTAGATGCAAGTTTATCAGTAATATCTTTATCAATTAAATCTCCTTTCTTTGCAACTCCCTTTATAGTTTCATCCAATATCCTGTTTAAAAGACTCTTCTTGGTAGTTTTAACCTCTTTTAGAACCCTTCTGTATGGAGCTTCCAAAAATCCATACTCATTAACCCTCGCAAGTATTGCAAGCTGAGTAACAACTCCAATATTGGAGCTTTCAGGACTAGTAACAGGGTCAAACTTTGCATACTGAGAGTTATGTACCTCACGAATTGAAAAAGTTGCTCTTTCTTTTACTATCCCCCCAGGCCCTGCAGCAGTAACCTTTCTTTTGTTTTCTAACTCAGACAAAATATTTGTCTGATCCATATATGTAGAAAGCTGGTTTGCACCAAAGAAAGATTGAATAGATGCAGCAATTGGTTTTGTACCAACAAGCATAGAAGGAGTAACCTTTGCATTTTGCCCATACAAACTCATTTTATCTTTAATATTTTTCTCAAGTCTCCTTATACCGCCTAAAAGCTGTCTCTCTAAAACCTCTCCAACACTCCTTATCCTTCTATTACATAGATGATCTACATCATCTGGTGCTTCAACACCATTATTTATCTTTATTAATTTTTTAATAATGAGAATTAAATCCTCAGGATACAGGACTGTCTCATCTGGATTATTTACATCATATGAAGTTCCTAACTTCCTATTAAGTTGGTATCTCCCTATTTTCCCTAAATCAAATTTTCTCTTACTAAAGAAGTTGCTCTTTATATATTTCTCTGCACTCTCTAAAGTTACAGACTCATCAGGTCTAAGTTTGTTGTAGATACTGATAATTGCATCCTCTTTACTGTTGGTAAAATCTCTAGCTAAAGTAGCTTCAATATATTTGTACTCCTCATTTGTATCAACGTCCTTAAAAAGTTTTAGTATCTCTTCATCACTCTCATATCCTAATACTCTAAACAGCTCCGTTATCAAAACTCTTGGTCTCTTTGGTAGAATTCTCATTGAGATAACATTGTACTTGTTAGTCTCTATCTCATACCATGGACCTCTCCCTGGCATTAATCTAGCCTTGTACAAAGCTCTGTATGGTAAAACATCTGATTCCTCAAAAAGAACTCCCTCTGATCTTACAATCTGATGAGTAACAACTCTTCTAACACCATTAACAATAAATGAGCCATCTTCTGTCATCATTGGTAAGTCAGCAACAAAAATCTCTTGTTCCTTTATCTCTCCAGTCCTATTATTTAACAGCTGGACTGTAGCATATACAGGAATCTCATA
>DFBL01000031.1:0-21188 GCA_002366615.1 Candidatus Dojkabacteria bacterium UBA3081
CTACAGAGGTGCAGTCAACAGTTGAGGTTAAGAGAGGAACAGAAAGTTTTGGTGGTATAGCTAGTGATGAAGGAGATTTTAGAATTGAGGGAATAGGATTAGATGAGGGAAAGAATGTCTTTTCCATATATCTTACCGATGTAGCCGGAAATGAGGTATTACTTGATGAAAAGATACGTGTAACATATTCTCCTACTGGAGATGTTAATGGGGATGCAGTTATTGATACGAATATCCCACAAGCTGCTGGAGAACTTGATTTCCTAATGGCAAACAATCTTATGATGCTATTTGGATTACTTGCGATATTTGCTCTTATGGGTAGTTCTACGGTTATGTATCTTAAGAACAAGAGTTAAAATCTGCCATATTTATTAAAGGGGAGACATATGTCTCCCCTTTTTTGTATAATGGGAGATGAAAAAGTTTTTTCGTCTATTTTTAATACTGTTTTTCTTTTTTCCATTAACAAAAGTTCTTGCTCAAGAGGAAGTATCTTACAAGGGAGTTGTACAGGAGAGCAAAGAGGTTCCCTGCTCTGATGTTTTAGCGGATGGGTATAACTGTTTTGAATATGTAGTATTTATCTCAGATTTGGATTTAACAGAAAAGAGTATCCCTATGCTTGCGGAAACAGATACTCCTAAATTCAAAGAGGGGGACAAGGTATACATAACTTCTGTAAGTGATGAGTTTGGAAATGAGGTTTGGAGTATAACTGGGTATAACAGGAATTTTTCTATTTTAATATTGGTAGGAATATTTGCTCTGCTTTCAGTTATCATTGGTGGAAAACAGGGGGTTGGTTCTTTGATTAGTTTTGTACTGACTATATTAATTTTGTATATCTGGGCTATTCCGAAATTTATTGAAGGTAAGAGCATAATGATTATTGGTATCATGACTGTAGGTGTAATGCTTTTTGTGATGATTTATCTATCACACGGTTTTAACAGGAAAAGCACTATTGGGGCTATTTCGACATCCATAGGTGTGATAATAGTAGGGATATTTGCAAAAATTTTTATGAATTTAATTAATATAGATGGAAGTGGGAGTGAAGAAGCCTTTTTACTCTTTAGCCAAACAGATGGAGGAATTAATCTCTCAGAAATATATTTTATTAGTATACTTATTAGTGCTGTGGGAGTACTTGATGATGTAGTTATGAGTCAAATTTCATCTGTGCAAGAGATATTTAAAGTTGATAACCAACTTTCCACTAGTAAACTCTATCTTAAGTCTATGAATATTGGGAAAGATCATATCTCATCGATGATAAATACACTGTTTGTGGCATATGCTGGTTCTAGTCTTGCTTTGGTAATGCTACTTACATACAGTTCTGGTGGTATAGGGAATATAATTAAAACAGATATAATAGCCGAAGAGATAGTTCGTATTGTTGTACCTAGTTTGGGAATTCTTCTAATTGTTCCAATAGCGACATTTCTAGCTGCAAAAATTATTCCATTAATATCTAAAAGGGAGAGGACTAGTTTATGAGGGTATTTACTTGATATAATAGAAGATTAAGTATAATTTATATATATATGAAAAAAATATTAAATATCAACAAAAAGGAAGAAGAGAAAAGAGATATTGCTAAAGAACTTGTCCAAATTAGTAAAATGCAAAGTACAAGAGAGAAAAAGAGAGGGGTTGTTACGGTTGAATTCTCTTGGAAATTAGTTGTCCTTGTAGGATTAATCCTAGGGGTTATCTTTTGGGGAAACCAAATTCTAACTTTACTAATTTTCCTCTTTTTAAGTATTGTTCTAATATCTGCTGCAATACCTGTTATTAATTGGTTTACAAAAAGGAAGCTTTCAAAAGGTTTATCAATTTTCATAACGTATTTTTTAGGTATCTTTTTCATACTCACAATGTTTGGTTTAGTTATAGTTCCTTTTGTTAATCAAATAGACAACCTTGTTGATAGTATCCCTGTTTGGATAAGTAGGTTTACTTCAGATTTAAATACATTCTCAATCTGGGAATCCCGTATAGATTCTTCTACTATAAATAAATTAGTATCTGATTGGTTTTCAGGAATTACATTAGAGAATACGTTCACAAATATGATAAATCTTGTAGGTGGAATCTTTGGCTGGGTTACTCTCTTTTTTGCATCTATGATTTTTTCAATTTATCTACTTTTAGAACATGATTCTCTTGTCGATTTTGGATTGATAAGGATTACCTCTGATGAGAAAAGAGAAAGAGTAAAGAAATTGGTATTAGATTTAGAAAGGAAGTTAGGTAGATGGTTACTAGGACAGGCAGTTGTGAGCACAATTGCTGGTTTGACCTTAGGAGTTATTTTAACAATCTTTGGAATTCCATTTGCTCTCCCAATGGGAGTATTTGTAGCTTTGCTTTCAGCAATTCCATCTCTTGGGGCTACCTTCTCTTCTGTACCCCCTGTCCTTTTTGCGCTTATTACAAAGGGTCCATTGACTGCCTTTATAATACTTTTGATATTTATAGTGTATCAACAGATAGAGAATAACTTCATAATCCCTAAAGTAATGGGAGATATTACTGGGATACGTCCAATAGTTTTCTTGTTTACTGCAGCGGCGTTTTTAATTCTTTTTGGAGTATGGGGTGCAGTATTAGCTGTTCCCACAGTCGTTATTGCAACAATATGTTATGAGTTTTACATAGACTTGCAAAAAATCGAGGCTAAAGGTAGCATTTAGATAGTTAATATTACTGCCCATTAGATGTCTGAAACAAAGATAAATCCTAATAAATCTATATATTTCTGGGAAGACTACTCATTTTCTAAATTAAAGGAATCAACTGTAGGAAGAAAAGGTCTAAGCCTTTTTGAACTTAAGGATATGGATATTCCAATTCCAGATTTTTTTGTTGTTTCTAGTTCTGTATTTGATAAGGTTATCTCTACCTCTTTAATAAGGGATTCTAAAGATCTACTCAAAGAGAAGAAAAACCCAGATGATGATGAGGTTTTAAAATCGATACTTAAAACTGATTTAGAAGATGAGATAGTAAATGAAATACTCTCAGGGTATGCAAGGATATCTGGTTTTACTGATGCATGGGTATCTGTAAGATCATCTGTTGTCTTTCCATCTGTTCCGGAGCTTTCTTTTAGTGGTATTTTCTCTACAGAGTTAAATGTTAGGGGAGGAAAGAATCTTTTAGAATCGATAAAAAGAGTTTTTGCTTCACTGTTTACTGATGATGTTGTTGCCTATGCATCCTCAAAGGGAATTAATCTCGCTGATGTTAAACTAGCTGTTGTCGTTCAAAAAATGATCCAGTCTGAAGTATCTGGAGTATCTTTTACAGTAGATCCGATTACTAGAGATACTACAAAGTTAAGTATAGAGGCGGTATATGGACTTGGAGATACAATATCTTTAGGGGAATTAACTCCGGATACATATCTTCTAAACAAGAAAGATCTCTCTGTTTTAGAAAAGAAAATCTCTCCTCAAGAGTGGATGAAGATTAGAATACTTAAAAGAGGTTCTCAAAAGGATGGTACTCAAAAGGTAACGATATCAAACAATTGGAGTCATAGACAGAAGGTAGAGGATAGGTATTTACAGGAGATAGCAAAAATATCCCTAATAGTTGAGAACAAATTAAGAAAACCGCAAAGTATAGAGTGGGTTATGTCTGGAGGAAAGGTTTGGGTCCTACAAAGTAAAGATCTCTATGAGAAATATGCTCCAGATACTATCAAGCTTACTAATATAGAGAGTTTTGATACTTTAGGTGAGGTTTTGGCTTGGTGTACACAAAGGTATGAAGGGATTGGAATGCTTGAAGAAAAAGCAGTGGAGAATGCTAAAAAGATTGTACAGAGTAACAAATATGAAAAAGGTTCTCTTACTCAGAAGTTAGTTAATGTAGCTAAAGTTCGTGTAAAAGAGAAAGAGAATTTAGAGGGGAAACAGATTACCCAAAAAGAGGACTTGATAGTTAAGGGTGTAGGTGCAAGTTTTGGTGTTGTTGTTGGTAAAATAGCTTTGGTTGATAAGGAGAGTATACCTAAAGTGAGTAAAGGAAGTATTCTTGTTATCAAAGAGTACTCTTCTGAGATGGAGGGTTTGATAATTAGTTCTGGGGGGATAATACTTGAAAGTGGTGGAGTAACAAGTGATACTGCAATTCTTTGTCGTGAGTTTGAAATCCCTGCTGTAGTTGGTGCTAAAGATGCATCTTTACTATTAAAGAATGGTCAACCTGTTAGATTGGATGGTAATACAGGTAGTGTATATATCGAAAAAGTAATATCTCCTACTCAATCGGTACCACATCCAGTGGTACAGGCCTACAAGAAAGAAGAACTTTCTGGTATTGATTTACTTAAACCAGAACAGATGGAACAAAAAGAAACTCAGGAGCAAGAAGAGGAGTTAAAGATTCCTCATGATATGAATTTACCACCTTGTGCAACCAAGGTATTTCTTTCTGCATTGGGAGAGCCAAATAAATTGATTGATGTTGTAGGGAATTCTCATGGCTTGGTACATGTTGATTTAGATGAAATTATGATTAAAGATGGTAGGCATATCCTAGCATATGTTGAAGACAAGAAGTTTGTTGAATATTCTAAAAAAATCTCTGAAGAGCTTTGTAAATATATTGATTTAGTGGAAGGTAACAAAGTAGTCATAGCTTTAGGTTCACACTCAGCCTTAGATTTTAAGAATTTAGTTAAAGGTAAGCAGTTTGAGAACTCTGAAATAGATGATACTGTCGGAGGTATTTCTCACTATCTTGCAAACAGAGAGCTACTGGGTAGAGTACTAAAGATAGTTAGAAGGGTAAGAAATGTTTACAAGAGGAGGAATGTAGATATTGGTATATATGCACCTAAAAATGGAGATTCAATGAAAGAGTTTAAAAAGAGTTTACTAGCTCAAGGCTTAAGAAGAACAGCATCCTTTAAGGTATATGGGATACTTGATAATCCTACGGATATAATTTTAGCTGATGAGATACTTGATTCTAAAATAGATGGTTTGATATTGGATATGCCTAGGATTGTTAGAGTTATGCAAGGCTTTAAAATAACAGATCAAAAAGCTAAATACGATTTAAGTATTAACAGTTCTCTCAAGATTGTAGATACAGTATCAGATATGATAGACAAGGAGTCTACAGATCTCATTGTTATGTCTGAAGCCGATGAAGATTTAGTTAAATACTGTATTGAAAAAGGCGTTGATGGAGTATCAGTATTGCCTAAGTCTGTTAGAGATATACGAAAACTTGTTGCGCAGCAAGAAGCAAAGCTAATTCTTGGTAAAAAATAGCTATACTTGGTAAACTATATAGTTATCACTATATATTCTTTTGTATAATAGGGAATGGAAAAAGATATTAAAAAGACACCAATGATGTCTCAATACCTCAGATTTAAAAAACAGTACCCAGATAAGGTGGTACTTTTTAGAATGGGTGATTTCTTTGAAACATTTGGTGATGATGCAAAACTCACCTCTAAAGTTTTAAATATTACTCTTACATCTAGAAACAAAGGGAAAGATGCTACACTCTTGGCTGGATTTCCTCATAAAGCATTAGATCAATATCTTCCTAAGTTAATTAAGAGTGGGTACTGTGCTGTAATAGTTGATCAATTAGAAGACCCTAAGCTATCCAAGGGTATAGTTAAAAGGGGTGTTACAAGGATAGTTACTCCTGGAACTATGGATACACAAGACTCTGTTAAGAGTAATTACATATGCTCTTTTGTAAAAAACAAAAGTGATATGGGAGTAAGTCTGTGTGATATCTCTACTGGTGAATTTCTTTGGATAGATACAAAATTTAATGAGAAAAATATTGAAAGTATAATATCATCCTTTGATCCAGCAGAGATAATTCTTTTAGAAGAGGAGAAAAATTTTAAGTTCCCTACTCTTCCAGTACAGTTCGTAAGTAAAGGGCTATTAAACAGGAAATACGCTGAAGAGATAGTGAAAGAGTTTTTTAATATATCAAACCTTGAGTCATTAGATCTTCAAGAAAAGGAAAGCAGTATATGTGCAGTAGCCATGATAGTAAAGCATATACAAGATACCCAATTAATGGATCCTACCCATATTAGAAAGCCTCAAAGAAGAAATCTTACAACAAATATGATACTAGATAGGGCCACTATTAGAAATTTAGAGTTAATAGCTAACTCATATGATAATCAGACTAAGGGCTCTCTCTTTTCTATCCTCGACTACACCTCCACACAAATGGGTAAAAGACAACTCTACTCTTGGATACTTAACCCATTGATTGGAAAGAGTCATATTGATGAAAGATTGGAAAAAGTCGATATATTTTTCCAAAACAGGAAGATGCTAGAGAGTTCTAAAGAAATTCTTTCCGAGATAAATGATGTTGAAAGAATTGTTGGAAAGATTGGATTGGGAAGAGCTAATGGACGGGATATTAAATCTTTACAAATATCTTTAGAAAATATTCTTAAACTAAAAAAACTACTCTCACAAACACCAGATATATCTAAAGAGCTAGATGAGTATGATGAAGTATTGAAGAATGTTGTAGAAAAAGTTGATAACTGTATTGTAGATTCCCCTCCTCTCACTATTTTAGAAGGAGGAATGATTAAGAGCTCTTTCAACTTGGAAGTTGCTCAGTTAAGAGAGCTATCAGGGGATAGTAAGAGTTGGATTAAGGATTTTGAAGAAAATGAAAAAAAGAACACAGGTATTGGGAGTTTAAAGATTGGATTTAACAAAGTCTTTGGCTATTACATAGAGGTAACTAAAACACACCAAGACAAGGTTCCCGAGAGATACATTAGGAAACAGACTCTTGTTAATTCAGAAAGATATATAACAGAGGAATTAAAAAAGAAGGAGGATATAATTCTAACTGCACAGGAGAAATTAAATAAGTTAGAGTATGAGCTTTTTGTTGAATTTAGAAACTCTCTTTCACAATATATTCCTCAACTACAAGAGCTATCGATAAAGATTGCAAAAATTGATGTCTTTTGTAGTTTTGCTCAAATAGCATTAGAAAGAAAATATGTTAAACCAACTATCTATGAAATGGGGGAAAAAGATGGCGTTATTAATGTTAAGAAAGGAAGACATCCTGTTGTTGAGATTATAAATGATGAGGAATTCATATCAAATGATGTATATATGGATTCTCAAAATGCATCTATGTCTATACTAACAGGTCCTAATATGTCTGGTAAATCAACATACATTAGGCAGGTAGCGCTCCTCGTTTTACTTGCTCAAATAGGGAGTTTTGTACCGGCACAGAGTATGGAGCTGTCGATTGTTGATAGAATATTTACAAGAGTTGGTGCATCAGATGATCTTTCAAAGGGAAGAAGTACATTCATGGTAGAGATGGATGAAGCTGCAAATATTGTTAACAATGCTACTAAGTACAGTTTGGTAGTCCTAGATGAGGTAGGGAGGGGTACAAGTACATATGATGGTGTTAGTATAGCTTGGGCATTAGCAGAATATTTGGTTAATGATCTTCAATGTAGAACGCTTTTTGCTACTCACTATCATGAGCTATTAAGACTTTCTGAAAGAATCCCAGACAAAGTTAAAAATTACAATGTTTTAGTTGAAGAGGATTTAAATGAGGGGACAGTCATATTTTTAAGAAAAATTGTTGAAGGGGGTACAGATAGAAGCTATGGGATATATGTAGCTAAAATGGCAGGATTACCGGAGAAAGTTATAAAAAGAGCGAATGAGATACTTGAAAACTTTGAGCAAGAAAAAATGTTTAATGCCCAAGACTCAATAAGGGAGGGAGATATATTAGATAGTGAGAAAGAGAAAAAGAATGTACAAAGTACTTTACAGTATCCACTCTTTACAGCTAAGGAGTCCGAGATAGAGAGAGAAATCCAGAAGTTAGATATAGACAATTTAACTCCCATAGAGGCTTTAAACAGGATATCTGAGTGGAGAAAGAAAGTCTAAATATCTAAGTAATAACCCTCTCCATATTTTGATTTGATACAACGATGACCACACTGATATTCAATTTTTTGTTTTAACCTATTTATATATACAACCAAATTCTCTTTTGGAATCTCTCTTTTATTAGTACAAGAGAGATACTGTTGAAACTCTTTGATATTACAATACCCCTGTCTATCGATAGTGTAATTTAGAAATGTATATTCAAAATCAGTTAACCTTATTCTTGTTTTTTTAAAACATAACTCTTTCATGTGAGGTAATAGGTTTAGATAGGAGAAATTTTTAACTTCCCATATTTGTGGAGTTGAATAGCTAAGGAGTTTTAATATACGACATTCTAAAGAGTGTTGTGAGTAATTGTCTTTAAGCACATAATCATCCAATCCTCTAGATAGGCAATCCATAACGATAGGAATCTTTGAAGGTAAAATGGAAAATATCTTAATTGTTTTACTTGAATTTTTTATCTTACAAATTATTGATGAGATATCTTTGTTAAAAGGGAAGATGTTAATACAGAACAGATCAATATCATTATCTTTTACTAAATCTAGAGAGTTTGAGATATCTTCAGCTGAGATATATATAAATCTGTTAGGATATTTATTTATAATTGGGGCAATTTCAGGCTGATTTTCTAAAACAAGGATAACCTGTTCTATATGAGCTCCTAAATATATTAAGGGGAATATTTTAAGCCACTTTCTTTATCTTTTCTATGATATCCTCTTTCTTAATTAAGAAAGATTGTCTATTTCTCATATCTTTAAGCTGTACTACACCCTTTTTAATTTCATCTTCTCCAATAATTAGGGCCCAAGGGATATTTTGTTGATTAACAAATTTTAGCTGTTTAGATAATTTGTTAGCTTTAAATTGCTGTAAAACATTGAAATCCTTCTCTCTTAAATAGGATGCCACATCAAAGCTTTGGGTAAAGAGTTTGTCATCGATTAAACAAACGAAGATATCAATATTCTCTTCATATGGTGGGATTAAATTATATGAATTAAGGTAATCTAATGTAGTTATATCACCCCAACCTAATCCAAATGCAGGTATTTTCTGCTCACCAAATATTTCCAAAAGATTGTCATATCTTCCTCCACCAAACAGAGCTCTTGGGTTTTGAGCTTGGCCGACATCATACATCTCAATGACAATTCCTGTGTAATACTGTAGACCTCTTACTATGTAAGGAGAGAAAGAGATGTTTGTTACCGAAAGCTCTTCGAGAAGTTTAAAGAGAGAGAGCAGTTGTTCTGCCCCTTTAGATTTCTTCTTAATTTTTTTTAGAGTATCAATATCCCAAGTAAGGAAATCTAAAACATTTGATACCTGTTCTTCACTAAGTCCTATTTCAAAAAGATACTCCTTGAAAGTAGATTCAGGCATCTTAAGATAGTTGTCTAATGCTCTGCCAAGTTTAGCCTTTTTATCTTCATCTAGTGATAGGATAGTGTCAAAGAGAAAATCGAGTAAATATCTACTATTTATTCTTAATTCATACGTTTCTAAAGGAGCTTTTAGCTCTTTCATAACATCCATTATATACTGAATTATTTCTACCTCAGCAAAGATTGAATCTATTCCTAATATATCGATATTAAGTTGAACGAATTCTCTTCTTCTTCCCTTTTGGGGTTTTTCATATCGGTAATACTTGCCGATATTAAACCATCGAAGAGGAAATGAGAGCTCATTTTTTCTTGCAGCAATAATCCTTGCTAGGGATGGAGTCATCTCTGGCCTTAATGCAATCTCCCTATCCCCTTTATCAACAAAGCTATACAGCTGATTGTTTGCGATTTCCTCTCCAGATTTTACTTTGTAAAGATTTGCATCCTCAATTAGAGGGGTATCATACTGTTGATATCCATATCTTTTTGCTACTTTTGTCCATATATCAAAGAGATAATTTCTGGCATAGACATCCTTAGGATACCAGTCCATTGTCCCTTTGTATGGTAATTTTGATACTGTTTTTTGTTTCATATTTTGATTATATCATTAATACTGTTGTGTTGAATATTGGATGTAAATACGATATATTTATAGAGAGAAAATATCATCAAGATATTGTTTTTATGAAATATAATGTTTCTATGTCAAAATCTAAAAAGAGATCTCCTAGAAGAAAAAGAAAAACTTCTTTAAACAACTATAGCCGTATTAGGAGATACAACAAGAAGAATGTTAGTAAGAGAACTGCTAAAAAGAGAAAGTTCTCTGGAGTAGCAGGAAAGTTCAAGAAAAAGAAATTTAAAAAAATTCTCTATATTGCTATTGGAATTAGTTTCTTTATTGGTTGTCTCTCCCTTATTGGAGTTGGAATATATCTTAAGAGTTTACAAAACGCACTACCCGCTCCAGATGAACTTGTTGATAGGACCTCTGATCAAAGTACACAGATATTTGATAGAAATGGGGTTTTACTCTATACAGTATATGGTGATCAAAACAGAGAGTTTGTATCTATTGAAGGTATCCCAGAACATACAAAATGGGCTCTTTTGGCTGCGGAAGATATTGAATTCTACCAACATAAGGGTATTGACTATACTGGAATAGTTATGGCCGCAATTCAAAATCTTAGAAGTGGGGAAATTGTAAGAGGTGCAAGTACGATAACACAACAGTTAATAAAGACAACAATCCTTTTTGATGTTTTAGGTGAGGAGGCGTATGAGCAGAAATATTCAAGAAAGATTAAAGAGATTTTAATTACTATGCAGGTGGAACAAACTTTAACAAAGGATGAGATATTACAGATGTATATGAATGAAATTCCTCTGGGAGGTGTAAATTATGGTTTTCAGGCTGCTGCAAACGCTTACTTTGGTAAGAATGTTCAGGATTTAAGTATTGCAGAGAGTGCTCTAATAGCGGGATTAATACAAAGTCCAGGGACCTACTCTCCTCTTTTTGGTACGAACCCTGACCTTGCAAAGGTTAGACAAGAGTGGGTGTTAGATCAGATGTACAAGCATAGAAATTTAACAGGTGTTACAGAGGAGGAGATAGAAGAGGCAAAAGCTGAAGAGTTAGTTTACAAGACCAGAAGAATTGATATTAAGGCCCCACACTTTGTATTCTATGTTAAACAGATTTTAGAGGAAGAGTTTGGTGTTGAAAGAGTTGAAAGAGGTGGATTAAAAGTTACTACAACATTAGATTACTCTGTGCAAGAGATTGCAGAAGATGAGTTGGTAAAGGGTATAAATCAAAGAGGGAAATCATATAATGTAAATAACGGGGCTGTTGTTGTAATGGATCCAAATACTGGAGAAATTCTTTCTATGGTTGGCTCTATAGACTATTGGAATATTGATGATCCTAGGGTAGATGGAAATGTAAATATTACTACAAGTAATAGACAGGTTGGTTCCTCTGCGAAACCATATACATATCTAGCTGCTTTTTCTAGAGGATATGGACCTTGGACACTTGCTCCAGATATTAGAATGAGTTTTGGTAATTACAAACCAGACAACTGGAACAAGAGTTTTGAGGGTATTGGTACCGCTAGAAAGAATCTTGGAAGATCTAGGAATATTCCAGCGGTATATACATTACAGCTTGCTGGAATAGATGCACTACTTCAGACAACTGAGAAACTAGGTATAACCACTCTTAGAAATAAATCTGACTATGGATTACCTTTGGCTTTGGGTGCTGGAGAGATGAAACTTCTTGAGCATACCACTGCTTTTGGAGTATTTGCAAATGAAGGAGCAAGAAACGATACAGTTGCGATCCTTAAGGTAGAGGATCCTAAGGGTAATATACTTAAGGAAAAAGAAGATGCTCCTGCTAGGCAAGTAATAGATGAAAAAGAGATATATCTACTTAACTATATACTTTGTGATTTAGGTGGACATGGTGACAGGATAGGGACTGCTAACTCCAGAGTTAGTGGTTCAAATGTTTGTTTTAAAACAGGTACTACTGATGGACCAAGAGATTTAACAACAGTAATGTATCATAAGAATTTAGCTGTTGGAGTATGGGCTGGAAATAATGATAATACTTTAACCCCAGGAGGTTGGGGTGTATCTATACCTTTACCAATAGCACATGCAATAACTAGCAGACTTGCAGATAGATACAAGGTAGAGCTATTCACTAGGCCTGCAGGAATACTTTCTACCGCTGTTTGTACAGATACTGGAGCTGTGCCTGGAGAGGGAGTAAATTGTACTAAAGAGGCAACGATATATATTGCAGGAAGACCTCCCCAAACAGACGAAAGAAAGGTGATACAGGTATGTAAAGAGAATGGTCTTGTACCAAGTAACCTAGCCCTAGCACAAAAGTATGATTTAGTAGAAGACAGGATATTAATGACTTTTGAATTAGAGAATAAACTACAAAGAGCTACATATATGACTCTTCTTACAAAGGGGGATTCCTCTTACATATTTGCAATGCCTGATACAGATATATGTCCACTTCCTTTAGGGCCAGATAACGCTCCAGTGATAGAGTTAATATCTCCAGCAAAAGATTCTAAATACAAAAGCAGTGACACATTAAAGATAGAGGGGAATGTAAGATATCTTGAAAGTATATCTCAATTTTCTGTTACAATAGATGAAAATGTACTATCTGGAGCATCTCTTACTGATGGAAGTTTTACCCTTTCTTATCTCCTTTCTTCTCTTTCTGCAGGCAGTCATTCTTTAGTTGTTACAGCAAAAGATAATTATGATAAGACAGGTCAGGCAACAGTTACATTTACTGTTGAAATTGATGAAATTGAGCAAAAGGATGGAGAAGAAGCAAGTATAGTAATTCCAACGGGAAATATTAATCCAAGGAAGAAAGCCTCATAATTATTAATAATTAAACACTATTTATTTTTGTCTCTAGTTTCCTTTTAATCTTTTCAAACTCTTTGTAGGTTAGAGTTTTTGTATTATGCTCAATGGTAACTCTTAGAGTAATATTTTTTGTTTCAGTTTCTTTTTGATAGATATCTAGGCACTCAACTTTACAATGCCTATTTTTAGAATCAATTAACTGTTTTACTGTATTCACAATATCTTGATACTTTGTATCTTTTGATACAATAAAGGTAATATCTTGCCATATCGATGGGTATTTTGATATTGGTATATATTTGTAGTTTTTAAATAAGAGCTTACTCAATTCCTCAATATTGATTTCTAAACCAGCACAGTATTGTGGAAGTTTAAAATTCTTTTTTACATTACTATCAATATTTCCCATAACGCCAAGTATAATATCTTTATCATCTTTAAAATACTTTATTAATACTGCAGAATCTTTGTTAAAGGTAGGAAGGATGTTTTTTATCCATATTGGTAACTCTAGTTGTGTACTCTCTGAGATAAGGTCATATCTTAATTGGGGTATTTTTAAAGTATTCACTATTTTCTCAAAGTATCTCTTTATTTGATAGTAAGGATTACCCTCTAAAAGATTTTCGTTAGAAGAAAAAAACATAGAAAGATGCCACTGCTCTTTTGGTAGTGCGAAGTTATCAGTATATCCCTTTTGATGTGGTATATTGAATTCATATATACAAAATGGGGATATATTTTGAGCTGTATTTAATTGTGCTTTTTCTAAGAGAGAACTTAGTAGAGATACTCTCATAAGGGAGAGTTCTGGAGAGAGAGAATTTTTAATATGATATGCTAAATTTGGATCTTGATTCGATTTCTGAATCAAATCAGAACTTGTAAAACTGTATGTATTTACTTCATTGCATCCAGAGTTACTTAATATATTTCGTATTTCTTTTTTAAGATGTAGATTTTTGTTAAGAGTAGTTGGTTTAATTTCTATTAGTGGAAGTCTAGAGACAATATTTTCATATCCATATACCCTAGCAATATCTTCATATATATCTTCTTGGATATAGAGATCTGTTCTGAATTTAGGGGGTGTTACAGTTAGAAATTCTATTTCTTTGCTGTTTTCGTTAATTTGATACTCTAAATCTTTCAATATCTTTGATATGTCTTCTCTACTTAAATTAATACCTAAATGGATATTTAATTTATTTATATCAATTGTGATAACTTCCGAAGGTTTCGGATTAGGGTATATATCAACTAGATCACTAGCTATATCCCCCTGTGTGAGCTCCTTAATTAGAGAAATTGTCTTTAGGAGATTTGGTAAACAGTAGTTAGGGTCTTGTCCTCTTGTATATCTTGTTACAGCTTCTGTAAATATTCCTAGCTCCATAGAGCTCTTCCTTATACTAAATCTATCAAATGTCGCACTTTCAATTATTACTTTTGTTGTATTTTCATCTATCTGTGTATCAATACCCCCTATTACACCCGCAATAGCTATTGGATTAGTACTATCAGCAATTATTAAATTGTTTTCTGTTAATTCAATCAGAGCATTATCTAAGGTATGAATCTTTTCTCCATCGTTTGCAAGTCTAACTGTAAGATGTGCTTTGTTGTTACTATTAGGGTCTCCTTTTACAAGTTTGTCATAGTCAAAAGCGTGTAGTGGTTGTCCTGTAAGAATAGCTATGTAGTTAATTATATCAACAATATTATTTATTGGTTTAAAACCAGATCTAAGGAGAAGAGATTGTAACCATACTGGAGATTTATCTATCTTAACATTATCAATGGTGACACACATATATCTTGGACAGAGATTAGATATTCTGTTATTAACTTTAATGGGGAGTTTGTCATTTCCAAAATCAATATCTATGACATCATTTTTGTACCACGGTGGACTCTCAAAGGCTATCCCTTGAGCAGCAGATAGCTCTCTTGCAAGCCCTATTATTCCAAAGAGGTCTCCTCTGTTAGTAAGGGCTTTGTTTTCAATATCAATTACAACATCATCGAAATCAAAGTATTTACCAAATGTTTCTCCTACATTAGCATCTGTATCTAAAACTAGTACTTGTGTATGATTGGATCCGATATTTAACTCTTTTTCTGAACAGAGCATCCCATTGGAGGTTATTCCTCTCATATTAACAGCTTTAATTTTTATCTCTTGACTACTACCGTATGTTGAAGGGACAATATATCCTGGTTTTATATATGCAACCTTGTCTCCTTCTCTTAATGATATATCTCCTGCTACAACTTGAATATTTTCATTCTCTCCTATCGTTATTTCATATACTGCTAATTTATCTGCATTTTCATGTTGTTCCTTTTTAACTATCTGAGCTATATATATTCCTTCATATATTTCAGAGTATTTAGTATATCCTTCAATTGCTCCAATCTTTGTTGATATATTGTTAAGGATTTTTTCTAAATCAAGTTTACATTCAGAAAACTGTTTTATACTGTTTAATGGTAATTTCATATGTTTAGAATTGTCTTAGAAAATTAATATCTCCATCTCTTAGTTTACGAATATCCTTTATACCTTTTCTAATTAGAGTTAGTCTGTCTAGTCCAACACCCCATGCAAAGCCTGAATACTCTTGTGGATCTATTCCACCCGAGCTTAGTACATTCGGATGAATCATTCCACATCCCATTAATTCTATCCAACCAGTATATCCACATACACAGCATCCTACCTTTTTACAAAACGGACACCCTATTACAAACTCAATATCAGGTTCAGTAAAGGGAAAGTATGCTGGTTGCATCTTAACTTCTAATTCTGTTTCAAGGTATTGTGAGAGATACTCTTTAATAACGGCTTGCATATGGCCCATTGAAACACCCTTATCAACATATATTCCCTCGATTTGGTAGAAGGTATGTTCATGACTAGCATCTGTGGCTTCATTTCTAAAGCATCTCCCAGGCAGTACTACCCTAATGGGAGGTGGTCCAAATCTTCTTAGTGCCCTATTTTGCATTGTTGAAGTATGAGCAGGCAAAACGAACCCTTCCTCAGTCCAGAAAGTATCATACATATCTCTTGCAGGATGACCTTTAGGGAAGTTGAGGCTTTCAAACATATGGAAATCGTCATCTATCTGTCTACTTTCTAATATATTAAAGCCCATTCTTTGGAATATATCTAACATTTTGTCTAACTCCTGCATGAGGGGATGTGAGGAGCCTTTAAGATCTAGTATATGTGGTCGTTTCTCTTTTGAACTGTTAATATCAAATGGTGCAGTTGAGTCTATCTTTTTGTTATCTTCTACTTCACTTTTTTCTCTTTGAGAATCATTTATCTTTTCTTCAATGATTACTTTCAAAGTATTTAATGTTTTGCCATACTCTGCTTTTTGATTAGGTTTTACATCTTTAATATTTTTAAAAAGCTTTTGAAGTGTTCCATCTTTAGAAAGGTATTTCTTTTTTAGTTGAGGAATATCTAAATCCTTTAAATCTTTTTCAATTTCTAATGATATTTTTTCTAACTCTTTAATCATGTGTTAATTGTATGATTTTATATTGAAGTATACAATATTATATTTTAAACAGTAATATTATACAAAAAAGGACTCATTGTAGAGTCCTTTTAATATGCAAAATTTAAGACTCTACAAAGATTTTACTAAAAAGGAAAAAACATTAGGATTATTTACTGCAATATCTGCTAAAACCTTCCTATTTAATTCAATATTCTTTTTCTTTAAAGAATATATGAAGTGATTATATTTAATATCATTCTGTTTACAGGCAGCATTAATTTTTTGAATCCATACATTCCTAAATTGAGAAGCTCTTCTCCTTCTATGGTCGTATGAGTATTGACCAGCATGTAAATATGCTTCATTAGCAACCTTATACAGTTTGCTTTTGGTCATTCTGTATCCTTTAGTTTTTGCTAAAATCTTTTTATGTCTTCTTTTTCTTACTATTCCACCTTTGACTCTCATTAGTTAGGGGTTATAAATTTACAATTTTTCTCTTTAAATTCTTTTGTGTTGGCTTATATACGAATGCATTATCACTCTGTCTTCTTTTCTGGGTAGAAGATTTTTTAGTTCTTAAATGTCCTTGATGACTCTGTTTATATATCATCTTAGCTTTCTTCTTGTCCTTTGGGTTGGACATTTTTATTCTCTTTTTTGCTGTTTTGTTTGTCTTTTGACGTGCCATCTTTCTTAAACGTTATTGAAATACTATTAAATGTACTCTTTGGTTCGGTTTCGATAGTACTATATTCACTAAAATTAGTCAATATTTCAGCGAATACCTCCTTCATTTGATTGTATGATTGTCTACCCTTTTTTCTTATTGTTATTTTAACAGGGTGACCTTTATCCAAAAAATCTGTAGCTCTTCTTACTCTTGTATTTATATCTCCTATATCTATAACGGGACTGAAACGGAATTCTTTTAATTCTTTCTGTTTTCTACTTTTATTTTTTTTTAATTTCTTTCTTTGGTCATACAGATATTTGGAGTAATCCATTATTCTACATACAGGAGGATCTGCGTTTGGGCTTACCTCTACAAGATCTAATCCAGCTTTTTTAGCTCTCTCCCTTGCTGTATCTGTACTAATCTCTCCTAAGCTATTACCTTCTTCATTAATTAAAAATACTTTTGGTACACGTATTCTTTCATTAGTTCTTGTACCAAAATCCTTGCGTTGATTTCTTGAATCCATTTATTTAATTTTTATTAATTAATTTATTTACGACCTTTTGTCCTTATCTCTTCTTCAAGATAGTCTAGGAATTCCTGTTTTTTCATTAGGCCGATCTCTTTGTTAAGTCTGGATCTGATAGAAACTGTATCAGTCTCTATTTCTTTATCCCCAACAATTACTAGATATGGTATTTTTAACTTTTCAGCATCCCTAATCTTAGATTGCATACTCTTGTCTCTATCATCTAAGGATACTCTGATATCTGCTAATTTGAGAGAGTCATATATGCTTGTAGCATATTCAACATGTTTTTCGGATATTGGAATTACTGTTACTTGATCTGGTGTTAACCATAGAGGGAAGTCTCCTGCGTGATGTTCGATAAGGAAAGCAAAGAATCTTTCAAAAGAACCTATTAATGCCCTGTGTATTGCATATGGCTGTTTTTCAGTACCATCTGAATCAATATACTTTATTTCAAATTTTTCAGGTAGATTAAAATCTAATTGAAGAGTTGAGACAGCGTCTTCTTTCCCGAACACATTTATAGCTACAATATCTATTTTAGGACCGTAGAATGCAGCATCACCGGGGATTTCTTCAAATTCTATATTCCTATCAACTAGTGCTTTTCTAAGAGTCTCTTCTGCAAATTTCCATTTTTCAATATCTCCAGCATATTTTTTAGGATTAGCCTCCCTATCGGAAAGAGATAGTCTAAATTTGTAATTATCAAATCCCACATCTTTGTAGAAGATATCTAAGATATCTAAGGTCTCATTTATTGAGCCTTCAAGTTGCTCTGGTGTACAGAAAATATGAGCATCATTTTGAGTAAAACCTCTTACTCTTTGTAGACCATGAAGCTCTCCACTCTTCTCATATCTATATACAGTTCCAAATTCTCCTAATTTGTATGGGAGGTCTCTATAGCTTTTAGGTTCTAAGTTGTAAACCATAAAGCCTGCGGGACAGTTCATTGGTTTAAGGTAGTAATCTTCACCATCTACCTTTATTGGTGGATACATAGAGTCCTTGTAGAAGTTAAGGTGTCCAGACTTCTCGAATAGCTCGGCTCTATTTATATGAGGTGTAAGTATATGTTGATATCCATATCTTCTTTCTAAGTTTAGCATGTAATTTTCTAATATTCTACGAATGGTGTATCCTCTTGGTAACCATACAGGGAGTCCCTGTCCTATCTCTGGAATTATTGCAAAGAGTTTAAGCTGCTTCCCTAATTTTCTATGATTGTACTTCTTAGCATTTTCTAGATTTACTAAATACTGTTTTAACTCATCCTTTTGTTCAAAGCATGCACCATAGATTCTAGTTAACATTTTTCTGTTTTCATCACCCTTCCAGTATGCACCTGCTGTTTTAATGAGTTTAATATATCCAGTATCTTTGGTATCCTCTACATGAGGTCCTCTACATAGGTCTATGAATTCACTATCACCTGATACAAAAAAGCTTACTTCTTTATCAGGTATATCTTCTAGAAGTTCTAATTTGTACTCTTGACCAATTTCTTTTAGGTATTTAATAGCATCTTTTCTTTTCATAAAGGTTTGAGTTATTTTCAACTTTCTTTTCTGAATCTTCTTCATCTCTTTTTCTATCTCTTTTAGGTCTTTCTCCTCTAATGGTTGGCTAAACTCAAAATCGTAGTAAAAGCCATTATCAATTGCGGGGCCTATTCCTAATTTAGCATCGGGATACAGTTTTAAGACAGCATGAGCTAGTATATGTGAAGCTGAATGTCTCATCTTTTCTATTTTGTTTTCATTGTTTTCCATTGTTTGTTAATACAGAATTAAATATATATGTTTGCGAAAAAATATTTCCAAGGAAATAGCGACATTAAATACATGTCTGATATACAATTTTGGTAAGTTTTGTTTTGTTAATGCCAAATTTTTTGTACATTAGTAGTATTTTATATCTTTTGTTAGAAATATACAAATCTTCCTATTTAACAATGAAAAAGGTGATTGAATTTAGACCGAAGTGGTAAGAGTCGATCATTTTAATATATTCAAGGTTTAGAAAATGGATGGGATATTTTCTGGGGTGTTTTACTATTAAAGCACCTTTGAATATTTTCTTTTTAGGGTTTCCTACACCTGGTAGTAGTTTAGAAACATCATTTATTATTTGCTCCATTTTATGTACTCTCTTGGTGTTGTAAAGTTTGTATGGTGGGTCAAGAAAGATTATGTCATATGTTGAATCTTTGACTGTTTTTTTTGAAAGGAAGTCTTCAATTTTGGATTTAATTACATCTGCTTGTGGTAGAAATCCTGTGTGAGCTACATTCTTGTTCAAAATTAAAATAGCTTGTCTTGATGCTTCTACAAATGTAGACTCTTTTGCTCCTCTTGAGAGTGCTTCTAATCCAAAAGAGCCGGAGCCTGCATACAAATCTAGAATGGTTTTGTTAGCTATATCTTCTCTTAGGATATCAAAGATTTTCACTTTCATTCTATCAGTAAGTGGCCTACTACTTCGGGGTATATCTAGTTTAAAGTTTTTTGCTTTCCCTGCTGTAATTCTAACAGCGGCAGTAATGGTGGGTTCCTTATTTTGATATCTTTCCTTTAGAAATTCCTGTTCTCTTTGTTCGTACTCTTCCCAACTTCCTATTTTCTGCTTACTTTTCTCTTTCCTTAATTTTTTTGCTGAATCGAATTTTAAACTCATATGTCTACCATTATACTAGTTAATTTTCACTCCTTCCATTTTTACTTTTTCAAATTGCATATATACAACGGTAGTATCAACAAATGTTGCAGTAGATGACCATTCACTAACTTTATCATCTGTATCCCAGAAGCGAATTCTCCAGTAGTAAGTAGTACCTGAGTTTCCAGTTAGCTCTGTTCCTGCATATGTAATGTCTGGACATCTTGTACCGGAGGTTGTTGATGTCATTGCTAATTTATCAGTATCCCACATAGATGTTCCTAAGAAGTCTGATTGACTATTTACCTCTATTTCATAGTATATCCCACTGTCTTGGTTAGGATCAGCATAGATTGCAGAAAAAAGAGGTGTTGTTGAGTCTAAATTGCTTGGATTTGTTCTTCCATCGACTGTTAATCCAGTAGGACTAACTGGTGGACCATCCATAGTGAATTGGGCTGTTGCTGACCAAGCTCCTGCGTAATCATATTGGTCCCAGAATTTGATTCTCCAGTAATACTTACTACCATCAGTAGTTAGGGCAGTTCCGGCGTAAGGTATCAGGGAAGAACGAGTTCCATTTGTAATAGAAGAAATTGATGCTTTGGATGGACTCCACATAGAGGTTCCAAGAAAGTCTGATTGAGTATTTACCTCTATTTGGTATGATTCTCCAGTATCACTCCCGTTACTATCACTAAATATTGCACTAAACTCCGGTGTTGTATCAGTTACTTTAAGAGGGTTGGTTGTAGCCTCTGTTTCAAGCGAAGATGGAGCGTTCGGAGCAAAGTTATTATACATTGTAAATGATTGGGTTGTAGACCAATCACCCATTTGATCATCTGTATCCCAGAATCTAATTCTCCAGTAATATGTTGTTCCATCTAAACTTAGATTGCTCGGTGTATATGTAATATCTGTAGATCTTGTATTGTTTGCAACCGTTATTGATTGCTTACCAGTATCCCACATTCGTGTTCCATCAAATGTGTTTGCAGTATC
>DFBL01000031.1:21284-21758 GCA_002366615.1 Candidatus Dojkabacteria bacterium UBA3081
AGAAGACCAGTTACTAACCACATCACTTTCGTCCCAGAATCTAATTCTCCAGTAGTATGTTGTACCATCGCTAGAAAGAGCCGACCCATTGTATGAAATATCTGCTGATCTAGTTCCATTAGTAATTGGTCCAGTTGATTGTTTATCACTATCCCACATTACAGTACCTGTAAAGTCCGAGGCTGTATTTACCTCTATTTCATAACTATTACCTGTATCAAATGCATCAGAATCACTAAATACTGCACTGAACTCTGGTGTTGTATCTGTTACTTTAATGGGATTTGTACTACCTTCCGTATATAGGGATGAAGGTGCATTCGGAGCTACATTTGTATACATAGTAAATTGGGCAGTAGAGGACCAATCGCTTTGCTTACTATCCGTATCCCAGAATCGTATTCTCCAGTAGTAGGTACTTCCATCTCTTGCCAGAGCTGTCCCGTTGTAAGAGATATCGGCAGATCTAGCATT
>DFBL01000022.1:0-11125 GCA_002366615.1 Candidatus Dojkabacteria bacterium UBA3081
CTCTAAGATATTTTCTATATGGAGAATTATGTCTCTTCGATTCATTGATGTTCCATTAGGTCTAATCCATTCATATTTACCTTTCTTCTTGCCATAGAATACAATGATTCCATTCCCTCCAGTGCCCTTGTTTGGTTTAATAACGAAGCTTTTAGGTAATGAGTCCCAATCTAAGAATTCAAGCTGTTTTTTACTTCTAATCAATTTGTAAACTTCGGGGGTTTTGATTAACTCTTTTTTGAGAACTCGCTTTGTTTGAATCTTGTTATCAGCAATTGCTTTTGAGGATGGAGAATTATACGGTCTTACATACTCCTGATTTCTTCTGTTAAGACCGAGTATTTCTCTTTTAAGTTTTTGAACACTATTTATCATCTTCTTTTGCTGTAAATCTAAATCTGAAGTAGTCTTTAATTCTTAGTCCTTTATACATACCAAGAAGTATATTTGCTATTGCTAATATGGGTATTATCCAAAGGTTATTTAAAACAAAATCAGAAAAGATTTCTCTAGTTATTACAAACCAGCCCATAATGGCAACAAATATAGTTCCTAGGAGTGTGGTAAGGGATGTTTTGAGAGATTTTTTAATATATTGCTTTATAAAAAAATCTGATAGTGCTGCTATAGAAATGAATGCTAATGGGGGTATATTTGACATATTTTCTAATCCAAGCTTAAAGGTATCAATAAATATGAAAAAGAATATTAAAACAATTGCTAAGATTGTATAGTTTGTAGCTATACGAGTAATGTAGTGCATTCTTATTTTTCTTAGTATTGAGTAAGAGAGTAGGGAGCTAAGAATTACTACTATTGTTACAGCTAGTCCATATCTTAGTCCAGTATATGAATATGCTATTGCTAGTATGATTGGTGAGTATATTCCATATGTTTTACTCCCAATTATATATCTAGTTATACTTACAATCGTAGAAACAATGCACATGGCAATTAGAATTTCTAAAACGGTTTGGGATACCCCATGCGCAATTATCCATTGGGTTAACTTTGTTGTTTCAAACATATGTGAAGAATCAAAACTTAGTATATTTACACTCTAATTATACTTTGTTTATTGATATTTTGTCGATAGAAACAAAAAGAGCCCAAAAGGGCTCTCTTTTGTATAGTAGGTGTTTAAACTTTTATGCTAATTCAACAGAAGCACCAGCCTCTTCGAATTTACCTTTCATTTCCTCGGCTTCCTCTTTCTTGACGCCTTCTTTTACTGTCTGAGGAGCTGATTCTACTAAATCTTTAGCTTCTTTAAGACCTAACTCTGTAATCTCTCTTACTACTTTGATTACACCAATCTTGTTGGAGCCAGCATCTTTAAGAACGATATCAAAGACACTCTTCTCCTCTTTCTCTTCTTCTGCTGCTGCAGGTGCTGCTGCCATTGCTACTGGAGCTGCTGCACTTACTCCGAACTTGTCTTCCATTACTTTAACTAGGTCAGCTAGTTCTAAAACGGTCATTTTTTCAACCATTTCAACAACTTTCTTTCCATCTGCTGATAGCTTAGGAAGTTCTTTTTTACTTTCTTCTGCCATTGTGTGTAGATAAATAATTTAAATTAATATATATTAAGATTTCTTTTCAGAAATACCCTTTAATACCATAGTAAAGCCTCTTACATTTCCAGTAAGTGCGTTCATAAAGCCAGTGAGAGGTGTGTTCATAGTTCCAACCAACTGAGAGAGTAGTTCTTCTCTTGAAGGGATATCTGCTAGTTGCATTACTCTTTCTGCTGTTAAGAATTCTCCTTCAAATACTCCACCTTTTGCTTGAAGTAATTCTGTTTCTTTTTGTACTTTTTTAACTAATTTGGCTGGTTGAGTAGGGTCTTGCTTAAATGTAATTATAGCTGTAGGACCATCAAAATCTTGTATTTCTAATGGTTCCTTACTATCTTGTAGTGCTACTTTAAAGATACTGTTTTTTAAGACAGAGAAGTTAGCTCCTGCATCTTTTAATTCTATTTTTAAATCTGTTACTGTAGCTGTATCTATTTTATCTGAGTTAACCAAAAGGTATCCAGATCTTGTTTCAATCAGCTCTTTATACTTCTTAAGTAACTCTTCCTTTTGAGAGCGAGTCTTAGACATATTAATATTTGTTTAATTAATTTTGAATTACTATTTACCTCGCATGGATTTATTTTTATACCATGTTTCTTAGGATAAATACGATATGGATTATATATGTATTCATATATATGGTCAAGGGTGTTACAGAAGGAAACTAGGCTCACAAAAAAATATGTTAATATGTGTAGCGATAAATCGCTATGCTAGTTTCCTTCCTTTGTTGTACACTTACTATTTAAAAGAATTTGCTGAAATCTTCAGTAGGTTGAGGTTTTTTTGTTTTCTGCTTGGGTACTACAACTCTTATGACAACGGGATTTCCCTTGTCAAAATTCCGAACATGAAAAATATGTCCACACTTTGTATGGATTCTTGTGTTCGGATCCCTCTCCTGTATTTCAGATATACGGAAAGTTCGACCATTGTACTTGAGAGTGTCACCCTTGAGAATTAATTTCTTTGCCACAGTAAGGCTCCTTTTAAAGAACTAGTTGAGTTAGTTAACAACAGGCCATATTATAACCCCATAGTTAGCAAATATCAATAACTATAATAAAAAGACCTCCATAAAGGAGGTCTATATAACCAATAAAAATCTTACCTATTCAGGTTTCATGTAATCTACTTTAAAACTAGGTCCCATAGTAGGGGCGATATGCATTCTTTTTACTGATTGAGAATACTGTTTACCTACAACCTCTTCTACAGCAGAAACAGCAACGTGAACATTCTCAATTAGCTTCTCATCTTCCATATCTAACTTTCCTGCTTTAACATGTATAACTCCAGAACTATCACAAGCAAATGCCTGCTTTCCTTTCTTAAACTCTTTTACAGCAGATGCTACATCATCCGTAACAGTATCATTTTTAGGATTAGGCATTAAACCCTTAGGACCTAACTCTTTACCCAAGATAGCTATCTTAGACATTACAGAAGGGCTAGCTATTGCAATATCAAATGAGATATCTCCCTTTTGGACACTCTTAATCAAATCATCTAATCCAACATAATCAGCACCAGCATCCTTAGCCTCTTTCTCTTTATCTGGTGTAGTAAATACAACAATAGTGGTATCTTTAGTATCTATGGAGTGGGGGAGAGACAATGCTCCTTTTATTGATTTAGGATCTTTTTCTTTAGGTATTACTATATCGAAATGTAATTCTAAACTACCTACAAAAGAGCTATACGATCTCTTCTTAGCTTCTTGTATAGCCTCTTCTATAGTATATACCTTTGTTCTGTCTAAACCCTCTATTGCTTTTTTATATTTTTTTCCTCTTTTCATTCTATTTATTATTAAACATTATATTTCAGTCTCTATACCCATCTGCTTTGCTGTCCCAGCAATAATCTTTGCTGCTTGTTCTGGATCAGATGTATTTAGGTCTGGCATCTTTATCTCAACTATTTTTTTTATTTGCTCATTACTAAGCTTTCCTACCTTATCTAAGTTAGGTCTTGCTGAACCTTTCTTAATTTTTAACTCTCGTCTAATTAATTCTGATGTAGGAGGAGTCTTGGTTATGAAATCAAAAGACCTGTCATCATATATTGTTATTATTACAGGTGTTAATATCCCGTTATCTTCTCTTGTTTTCTCATTAAATTGAGCACAAAAATCTTGAGTAGATATACCGTAAGGTGCTAATGTAGGACCAATTGGAGGAGCAGGTGTTGCTCGTCCTGCCGGTATAGTGATTTTAATTACTGCTTTTACTGGTTTTGCCATGGTTATATATCAAATATTTTAAAGTTTACTTACCTGAGAAAAATGTAATTCTACAGGAGCTTCTCTTCCAAGGAAAGAAATGAGGACTTTGATCTTTCCTTTGGAGTTATCAATTTCTTGTACACTACCAATGAAATCTGCGAAAGCACCATCTGTAATCTTTACAGCCTCTCCAATACTAAAGGAACTTTGGTATGAAGGCTGTTCTACTTCCATAAATTTCATTATTGCTGTAACTTCACTTTCAGGTAATGGCCTTGGATATTTATCTGTCTTAACAAAACCTCTTACACCCTCTGTATTCTTAACTAAATCCCATGTATGAGCATCTAATTCCATCTTTATGAGCACATATC
Source organism: Candidatus Dojkabacteria bacterium UBA3081 (assembly GCA_002366615.1). Taxonomy (GTDB): domain Bacteria; phylum Patescibacteriota; class Dojkabacteria; order SC72; family SC72; genus UBA3081. Next base: position 4,185 of record DFBL01000022.1, read on the forward strand.
CTGGGAACAATTTGTCAGCCATAATGTCCTGTTTACCTTTTTTAATAACAATCTTTTTCTGGGTAGGAATAAATATCTCAAGGATCTTGTCTTCTAAGCCTGTAGCTTCAACCCTTTGCCTTAGTTCCCTTTTAATACTGTTTTCATAGCCAGTTCTAATATTAAGAACATACCATTTAGCATTGGGATTTTTAATTTTCTTAGGTTTTTTCTCTTTAATTTTCTTTTTAGTTTCTTTTTTTGCCATCTTTGTTAATATTTAAAGTTAGAGCTTAAGAAATTCAGCTAATCCAAATTGGAAAACTATATCTGCTCCAAGTATTATAAGTGCGATTATAGCACAGAAAATAACAGTGTAGAGTGTTAATTTAAGAAGTTCTACTAATGTTAACTTCTTTGCTTTTTTAAATTCAGTTATTATTTTTTTTATTATATCCATATTTTTAAACAGGCCCACTCCGATTCGAACGGAGGACTACGGTTTTGGAGACCGCTGTTTTACCAGTTGAAACTATGGGCCCCTAACTGTTAAACAGCACTATTTTACTTTTGTCTCCTTATGTAAAGTATGCTTTTGACAAGTACTACAGTACTTTGTTTTTTCTAAATTTTCTTTAAAAGTTTTGCTTTTGTATGTAGTGTAATTTTTATTTCTACACACTTCACATTTTAAAGCAACTAGATCTCTTGTACTTTTAGACATTTTTTCGGGACTTCAAATTAAGATTAAGATATCATGGGAAATACAAGGTATTATATTCAAATATTAGGCATTGGTCAAATATCTTTAAGACTTAATGTAAAGAGAAAACTTGCAATATGAGTGGAGCTGGATCTGAGAGTCGAACTCAGGACCTCATTCTTACCATGAATGCGCTCTAACCAACTGAGCTAATCCAGCATGTAGTTGAGATTATACTATATCAATGGGAAGTGTAAAGCTTATTTACCTTTTATTAGCCAAAAGTTGTTTTTGGAGGAGTTTACGTATATCTCTAACCTTTGAGACACTTAATTCAATAATGGAGATAGCATCCACAAATATATTACCATCATAGTCATCCTGTTTTTGAAGTCTATCAACATGAGTATCAAAATCCTCTTTAACCATATTGTATATCTCTTCCTCTTTCATTTTTATATTGGCTAGGTTCTTTCCATTTGTATTTAATATATTTCTTTCAATATCTCTAAAGAGGTCGATTAATCTATTATGTATATCAGTTAATCTCTCGATATCTACTTCTCTGTAGGGGATTCCTAATTCATGCATTCTATTAAATACTTTAGAGAAATCTAAACCCAAATCACCAATCTGTTCAATTGTATTGGATACCTTGATTAGAGTAACAGTACTGTATGCGTTTTTAGGACCTAATCTTAGTTTTGATAGATAAAGGATAGCTTGTGTAATTTCATCATCTAGGTAGTCATTAAGGGTTTCTAATTTATGTATATTCATCTTGTTAAGATCACTTGGGTTATAGAAGGTAGAGATTGCCAGTTGGTATATCTTTATAGTGTTTTCAATGGAGTAGGTAATCTCTTTTTTAATATCCTTTATCCTTTCTTTTGCTTTTATTTTCCCTTTTCCATTTTTCTTTAGATACTTTGTTCTAAAGAGAATCTCTTCTTCATTTCCTTTCACTATTTTAACAATGAACTTTTCGAAAGGTTTAAGGAGAGTTAGAAAGATTACGGTGTTTAAGACATTAAAAAGGAAGTGAGCTAGAGCTGTTTGTCCCGCTATATCATAGGAAAATATTTTTACCACATACGTAAAGGGAGCTAGAAAGAGCATAAAGAGTAATGAACCAAAGAGATTGAAAAAGAAGTTAGCAAAGCCTACTCTTTTAGCGTGTAAATTAAGATTTAGGGATGTAGCTAGAGTTGTTATACTAGAGCCTAAATTAGCTCCTAAAATCATTGGAATGGATACTCCAATTGGTATTAGATTAGCTTTCGCAAGAATGACTATTATTCCCGATGTTATTGAACTTGAGTGGATTACGCTCGTGACTAAAGCACTTATTACATATGCAATGATTGGATTGGATAGTTGAGAGAAGAATTCAATTAGGTATGGATTTGTTTTAATGGGTTCGATTGCAGATGAGAGTAAGGATAGCGAAAAAAGTATGAAGCCTAAGAAGAATATTGGTTTACTCAATAGTTTGGCTTTTCTTCCAGATACTCCAAGAACAAATCCTAGTATAATGAGTATAGAGGCGAGTAGGGTAGAATCAATTAGGGCTAATTGGGATGTAACGGTTGTTCCTACGTTACTTCCAAATATTATACCTAGACTATTTCTAAAAGACATTATTCCAGTATTAACCAATATTACAGTTACCATTGTCACTGCTGAGCTAGATTGTATTACTGCACTGGATACTGCTCCAAAGAGTGTACCTAGATAGGTATTTTTCACTATTTTAGCAATTCTTGTTCTAAACTTGTCTACTGCTAACTCCTGTAACTCTTTACTAAGGTTATCTATTGCATACAGAAAGAGCACGAGAGCAGAGATTAGACCTAAAGCTATTCTTAATCCATCGGAGTTAAAAATTTCCATATCCTAATTTACCATATTTGGGGAGATTAAACAGTATGATTTTTTCAATAGAGGTTAAGAAGGGTATTAAAAAAGGGAAAATGCAGAGGACTGGACTCGAACCAGTGTATCCCGAAGGAGTCGGATTTACAGTCCGATGCGTTTGACCACTCCGCCACCTCTGCATATTTGGAGCCGAAGAAGAGATTCGAACTCTTGACCTACGGTTTACAAAACCGTTGCTCTGACCAACTGAGCTACTTCGGCAGTTATACAGCAGCAAGTTTAATATATATAGAGAGTATAGTCAACAAAAACGCCCCAGTCGGAGAGGGATCGTAGAGCTCTTCAAATGAAGGTGGAATTCCTCAACTCAGACCCAAGAGCCTAAGCGATTTTGGATTTCCTTGCTCTTGCTTGTGGAGCTACGAACCTCTATATCCAACTGGGACAGTATATTTTACAATAATTTGAGTAGGTAATCAAAGGGAAGTGTTTTAAAAACCAAGCAATGCAAGAATCCATATTAGGGTATTGTTAATAAAGGAGAAGACCCATCTTGAAAGAGGAGAGAAGGGCAGAATTAGTACCAATATTAATATGAGTGAGTACTTTTCTAATTGTTCCCAATAGTATCTGAGACTCTTAGGAAGAATTGCTCTTACAATTTTATGGCCATCAAGAGGGGGAATTGGTATAAGGTTAAAAACAGCTAGTGCAACATTTATAGTCGCGAATATGTATAGTAAAAATGCTATAAGTGATAGAGAGTCTTTAATTAAGAAATGATTTATTAGTGCTGTCAAAAAAGCTAAAAGTAAGTTTGATAGAGGTCCAGCCAGTGCAGTTATTGCGGTATCTCTTTCTCTGTTGACAAAGTTGTATTCATTAATAGGGACTGGTTTGCTCCAACCGAATCTAAACAAAATCATTGATAATGCTCCAATAGGATCTATATGCTTAAGAGGGTTAAGTGTCATTCTTCCTTCTGCTTTAGCAGTAGCATCTCCTAGCTTAAAAGCTGAGTATGCATGGGCATATTCATGCACTGTTGATGCTATTAATATAGAGGGTACTGCTATGAGAATCCACTGTATGAACTCTTGTATTGATGAAAATAGTTGCATATTATGCTTGATAAATAAATTTCTTTTTGATAATATCATCTTGCTTATTAATCTTCAATTATTATAAAATAATTAAAAATGGCAAAGGTTTGTGAATTGTGTGGAAAATCTACAGTAGCAGGTCAAAGGATTCAACATCATCACTCAATAGGGTGGAAGTACAAAGCTCCAAGGAGCAAAAGACAGTTTAAACCCAACCTAAGAAAGCTGAAGGTTGATACTGATGGCAATGTAAAGAACATATCAATATGTATGAAGTGCTACAAAAAGCTTAGAGCTGAAAGAGGGAAGTAATCCCGTATATCTTTTTTCCTCGTATCGAGTAAATATTAGTGGTAAAATCATCATATTAAGTAAATGAACACTTTACAGTTATGCCAATATTCAATTCAATTTGGGAAATCTTTACATATGATCTAGGACTAGATCTAGGTACTGCAAACTCCATGGTATATCTTAGAGGAGAAGGAATTGTTGTATTTGAGCCTTCTGTTGTTGCTATAGATAAGAGAACAAAACAGGTCTTGGCTGTTGGACAGGCTGCTAGGCAAATGATTGGGAGAACACCAGCTAATATAGTTGCTGCAAGGCCCCTAAAGGATGGAGTTATATCGGATTTTGATACAACACAAGCAATGATTCACCATTTTATTAAAAGCGCTCATAACAATTACATCAAAGGATTTAAAATACCAAGACCCAGAATTGTTGTTGGAGTACCATCATCTGTAACGGAGGTAGAAAGACAGGCGGTAATAGATGCTGCAAAAACTGCTGGTGCAAGAGAGGTATTCATTGTAGAAGAGGCAATGGCAGGTGCTATCGGTATCGGGTTACCAATAGAGGATGCTTCGGGGAGTATGATTGTTGATATCGGTGGTGGAACTACGGATATCGCTGTACTGTCCTTGGGAGATATTGTAGTAGACAACACTATTAGAATAGCGGGAGATGAGATGACTCAAGATATCGTGGACTATGTAAGAGACAAATACAACATATTAATAGGGGAGAGAAGTGCTGAGGATGTTAAAATTGAGATAGGTTCTGCTTCTCCACTTAAGCAGGAGAAAGAAGTTGCTCTACAAGGTAGAGATTTGTTAACTGGTTTACCAAAATCCATCAAATTTACAAGTACAGAGGTTAGAGAAGCTATTATGGTATCACTTTCTCAAATCACAGAAGCTGTTAAAGATGCCATAGAGGATACACCACCAGAATTACTAAAAGATATTTTCAATGATGGAATATATGTTGCAGGTGGAGGAGCGTTGATAAGAGGGTTGGACAAGTTCTGGAAAGAAGAGCTTAATATGCCTATTAATATTATAAATGAGCCTATGGCTGCTGTAGCCAAAGGTACTGCAAAGATGTTAGATCATATTGATTTACTGCAAAGAGTACAAAAATCTTGGGAGGAAATTATTTAATATCCAAACTAGAAAATGAAAGGAAAAACGGTCACAAGGAAATATTCCCACTTCATATACATACCAATTTGTATAGTTGTAATTCTTTTGGGTAAAACATCTTTTAGAAAGGGTCTAGATACGGCCTTCTCATACGTCTTCAACCCAATATATGTTTTTGCTAACTCTTCGGGAGATTCAATATTAATGTGGTCAAAAGCAGTAATGGGGGCATCATCATATATACAAGAGTATGAAGATATGAAGCAGGAAATAGCTAGGTTAAAAGTAGAAAATTCTGAAAAGATATTAGACTATGAAGAGTACAAAGCTTTAAAAGAGCAAGAATCTTTCATATACAAGGGTTCTAAATATTTAGAATCTAAAGTTTTGAGATTTGATAAACAAGGAGGCATTATAATTAATATAGGAAGGGATGAGGGGGTGAAGAAAGGAGATGTTGTTGTACTAGGGAAGGCATTTGTAGGAAGAGTGTTTGAGGTTAGTAAGAATAATTCTTTGGTTAAGCTTCCAACTAACAAAGCAACAAGCTTAGAAGTGATAGTTGTAGATTCGAGTATTGATCTTAATGCAGAGAACAGGATAGATTCTTTTGTAAAGACAAAGGGTGTTGTAAAAGGTGAAGTAGACAATATCGTTATTGAAAATCTTGGCATAAATGCAGACATTAATGATGGAGACCTAATCCTTATCCAGGATGAAAGGATAGGGGATATATTAATATTGGGGACTTTAATTGGTATATCAAAAAACCCTGCCTCTACGTTCAAAGAGGGTTTTGTATCTCCAATATTTGATTATTCTAATTTGTTAACAGTTTTTGTAAATATAGAATGAATATATTAAAAGTAGTAATTACAATAATTTCTTTCTTTCTTCTTTTCTTTTTTGAAAGCCTTTTGTTAAAAGTATTTGGGTTTTCACTTTTCATTCTTTTTTCCCTAATTGCTTGGACAAAGGTAAAGGATGTATGGTTTTTTGTATATATCACGCTTTTTGGTGTTTTAATAGATATTATGTTTTCTACCCATCTGGGAGTACATATATCATCAGTACTTCTATCTATTACACTCTTTGAGCTTCTCTTTCTGATTATTCCTAGAGATAGTGGATATAGGTATCTCAATTTTTTCCTTTCCATTTCCATCTACTATATCTTTACCATTACTCTTAACTCTCTTTTGTATGACAGGATTTTTTCTAATATATTGTTAAATGAATTTGTTGTAATCTTTGTAAGAAGTATATTTTCGGTTGGTATTGCGGTTTTAATTGAAAGACTTCTTCTCTTTCTTAGAGATAGTAAAGGGGAAAGAAGTATAAGATTAAGGTAAAAAGTATGAACAAGATAGTTTTTGATAAAAGATTAGATAAGGAAAAGCTTCATAAACCCATTACTAAGGGTATTAAAGTTAAGAAGGTTGATATTAGAACCCAGGTAGTATCTAGGGTTGTTAATAATGGAAATAGTGAGGGAAAGATATCAGGATGGAATTTCATATATGCATTTGTTCTCTTTGGGGTTGCTTTAGTTTTGCTTACATTTAGTATAGCTAGATTACAAATAATTGAGGGAGAGGAGATGTTAGAGAGATCTGAGCAAAATAGGGTGCGAATTACCCCTATTAAAGCGTATAGAGGGGTGATATTTGACTCTAATGGTGAAAAACTTGTTGAGAATATACCCTCGATGAATGTATATATATCGCTTGAGCCCTTCTTTGATAAAAACAAAGACTTAAATAATGCTAAAGTTGAAAAGACCTTAGATACCCTAGGGGGTATATTAGGGGATAAGTGGAAGATGAAAGAGGCACTTGGAATTGAGTA
>DFBL01000022.1:11174-18370 GCA_002366615.1 Candidatus Dojkabacteria bacterium UBA3081
AGGAGATGAATTAGAAGGTATTAGTATTGATAATGGTAGTAAGAGGAGATATGTATATAAAGATATATTCACACATGTTTTAGGGTATACAGGAGAAGCCTCTGAGAAAGATTTAGATAAATACCTTTCCCTTGTAAGTGGGGATATTGTTGGAAAGTCTGGAGTAGAAAGGTTCTATGAGGAAAAATTAAGTGGGTCTAATGGACAAATTGCTCAGGAGATAGATGTATTTGGAAGGGCGGTTTCTCCGCAGGAATATACAATTAAAGAACCCGAGTCTGGGCAAAGTCTTTACTTGAGTATAGATAAGAATGTACAAAGTCAATTCTATAAATTAATAGAGGAAGCTGTTAAAAAGTACTCAGCAGCAGGAGGAGCAGGGGTTATTCAAAATGTACAAACAGGAGAAATATTAGCTATTGTAAGCTATCCTTCCTATGATAATAATTTGTTTGTAGGAGGTATATCTCAATCAGATTTTACTAAACTAATTGAAGATGATGGAAATCCTCTTTTGGATAGAGTGCTAGGAGCTCAAATTCCTCCAGGCTCGACATTTAAGACACTTATTGCTGCTGCTGGACTTGATTCAAGAGTTATTACCACAAATACAAGATATATTAGTAGAAGTGGATATACATTTTCTAATGGTGCACCATTTCAAGAGTTTAGAAATGGCTCATACGGATCTCTAAATGTTGTACAGGCTCTAACAGTATCCTCTAATATATTCTTTTGTGAAATGATTAGAGATTGGCAGATGAGTAAACTAGTTCCCTACCTTAAAGTTTTTGGAATAGGGGAGTATACAAATATAGATATACCTGGAGAAACTCCTGGAAGGCTACCCTCTCCTGAAAACAAGATAGAGTTAGCACAAACAACTAGTCCTTGGTTAGAACCTATTTGGTATCCAGAGGGAGATTCATGTAACTCCGTAATAGGTCAGGGAATAACGTTGGTAACCCCAATACAGATGGCTAATTGGATGGCAGCTATTGCAAATAACGGGACACTCTTAACACCTCATGTTGCTAAGAAGTTTGTTGATGAGAGTGGTTTTGAATATCCCGTAGAATACGCTCCTTTGGGAGAAAATATAGTGGGGAAAGAGGCACTCAAAGTCGTTCGGGAAGGGATGTGGGGTACTGTAAATGGGGCAAGAGGTATAGTTCACACTCTCTCTACAACTGGAACAACGGTGGCTGCTAAAACAGGTACTGCAGAATTTGGGAAGGTAAATAGCAAGGGGATATATGAAAATACTCATGCTTGGGTTGGAGGATTTTTCCCCTATGAAAATCCCAAATATTCTTTTTCTTTGCTTTTAGAAAATGGAGGAATGAGTTCTAATGCATCCTTAGTTATGAGAGATATGATTACTTGGATGGTAAATAGTGGATTTGTAAATGGTAATTAAGGACATTTTAATCATTTTAATATAGTATCTATTAATCTATATTTGTTTGACATATATTTAAACATTGTGTATTTTTACGTTGAAGTATGAGCAAAAAAAGTAATTACAAAAACCTACTAGTTGTTGAGTCTCCTGCAAAGGCAAAAACAATTAATAAATACCTAGGAACAGATTTTAAAGTAATGGCAACTGTAGGCCACGTTATAGATTTACCAAAGAGTAAGTTGGGTGTAGATGTTGAAAATGAGTACGAGCCACTCTTTGAAACTATTAGAGGTAAAGGAACAATATTAAAAGAGTTAAAGAAAGCAATTCCACCAAAGGGAGATGTATACCTTGCTATGGACCCCGATAGGGAGGGAGAGGCGATTGCTTGGCATGTTCAAAACCATTTAAAGATAAAGGGGGCCAAAAGAGTGACTTTCCATGAAATAACTAAAAGTGCAGTATTAGAAGCTATTAAGAAACCTGTAAAGGTTAGTGAAGATTTAGTAGAGGCACAAAAAGCAAGAAGGGTTTTAGATAGATTGTTTGGTTACAAGCTTTCTGAATTACTTTGGAAAAAGATTTGGTACGGACTATCAGCAGGAAGAGTACAATCCATTGCTCTGAGATTGGTGGTTGAGAAGGAAGAGGAGAGAGAAGAATTTAAACCTGAAGAGTATTGGAATTTTTTTGTACATATTAAAAAAGAGAAAGAGAAGTTAGTAATAAAGTTGCTCAAAAGAGATGGAAAGAAATATATCCCTGCAAGTGAGAAAGAGGTAAAGGATATACAAGGAGACCTTAAAGAAAGCAAATATGAAGTGGTTGATATTGTAAAAAAACAGATGAACAAAAATCCGTATCCCCCATATACGACATCCACACTTCAGCAATCTGGAAACAATGTTTTAGGTTACTCTGCTAAAAGAACAATGGCTCTAGCACAATCCCTCTATCAATCTGGACATATTACATATATGAGAACTGACTCAGTATATCTTGCACAAAAGGCTATCAATGAGATAAGGGATGTAATTGTTAAAAAGTATGGGAAGGAGTATTTACCTGAAAAATCTAAGTATTACAAGAACAAGAGTAAGAATGCCCAGGAAGCACATGAAGCTATTAGACCAACAGATTTTTCAATTACATCAACAGAGATAAGGTCTAAAATGGGGAGTGCACAGGCTTCTTTGTATGATTTAATATGGAAGAGAGCTGTATCATCCCAAGTCGCACAAAAGCAAGTTGAGAATCTAACAATATATTTTGAACCAGTAAAGAAACTTAAAAATATATATACATTCTCTGTAGGTGCACAAAAGGTACTCTTTGATGGATTTAGAGTTGTATATGGAAAGGGCAATTCAGAAAACGATGTGTTACAGGAGATCTCGGGTATCCAAAAAGGAAATATATTTAGTAAAGAGAAGTTTGAGGTAGAACAGAAATTTACTCAGCCTCGCGCTCGATATACAGAGGCAACCTTAGTTAAGAAATTGGAGTCTTTGGGTGTTGGAAGACCTTCAACATATGCAACAATAATTGGAACTATTCAATCAAGGGAGTATGTAACTAAAGATGGAAAATATCTTTTACCAACTGATATTGGTAGAGTAGTAACCCATTTTTTAAAAGACAACTTCGCGGATTTAGTTGATTACGAATACACAGCAGATGTAGAGGATAGATTAGATAAGATTGCACAAGGCAAGTTAGAGTATGTACCTTTCATGGATAAGGAGTACAAACCATTGATGAAAAATATTAAAAAGGCCCTAAAGGATGTAGAAAAGGAAGATGTCGTTATCCTAGGAAAATCAGATGAGAAATGTCCAGTTTGTGGAGGTAAAATGATAGTTAGATTAGGTAGGTATGGAAAGTTTTTAAGTTGTTCTAAATTTCCTGAATGTAAGGGGATGAAAGATTTAGAAGGAGGTGCAGATAGCCTAGATTACGATAAATATCTCAAGGTAGAGGAATGTCCAGAGTGTGGTGCTAATATGATTCTTAAGAGTGGGAAGTATGGTAAATTCTGGGCTTGTGAGAAGTATCCCGAGTGTAAGGGAACGCTACCTTTACTTTTACAAGAGAAATGTCCCCAGTGTGGCAAGAGTCTAGTAGAGAGAACAAGTAAATGGGGTAAGAAATTTATAGGGTGTAGTGGATATCCTGATTGTAAATATATTAAGAAAGAAAAAAAGAAAGAGGAGGAGAGCAAAGGGTAACTTTTTCTCAAGAATAGGTAAAGAATTTCATTTATTTTAGTATAATTTAAACCCATGGGGGTAATATTAAGATATTGCCTAAACAAGTTTAATCTTCATTTAAGAAATTTTTGATACTCTCTAATATGTTACCCAGAGAGAAATTTCAAAAGAGAGGAATATCTACCCTTTCTGATATCGAACTAATACAGATACTTGTAGGGAGTGGTGTTAAGGGAAGGGATTTTAAACAAATCTCAAATTCCATTATGAGAAGAATTAAGAAGGGAATCAAAGAGGGAAAAGCTTTATCAATTAGAGATTTAACAACAATTGATGGAGTAGGAGAGGTAACTGCAATGAGGGTACTCTCCGCAATAGAGCTTGGTAAAAGAGTATACGGCTTGTATGAAGGGGACCCTTCTCGAATAGTAAATTCTCAAGATGCCTATGAGATATTTAAGGATATGTCCAACTTGAAAAGAGAAAGAGTAGATATCATATGTCTTAATTCTAGATTTGAATATATATGTAGAGAGAGTATTGCTTTAGGATCTCTTAATTGTGCTAATCTTTCTCCAAGAGAGGTTTTGTATACTGCCATAGAGAAAAACAGCGCCTTTGTGATAATGGCACACAATCATCCATCAGGGGATAGTACTCCTAGTCAAGAGGATGTTTTGTTAACGAAGAATATAACCAAGGGGTTAGAATTGGTAGGGGTTCAGCTACTAGATCATATTGTAATTGGAAAAAGCAGTTGGAATAGTATAGAGGGTTAGCTTGATAAATGAGAGAGGAATATATATAATCAGTTCGTATTTAATATATATCTCGCATATCTCTAAATATTTCCTGGATAGATTTCTATCTACCCATAGAGATAGGTGACAAAAGGAAAAACAATATGGAAAAGAAAAAAGAGGTCTCAAAAAAGGCTTCTACACCTAAGACAAAGACCAAAAAGGAGAGTCTAAATGTAGAAATTCCAGAACTTTTAACATTTCTTCAAGCAGGGGCCCACTTTGGACATAAGAGTAGTGGATGGAATCCTAAGATGGAGCAATATATTTATGAAACCAGAAATGGGGTTCATATTATTGATATCATTAAAAGTAGGAAGATGCTTAAGAAAGCCTTAGAGGAATTAAGCAATGTAGTTGATAAAGGGAATGTATTAATTGTTGGAACAAAGGGACAGGCTGCTGGAACTATTAAAAAGGTAGCCAAGGAGGCAGGAGCTTTCTACATAATTAAGAGATGGCCAGGAGGTCTATTCACAAACTTTGATACTATCAAAAAGAGTGTTCAGCACTTAGTTAAGATGGAAGAGGAGTTAGCTGCTGGTGGAAAGGATCTTGTTAAGAAAGAGATCTTGTTAATGCAAAGAGATGTAGAAAGATTAAACAAAGTCTATGAGGGTATTAAATTCATGGATGAGCTTCCTAAGGCTATAATAGTCATAGACAGCATGGTTGAAAAGAATGCTATTAGTGAGTCCAATATAGCAGGAGTTCCTATAATTGCACTGATTGATACTAACTGTGATCCAAGGCTAGTTGATTATCCAATACCAGCAAATGATGACTCCATTAAGAGTATTAATCTGTTTGTAAATCTGTTTTCCAAAGTTATTAAACCAGGAAAGAAACCAGAAGCATTAAGAGCATTAAGAAAGAATCACTCTGCGAACTTAGAGAACATGCAAAGAGAGTATCTTGACGAGAAAGAGAGACAGGAGAAGATGGAAGAAGAAGATAGGTTAAGAATGAAAGCATTAAGAGAAGGAAAAATTAGTGTGGCTACTACTGGGGTAGTTAGAGTTCTTAAAAAAGAGAAGAATTTGGATGATGATTTTGCAGCTGCTGAGGCAGTTAAGAAAGAGGAAACATCTAAGAAGAAAGAGACATCCAAGAAGAAAGAGATCTCTACAAAGATAGAGGATATGGGCTTTTCAACAAGAGTAGAGAATGCTCTAGTAGATGTAGGATTTAAGAAGATAGAGGAATTGAAAGGAAAAAGTAAAGAAGATCTCTTAGAGATATCAGGTATTGGAGAGAAGTCTGCAGAAGAGATATTGAAAAATATTAAATAAGTTTTTAGGATACTACCATGGGTATATCTGTTGAGGATATTAAAACACTAAGAGCTAAGACATCTGCTGGTATGGGTCTTTGTAAAGAGGCTTTAAAAAAAACAGATGGTGATATGAAAAAGGCAATAGAGTATATAAATAGTAGAAGTGATGTAATAAACAGATTACATAATCTTACAGGTGCAAAGATAGGACATTGTAAACTAGCTTTTGAAGAAACAGAAAAAGATTTTGAAAAAGCAGTTGTTTTGATTAAAGAAAGAGGTTGGGATGAACCTATCGAGCAAGAGAGTATAGGTGAAGGGATAATAGATGCATATGTTCACGGGAGAGATAAGAAGTTAGTTTCTTTAGTAGAAATTAGTTGTAAGACAGATTTTGTAGCAAAAAATGAAGATTTTAGATCTTTTGTTCATGAGATAGCATTACAGGTAGCTGCTCTTAAGCCCTTATATATCTCTAAAGAGGATATTTCTGATGAAAAGCATGAAGAGATTAAAACTCTTTTTATGAAAGAAATAGAGGCAGAGGGGAAGTCTACAGAGATGGCTCAAAAGATAATGGAGGGGAAATTACAGAAATACTACCAAGAGAACTGTCTTTTAGAACAGAAGTGGTTTAAAGATGAATCTAAGAGTATTCAAAATCTTTTAGATGAAGCAATTGGTAAATTGGGGGAGCCTTTAGAGATTAGAAGATTTCTCATATGGGAGTTTGGTAAATAGCTTATCAAGAGCCAAGAAGTTCCATAGATTAATACTATCCAGATACATGCTATAGGTTGTTTGTTTCGTTATTTAATGCAAAAGTTAAGATCTCAGATACTGGGATAGGTATACCAAAAAGAGACATAAAAAATATTGGGAAAAAGTTCTATCGCTCGAATCAATACATTGCTCCCAATGGGAAGGGGACATCTCTAGTCAGACCTGGTGGCTCTGGACTTGGGCTTTTTGTTACATTTGGTTTGGTTCGAGAACATGGAGGAAAAGTTGAGATAGAAAGCCAATTCGGGAAGGGGAGCACCTTTAGCTTTACTATTCCACTTCTAAAGGGAGAAATGAGAGATGAGCCTTTGGATAAAAAAGGGCTTTTTAGTGGGGATATGTTCGAAAAGTATGGTCTAAAAAAATCGAAGGAGTAGAACCTAACTAGCACAACTATTGAGATTCATTCCTTTTTCCATTATCATATACAGATAAGTTAAATAAGTGAAATATATGGAATTAGACACATTTAAAAAAGATTTAGACAAATGTATAGAAAGTCTTACAGACGATCTATCTCAAATTAGAACAGGGAGGGCCACTCCAGAATTAATAGAGGATCTTTTAGTAAAAGCATACGAAACAGAAGCTCCTTTGAAAAACTATGCTACTATAAATGTATCTGATACTAGGTCTCTTTTAGTTATACCTTGGGATAAAGGGATAATGGATGAGATATCAAAGGCTATATCATCTGCAGATATGGGTTTTAGTCCTGTATC
>DFBL01000012.1:0-3253 GCA_002366615.1 Candidatus Dojkabacteria bacterium UBA3081
GTAGAAATATCCTAGTACTCCACTTGTTAAAAAGAGAAAGGTACCAACAATACTCAATATCATTATTATCTTCTTCTTACTCTTTTTAGGTTCCTCAGAAGGTGCTGATGGATCTAAATTAGATAGGAAGGTAAATGCATCATCAATATCTTGCTCTTCCCAACCAGCTTCTATTAAAGAGGTTTTAATCTCTCCTCTGCTCATACCTTGTTTAGATAGTTGTTCAATTTTCTTAATTAATTCCTTAATAACCATTATTGATAAAAAATATTTTAAATATATCTCTCTATTCAGTTTAGGTTTTTTAAGTAGCTTTGACAAGGAACTTTTTTAAATAAAAAGGAATAATCTACATCTCCTAAAAAGATATTTCTGTTATTCTACTATATAACTAAAAAACAAAAAAAAGCTTAAATAGAATCTTCTTAGGTTGTTCATATTAAATAGTTAATAAGTCTTCAATGGAGTGAAAAAAATCGAGAACGTATAGAGTCGGAGAAGTTCACTTCTTCTTAACCTCACCCTGCTATAATAATCATATGAAATATTTCTCTTCTAAAAACTTCACTCTGTATCTTGATGAATCCTTAGACCTTCTTAAAAAATTCCCTAAAAACAAATTTAATATGATATTTGCGGATCCCCCCTACTTTCTCTCTAACGGAACATTTACCTGTAAAAATGGAAAAATGGTAGATGTAAAAAAAGCAGATTGGGATATATCTGAATCACTAGAAGAAACAGTAGCTTTTCATAAAAAATGGTTAACAGAATGTAAAAGAATATTAAAACCTAACGGAACAATATGGGTAAGTGGTACATACCACTCCATCTATCAGTGTGGTTTAATAATCCAAGAACTAGGGTACAGAATACTAAATGATATTGTTTGGTTTAAACCTAACGCTCCTCCTAATTTAAGTTGTAGATTCTTTACAGCTAGCCATGAGACTCTCATATGGGCTAGGAAAGAGAAAAAACTCCCCCATACTTTTAATTATGAACTTATGAAAAATTCCACTTGGAAAGGAGATAGGTTAAAGAATCCTAACAAGCAGATGAGAAGTGTATGGGTTATTAGTTCCACACCTTCATCAGAGAAAAAGTATGGTAAACACCCTACTCAAAAACCAATTAAGTTACTCAAAAGAATAGTATTGGCAAGTACAAAGGAAGGAGATTTAATACTAGACCCATTTACTGGCAGTTCCACTACAGGTCTTGTTGCTGTAGAATATGGAAGAAGATTTATAGGTATTGATAACAAGAAAGAGTACTTAGATTTGTCAATACGAAGATATAAACATATATAATTTAATTTAATTCCAGATGAAGAATTTACAATATTACAATGGTTTAACTGAAGAAGAAGTATTCCAAAAATTATTAAGTACCTTCCAGAATTCTATAACCACTTGGGACTATTTTGTTAATTGGGAAAAAGTTCTAGAAAATTTAGACAAACTGAATACGGAACTGAATATATTAAATTCTCTAATTGGATCTCCAAATATCGAAGATGACTTTATCAGTATCTGTAAGAGATATCCCGAGGTTAAGAGAGCTTTACCAATTCTAATTGCTGTTCGCAAAAAACAACTTAGAGATCTCCCAATATTAATAAACACTGAAAGCTTCGATATCCTTGATATTAAAGACCTCTTTGAGAAAAAGGATAATGATTATGAAAACTTGTCGAAATTCTTCATTGAAACTGGTTTGAAAGAAATATTCAAAGACAAGAAAATCAAGAATTTAGTTGATTATGTTACAGGAGTTGAAGTTGGTATGGATACCAATAGTAGGAAAAACAGAACAGGAAAGTTGATGGAAGCCTTGGTTGAAAAAGAAATACAAAAGATATGTAAGAAATACGATTATGAATATGGAACACAAATGACCGTAGATAAGATTAAAGAGAGATGGGGGAAAGATGTTCCTACTGACAGGGCAAAAAGACGCTTTGATTTTGTAATTAATAGTGAAAATGGATTAATCCTATTTGAAGTAAATTTCTATAGAGGAGGAGGTTCGAAACTCAAAGCTACAGCGGGAGAATACATAGGGCTTGATGAAATAATTAAAGATACAAATTTCAAGTTTGTATGGATAACAGATGGGTTAGGTTGGTTAACAGCCACTAATTATTTACAAGAAGCTTTTAAAAAGAACCAATATATTTTCAACTTACAGATGCTTAAGGACGGAGTCCTTGAAGAAATACTATGATACAAGCAAGACCCTTCCTAAAATGGGCAGGTGGAAAGAGACAACTCCTTAATGAATTAGAATCTAATTTCCCTTCCTATATTAAAGAAAAAAAAGAAATAGATGTATATATCGAACCCTTTATAGGAGGGGGTGCATTATTCTTCTATCTGCAATCGGAATATACGATTAAAAAGAGTATCATAAACGATATTAATTCAGACCTTATGCTTACTTACAAAGTAATAAAATTCTTTCCTAAAGAGTTAATTAAAAAATTAGAAAAGATAAATAAGGAATATGAGAAGCTAAATGAAGAAAAGAGAAAAGAATATTACTACAAGAAATTGAGAGAACCATACAACAAGATTAAAGTTGATATAAATAAATTAGAAAGAGATAGTTGGATTAAAAAAGCATCACTCCTAATAGCGCTAAATAAAACCTGTTTTAATGGTCTCTTTAGACAAAATAGCAAAGGGGAATTCAATGTACCTATCGGGAGATACAAAAATCCAAAGATTTTAGATAAAGAAAATATACGCAATGTTAGTGAGATACTTCAAGATACCGAAATACTATGTGGGAATTACAATGATATTAATATTGATAATAAATCCAAAGCGTTTATCTACTTCGATCCACCATATAGACCACTAAGTGAAACCTCTAGCTTTACAAAATACTCAAAGGGTGACTTTAATGATGAAAACCAAAAAGAATTAGCTAATTATTTTAAAAAACTAGCTAATAAAAAGCACTTCTTAATACTAAGCAATTCTAATCCTAAAAATACAAACCCAAAGGATAATTTCTTTCATGAATTATACAAAGGATTTAAAATCAAAGAAGTATCTGCAAAAAGGTATATCAACTCTAAATCAACAGGAAGAGGTAAAATCACAGAACTTCTAATAAAAAACTACTAAAAAACGTTCAGTGATTGTTTAATTAATCTACTCCCCCAACACCTCTAATATATCCTTAGGTAAATACTCCTTAGTATTGTTCCATAACTTAGTATCTAAACCATAGTAAGCCTCAG
>DFBL01000012.1:3286-3427 GCA_002366615.1 Candidatus Dojkabacteria bacterium UBA3081
GCATCCCCATTTAAATATACTGCATTCCTAATACTATCCTCAAAGCTATTACTATCTAAGAAAGATATAATACTGGGAGGAACAGTATCTATAGCTAATTCACTATACTCATATGTTTCTCTTAGTTGCTCTACTGTTTTA
>DFBL01000019.1:0-1317 GCA_002366615.1 Candidatus Dojkabacteria bacterium UBA3081
TAAGCATATCAACATACTCATCTGTCTTTGTATTGTAACCTGTATTACCCTTACACAAAGAAGCAACAACTGCACCATCCTGACCAGCATTTTGTGCAATCTGCTTTAATGGCTCACTTAATATACTTCTAAGTATTTCTAAACCTAACTGCTCATCAGCATCCTCATACTCAACACCCTCTAGAGCCTTCTTAGCATTGTGATATGCTAAACCACCACCAGCAACAACACCCTCTTCTATAGCTGCACGAGTAGCATTTATAGCATCCTCTATCCTTGCTTTCTTCTCTTTAGCCTCTACCTCTGATGCTGCACCGACTTTAACTATAGCAACACCACCAGCTAATTTAGCAAGCCTCTCTTGCAATTTCTCTTTATCGTAATCAGATGAAGTCTGATCTATCTGTGTCCTTATCTCTGTAACTCTCTTTTCTATCTCTTTTTTAGTTGCAGCTCCCTCAACTATAACGGTTTCCTCTTTACTAATTATTACTTTCTTAGCAGCACCTAAATCAGTTAAAGAAACAGACTCTAGAGTCTTTCCTACTTCTTCTGATATAAATTCTGCTCCTGTAACCACAGCAATATCCCTAAGCATCTCCTTCTTTCTGTCTCCAAATCCTGGAGCTTTAACCGCTACTACATTGAGAGTTCCTCTTAGCTTGTTTACAACCAGTGTCGCTAATGCCTGATTTTCGATATCATCTGCAATAATTACTAATGGCCTATCTGCAGCAGAGAGTACCTTCTCTGCTATAGCTTGAATATCTTGTAGATTAGAAAGCTTCTTGTCAGTTACAAAAATATATGGATTATCTAAAACTGCTTCTAAACTCTCAGCATCTGTTACAAAGTATGCACTCACATACCCCTGATCAAATTGCATACCTTCTGTATATTCAACCTCATCATCAAACCCTTTTGCTTCTTCTACAGTAATTACTCCGTCCTTTCCAACCTTCTCAAAAACATTCGCAATCATATCCCCTAACTCTTTATCATTGTTTGAAGATATAGTAGCAACCTGAGATATCTCCTCTTGGCCTTTAATCTTTTTAGAAGATTTAACAAGCTCATCTACAACAATATCTACCGCTTTGTCTAAACCTCTTTTAAGTGCTATGGGGTTAGAACCTGCAGTAACATTTCTAAATCCCTCATTAGCTATTGCTTGGGCTAAAACTGTAACAGTTGTAGTACCATCTCCAGCCAAGTCATTAACCTTCCTCGCTGCATCTTTAAGCATCTCAACTCCTACATTTTTGAATGGGTCTTTATCCTCAATTTCTTTTGCAACTGTTACACCATCCTTAGTAA
>DFBL01000019.1:1450-7178 GCA_002366615.1 Candidatus Dojkabacteria bacterium UBA3081
TGTATTGGTAAAAATTTAAGTAGTTATTTTGTTACAGCCAAAATATCATCTGTATCAACTATATATAGCTCCTCTCCCTCTATCTCTATTTCCTCTGGAGAGTACTTCTTGAAATAGATCATATCTCCAAGCTTAACATCAAACTTTAATACCTTCCCTTCTTTGTCCTTTCCTTTTCCCAACTTTAAAACCTTACCAAAGGAAGGTCTTTTCTCATCAGAAGCGTTAGGGGGAATGACAAGACCTCCAGGGGTCTTTTCTTGAACCTCTTCAGGTTGTACTAAAACTCTACTACCCAAAGGTTGTATATTTATCTCTTTTGACATTTTAAAAATTAAAACAAATTAATTAGCAATTCTCACAAAAGACTGCTAAGGATTTTAAATGGATATCGGAAATATGTCAATATCTAGAACCCTTGAAAATAATACTATCCTCTAGCAACTCAATATTTTCAATATACCTTCCTACAAAACCATTCTCATTAAGTGTAACCAGTGAATCTCCTATTCCTCTGTTAATAGTGTCATCCCAATCTGTAAAAGTGTGGATTGGAAAAGGTCCTACAAACAGTTCTTTGGTGTAAAGTTGAGCAGTTTGCATATCATCCTTGTTTAAATCCATACTCGCCCATAGCCTTACTTCTTTGTATGAAAACTCAATATATATCTTCCATTTAGCTTTTTGGGGTTCAATATACATTCTTTCAACAGTAATCTCTTCATTGGTATAGTTATTTAATACCGTAAAAAGAATCGCTCCAAACTCCTTTACTTTAAATTCTAAAAACTGTGTATCCTCAGAAGAAAGGACAAATTGAGTTAATCTCTCTTCAACAGATACATCTTGTATACTTTCCTTAGTTATTACATACTCTTGTCGTATACCAGACTCAAAATCCTTCTCCCAATTCCTGTATCTAAGTATTAAATATCCTCCTAACAAAACTATACAGAAGAAGAAGAAAAGGAAGAGCTTAAAGAGAACTTTGAAAAACTTTTTCATACCTTACTTTTTTAATTTACCTTTCTTTACAATCTTGGTATAGAAGCCTTTTAACATATCCAACGCCATTTGATACTCTTTAGGAGAAAATATTTTTGAACCAATGAAGTAGGATACTCCTCCGTAGAGAGTAGTAAAAATTGTAAGGATTACAATCTGTACTGTTCTAGAAGTATCAAGTTGGAAATCGAAAAGTCTAAAAACAAAATACATACCTAATATCATAATTAGGGTATTAACTACTTTACTTAAAATGGGAGATACTGTCTCTTTCCAAGAGAAAACTTTTCTAAACCTGTTTAGCATTACAGTAGCGATAACCATCTGAAAAAAGTATGAAATACTTAAGCTGAGGGCTAGCCCTCCAACTCCATATGTAGAATCTCCTCTTGTAGTCATCCACTGTAAAGTATCTTGTAAGAAAGATTTAAGTACGGGTAACACCCCCTCCCCATTAGCTTGAGATACCTGAACCCATATCTGTTCAACTATTGGTCTCCAGTCATAATAGTGGCTAAAGAAATTTGTTAAGAAATATGCCCCTAAAAGATTTATCACTATACCAGTAAGAATTGCAACTAACGGTTTCCATGTATTCTTTAGTGCGTAAAAGGCTCTAAGTAATATCTGTACTACAGTTTGACCTACTATAGAGACAGAAAGTAGTGCTAAAGACCAAGAGGTAAGTAGAGTATCTTGCCAGTCAAAAGCTCCTGTACCATATGTTAGACGCACAATTGGTAATCTTAATACCAAGAGTATTGCAACTATCGGAAAGACTAAATACAAAGAGAGTTGGATGGATTCATTAAGGACTCTCTTAAAATTTTCATCCTCCTTCTTACAGCAATACTGTGCTAAATCTGGTAGAGCAACTTGAGCTACTGCGCTACCAATTATATTTATTGGAAACATATGTAAACTGTAAGCAAATCTATATGCACTTAGTGCTCCAGGCGTAAGAGTAAAACTAATAAAGGTATTAACAACAGTATTAAATTGTTCTCCTAAAACACCCAACATCCTAGGGAATGCTAAAGAGAATGCTTTCCATATATCTGAATTCTTAACAATTTCTTTTACCTTTACCCCTATTCCATCTGCCTCTTTGTAATATTTGATAAGGGATGGCAACTGAACAGCTAGATGAACAATAGACCCTATTACAGCAGAAATACCAATAGCTATTACACCTAAGTCAAACTGTTTTACTAATATATATGTACCAAATATCATAGCGACATTGTAAAAGAGAGGAGCTAGAGAAGTTATAAAGAATTGTTTCCTTACTTGTAGATATGCTGTAACAAAAGCACTTAAGCTTAAGAAAAGAGGAGATAGCAACCCTATCCTAAATAGATTAAGAAATAGATCATAATCACCCTCTCCTATCCTATACCCCATATTTAATACCTGATGTGCATACTCATTGTTAATAACCCAATCGGTAATGGAATTAGAGAAAGCTAAAGCAAGAAGAATGAGTAATGTACAGAGAAAAAAGAAAACAGTTGTTAACTGTCTAAAAAGTTTGTTTAATCCTTTCTTCCCCTTTTCATATAGCTCATCTGTAAGAACAGGGATAATAGCTGCATTTATTGAGCCTGCTACTAATACCATAAAGATGATATCTGGGATAGTAAATGCTGCCCAAAAGATATCAAGCTCATGAGAAGCACCAAATAGCTGTGCAAATACTCTTAGCTTGAAAAATCCTAACACTTTGGTTAGGAAAAGGAGAAACATTACAGAGAAAATTCCATTCTTCTTTTTCACAATTTCTAGGTATCAATATATATAAAATGCGCATAATATCATAAGGTATAAACAGATTTTTATCAAATATTTTTAATAACTACCCTATACAATTAAATATATGAGTTTAATCGCATACCTCTTTCCAAGACAGTGTATTTTATGTTCAAAAGTTGGTTATGATATATGCCCAGACTGTTTTAAGAGCTTGATTAGAACACTTCCATCCTGTTTTGTTTGTAAAAAGCTTAGTCACAATAGTTGGAGTCACAATAAATGCTCAGATACACATATTCAATATTTTACTGGTTGGTATATGTCAAAGGAAGTAGAAAAGATAGTTGAGAAGAAAAGAACCTCAGGCGTGTACTCTTTACATGAATATCTGTTAAAAATCTTAATTAAGAAATTAAATATAGAAGAAGAACTATTAGATTCAAAAATATATCCAATACTCAGTAAAAATAGTAGTATAGAAAAAATAAACAACCACTTAACAAAACTAATCGATAACAGTAACTCCTCTAATGATAAATTGTTTTTAATAGGAGAATCATTACCCAAAAATTTCTCTGTAGAACAAAGAGGACCTCTTTTAAAGAAGTCCTCTCGTATTACAATCCTATGTCTATTTGAATCTATTCAGTCAAAAGATTCTCATCATTATTATTAGGAACTAAAAGGTCTTCTTCGGCCTTCTCAATTAAAGGCTCTTCATCCTTTAAGTCAATCTCCTCTTGTGTAGTATCTGCCCCCAACTCTTCAAGACTTGCCATAACCCCATCATATATCTCTCCAGTAGTTATCTCATTAAGTTCAAGAAGTTCTTTTGCAGCAGTGAAATATGCAATTGCATCCTCTGTCTCTCCCATCTCTCTATATACTGCACCCGCTAAAAGAATTGCGAATACATTATTATTATTTATATTTATTGCAGTATTTAAAGCTGATAAAGCCTTTTCATAGTCCTCTTTAATTACATAAATTTGTCCAGCTTTGTAGTATGCATCATAATCTAAAGGATTAAGATTAACACTAGCCTGTAAAGCATTCAAAGCATCTTCTTCATAACCAGATAGGCCTGTGTTAATAAAACCTAGATATACAGAAGCTCTTGTATTCCAGTTAGCATACATTAAGGGAGAAGTATTTGTTGCTTTCTTAGATAGGTCAATAGCCGTATTTTTCCAAACAGATATTTCAGATAGGATTGCATCAGCATTATCTTGATCCTCCTGTGCCTTCTCACTAAGAAGTCTTATTATTTCAACAGAAACTAAACTCGCCTTCCTATTTATATATGGATTGGATTGGTTGTATTCCAAAGCTTTGTCATAGTAATTTGCCATTCTAACTAGATACTCTTCTCTTACTTCAAAATCTATTTCCTCTACTTCGTAATCTGTATACTCTCTATTTTTCTCAACATTGTATGCCTCTGCTCTAACAACATATGCTAGACTCATTGTTCTAGTAAACAGAAGTATCAATCCTCCAGTAGTTAAAAGTGTTACTACTATAGTAAAGAACCAATTAATACCCTCCATTGTCTTGTTTATATCCTTAGAGGCATCTCCCCCTATATTTACAGCCCAGAACTTTAAAACAAACTCCTCGTTATCCTCTTCCTTGCTATTAAATGCCACTAACAGCAGAGTACTAACAAAGAGTAAAAAGTACATCAAGAAAGAGAATGGAATAAAGAAGGAAGCAAGAAAGATAAAGAATCCATTAATAGCTAAAATGAATGAAAATGGTTTTCTATCTCCCTTCGATTCAGTTACCTGCTTTATTAACAATCTCAAATATACAATACCCAATAGTACCCATACCGTTGTACCAATAAGTCCTCGATTGGCCAAAGTTGTAAAAATCTCGTTTGATCCATTTACGAAAGTTGTATTCCCAAGAAGACTAACTGTATTGCCTCCAGGTCTGTATAGATGGTATGCAATAGCAAAAGAGTCATTTCCTAATCCAACTAGCCCTCTTGCAAAGTTGTCTACAATAGATGAACTTGCAACTACCCATGAAATATCCGCTCCCAAAGTTACTGGTGTAAGTGTTGAAAAAGATTCCCCTAATATTGATTCCCTAAATGATTCATACTGGAAACCAATACTAAATGTTAATACTAAAGCTCCAAGGACTAAGAGTAATACAGGGAGACTCTTTTGAGATTTCTTTAAATGAATCCAAAGTACAAGACATACAGGAACCAATAAAACAAACAGAAGTATTGGAAGAAGAGCTCCTCTGTTTACCGAAAATATTGGTATTAATATAAATGAGGTAATCAAAGCTACAATTGGAAACAACAATCCTTGGTACTTCTTTTCCTTTAATGAGGAAATTACAAGAAATATATTTAATAGAATAGAGGTCCCAGATATTACTAAAATCTCTTTGAAAGAAAAGGAGAGTGGTAATCCTACAACAAAGAACTCTTTTACAAAGGGTACCCATCCAAATACATTAATATTAAAAACAGAGAGTACGCTAAGAACCTGAAGTATTAATATCCCAATAGAGAGAGCATAGCCACTCAAAATCAAATCCTTCCTCTTTTGGAAAAACCCTCTACCAAGGTAAAATAGAAGAAAGAGAAAAACCATTACTAATAATCCACCACCCATTCTCCCATCATATCCCCATATTCCAATCCAACTATCTTTTGCAAATACTCCTGAGATTAGAAAAGAGAGAAATAGGAGTAGAAAAACTTTATCAAATGAAGATTTCCTTATTGATATCTTCCCATCCCATATCCATTTAATTATTTCTAACAGAATAATAAATGAAGAAAGGAATATAAAAACAACACTTTTTAATATCTCTGTTGAATCATAAGGCAAAGGTATAACAAACCAAGGAATGATTACCAGAGTAATATAGAAAAGTATTCTTTGTAATCCAGAAATCATATCGAATACCGACGTTAATGTTTTGTTCTCTTTTGACATTTTGG
>DFBL01000019.1:7233-8117 GCA_002366615.1 Candidatus Dojkabacteria bacterium UBA3081
CACCCTCTTTCTCCTTATCCTTCTCTTCCTCTTCTTTCTTCTGAGTAGATTCCTTTGCCGCCTTCTCATACATCTTCTTACTCACATCTTGCATCTTTTCAGTTAACTCTTCTGTTTTCTTCTCTACCTCTTCTTCATCAAAGTCTTCTTTCTCTATTAACTTCTTAAGTTCCTCTATATCCTTCTCTAATTCTTTTTTATCATCCTCTTCTATTTTATCTCCACTTTCTTTGATAAGTTTTTCTATATTAAAGCAAAGAGAATCTGCATTATTCTTCTTCTCAATTCTTTCCTTCTTCTTTTTATCTTCCTCTGCATACTTTGCTGCATCCTCTACCATCTTTTCAATCTCTTCATCTTTAAGACCTGTAGATGCCGTTATCGTTATTTTTTGCTCTTTGTTAGTTGCTAAATCTTTAGCATTAACATTTAAAATACCATTCGCATCTATTGCAAAAATTACTTCAATTTGAGGAACACCTCTTGGTGCAGGAGGAATACCATCAAGAATAAATCTTCCTAATGTCTTGTTATCCTGAGCCATCTCTCTTTCTCCCTGTAAGATATGAATCTCAACAGCTGGTTGGTTATCTGCAGCTGTACTAAAAATCTGTTTCTTCTCGACAGGAATTGTTGTATTCCTTTCTATTAGTTTAGTCATAACCCCACCTAATGTTTCCAATCCAAGAGATAGAGGTGTTACATCTAATAGAGTAATATCTTTCACCTCTCCACCTAACACTCCCCCTTGAACTCCTGCTCCAATAGCAACAACTTCATCTGGGTTGACTCCTTTGTTGGGCTCTTTGTTAAATATCTCCTTTACCTTCTTTATTACAGCAGGCATTCTTGTCATACCTCCAACTAGTAATACCTCACCAATA
>DFBL01000019.1:8151-8405 GCA_002366615.1 Candidatus Dojkabacteria bacterium UBA3081
AGCCGTTAGCTTCTCTAAATCAGCTCTACTTAATTTAACCTTAAGATGCTTTGGGCCGTTTGATGTAGCAGTTATGTAAGGTATATTAATTTCAGTCTCTTCAGAGGTAGATAACTCTATCTTTGCCTTCTCTGAAGCCTCCTTTAGTCTTTGAAGTGCTGTCCTATCATCCTTAAGATCTACTCCCTCATCATTTTTAAAATCCTTGACTAACTTGTCTATGATTTTCTGATCAAAATCATCTCCACCTAAAT
>DFBL01000019.1:8486-15850 GCA_002366615.1 Candidatus Dojkabacteria bacterium UBA3081
GGTTCATTTACAATTCTTTTAACTGTAAAACCAGCTATCTTTCCTGCATCCTTAGTAGCCTGTCTTTGAGAATCATTAAAGTAGGCAGGTACGGTAATAACTGCATCGGTAATTTCCTCACCTAGAAAATCTTCAGTATCTTTCTTTAATTTAGCTAAAACCTTTGCAGATATTTCTTGAGGTGTATACCATTTATCACCCATCTTTACTTCAACCCCATCACTTTTTGATTTTCTCATTTCAAATGGGAGTAATTCCTTATCTCTTTGGACCTCTGGGTCATTCCAAGATCTACCTATTAACCTCTTTACAGAGTATATTGTACCCTCAGGATTTGTAATTGCCTGATTCTTTGCTGGAGTTCCTACTAAAATCTCTCCTTTTTCATCTTGCGCAACAACAGATGGAGTAAGTCTCCCTCCTTGTGCATTAGAGATTATGTTTGGTTTCCCTCCAGACATATATGCCATAGCACTATTAGTAGTACCAAGGTCTATTCCTATTATTTTACTCATTTTAATAATATTAAAAAATTATTTATTTACTTTAGTTACAACCACCCTTGATGGTCGTATCACAGTATCATCTAAAATATATCCTGGTTGAATTACATCAAATATTAAGCCTCCCTTTTCTCCTTCAACCACACTTAATGCTTCATGTAAATCGGGATTAAACTCTGAATTTTGCTCGGGTATATATTTCTTTATCCCTATCTCCTCTAAAGCCTTTTCTAAATTATTCAAAATCTCAACAATCCCTTTTGCCCAAGAAGATATCTTTTCATCAAATTTAAAACTCTCCTTACTTTTTATAGCCATTGTTAAATCATCAACAACAGGAATTAGTTTTTGTGCTAGTTCCTTTCTAGAATTTAAATACAATATATTTAATCTCTTTTGTATATTGGCCTCTAGGTTATGATAATCAGCAAGAGCTTTTTTAAATTGATTAATAATTTCCAGCTTCTCATCCTCAACCTTATCTATAGTTAAGGCTAACTGTTGAATCTTTTTTTTAAGCTCCTTATTTTCTTTTTTCAAAGAATCATTTTTCACAGTATCCGATTTTTTTACACTTTTTGTGTTTTTATTCTCTTTCATACAGTACTGAAATATATTTTAATTCCATCCTTTCATTGCATTGCGCATAGAGTTTTGAACCTCTCTTAAAGCAGGAACTGCTTTAGCATAATCCATTCTCTTTGAACCAATAACTCCAATATGGGAATCTTTTGTATCCCAAAAAGGTAAGCGAGTAAATACAATTGAACAATCTTCTAGATTCTTAACTCCTGATTCCTCTCCGATAACTAATGAGACTCCAGAGCTACTATATTTGTCCATCAATTTATCCAAAAAATTCGTATCTTCTAATATATTCACTATTCTTTGTAACTTCTCCCATTCTCTTAGTTCTTCATATTTAAACAGTTGAGATATTCCCCAATATCTAGACATCCCCTTAATTATTAGAAAAGATACAGATTCCGTCTCTTCAGATACTATCTTTAGTATTGAATTAATGACAGCCTCTTTCGAGAACCTATC
The DNA here is from genome assembly GCA_002366615.1 of Candidatus Dojkabacteria bacterium UBA3081. Classification (GTDB taxonomy): domain Bacteria; phylum Patescibacteriota; class Dojkabacteria; order SC72; family SC72; genus UBA3081. Next base: position 10,037 of record DFBL01000019.1, read on the forward strand.
TCTAAATATCCCCTGTCTAATTTCCACACTTATTAACGGATTTAAAGAGCAACTACCCAAAATATTAGTTACGTACATTCTGAGTGCCTGGTCAGTTGGGTATCTTCCTGACGAGATATGACTTTTTTCTAAAAGACCTAACTCCATTAACTTAGCCATTTCATTTCTAATAGTGGCAGAGCTAACTCCTAGGTGATACTTCTCTAGTAAAGACAGAGAACCAACTTCATCTGCACTATCCATAAACTCCATTATGATAGCGCTTAGGATTTCTTCCTGTCTTTTTGTAATGTCCATATTAGCACTCCATCAGATTACCTGCTAAGAGTATATTGGGTAATTTAAATTGTGTCAACTATTTGAATATTCTTTTAAGAAATTATACTAAGAACAATTGCATAAACCCCCTATCTTTGCTATACTTTCAACCGTTATGGATACACTTAAACTACAAAAAAGAAAGATTACTGGAAAGAAAGTACAAAAGCTAAGAGATGAAGGACTTGTCCCTGCTGTAGTATATGATTCAAAAACAGAATCTCGGAATGTTTTAATAGATGCTTCAGATGCAGACTGGCTATATAGAAATACTACATCTACAACTATTCTTGATACTGAATTTGGTAAGGATAAATTTAAAGCCTTAGTAAAAGAATTCCATATTGATCCTGTTACAGAAAAGATATTACATATCTCCCTATTCCAAATAGATGAGGATGCTCCTATGCTATTCTCTATACCCTTCAATTTTCTCGGTGTATCACCCGCTGTTAAAAATAACTTGGGAGTATTGGTTAAAGTACTAGATAGTATAGAGGTTAGATGTAAGCTAGCAGATTTACAACCTTCTATTGATATAGATATATCTGTATTAAAAGATATTGGAGATACTGTTAATATTACAGACATACAACTTCCTAAAGGAATGAACATCATTAATGAAGAATTAGAGAATGTAACTATTGTTACCATTACAGAAGCTCAAAAGATAGAAGAAGTTGAAATAGTTGAGGAAGAAGTTGAAGAGGGAGAAGAAGTTGAAGGAGAAGAGGGTGCAGAAGGTGTTGAGGGAGAGGAAGGAGAAGCTCCAAAGGATGAAGCTCCAAAAGAAGAATAGCCTATCTTGTTAATATCTACATTCTATCTATATAATAGATAATCATGATTTCCATTATCATAACTTCTTGGAAAGAACCAAATACAATAGCTAAATGTATTAGGAGTATTGCTGATAGAAAATATTCCGGTTTAGATAGAGAGTTTGAAATACTACAACTTTCACCAGATAAAGAGACTCTTTTTGCAGGAGCAAAAGAAGTTAAGAGGTTGAAATTAACAAACTTAGAATATATCCAAATACAAGATCCTAAGAAGGGCAAACCGTATGCATTGAAAATGGCAATACAAAAAGCCAAAGGAGATATCCTAATTTTTACAGATGGAGATACATACTTTGGAAAAGGAGCTGTTAAATTCCTTTTAGATCCCTTTAATGATAAGGATATAGATGGAGTAAGTGGCAGACCTGTATCAAATGATAAAAGGGATAATATATTTGGATATTGGGGACACCTACTTTCTGATTCAGGACATCATAGAAGATGTAAACAGATGGTAAAACAGGACAAAAAGGAATACTACAAGAGTGATAAAACCTTTTTCCCTATGAGTGGATATATTATGGCAACAAGAAAACTTACCTTCTCTATACCCAACGATGTACTCTCTGATGATGCATATATTTCATACTCAATTAGAAATCAAAGAAAAGAGATTGCCTATGCTCCTAATGCAACCTGTTATGTAAAATATCCTAAAACAATTAAGGATTACTACAAACAGAAAGTGAGATCTCTTGGGGGTTTCATACAACTAAAACAGTATGGAGTATTTAAAAAGGATAGACAGAGTAGAAGTATCTTTATAGAGCTTCCCTACGCACTCTTTGTCCTCTCTTATGCAAAAAATCTCAAAGAGTTCATATGGTCTCTAGCCCTATTTCCAACAAGATTACTAACTTGGTTAAAAATATATTGGGAAAGAATTATTGTTAAAAAAGATTTCTCAAAAACATGGGTAAGGATAGAAAGCACTAAATAGATAACCTTGAAACAGTATTACCACCTAAAATGAGCAAATGCTTTATTAGCCTCAGCCATTCTCTCAACATCGGTTTTCTTTCTGATAGCATCTCCTTCTCCCTTAAAAGCACTTAATAGCTCTGTTTCTAATAGCCTATCAAAAGATTTTCCAGTCTTTGATCTAGCGACATCTACTATCCATCTCACTGCCAATGTCTCCTGTCTTCTAGGAGTAACAGGAATAGGAACTTGATAGTTTGCTCCACCTACACGTCTTGATTTAATCTCTAGTGCTGGTCTTACATTATCTATTGCTGTATGAACAAACTCTATTACAGGTATATTGCTTTTTTGGGCTCCTGATTCTATAGCAGAATATATCAACTCTTCTGCAATTGCTTTCCTTCCCCCTTGCATTACTTTATTTACCAACCTACCAATAACTTCATCTTTATATTTCCTATCTTTTGCAATTATTCTTTTTTTTGCTCTTTTTCCTCTCATTTATTCTATACAAAAATATTATTCTTCATCAGACTTCTTAGTTCCATATTTTGATCTAGCTTTCTTTCTACCCTTAACACCTGCAGCATCATATTTTCCTCTAACTACAATATATTTAACACCCGGCAAGTCTCTTTTTCTTCCTGCCTTAACCATAACTACAGAGTGCTCTTGAAGGTTATGACCCTCTCCTGGGATATATGCTGTTACCTCCATTCCATTTGAAAGTCTTACTCTTGCTACTTTTCTAAGTGCAGAGTTAGGCTTTTTAGGAGTCATAGTTTTAACCTGTATACATACAGCCCTCTTAAAAGGATTATTAGCCCTTTTATATTTGTTCTTCAAAGGGTTGAAGTTAGTAGACAAAGCTAAATGCTTTTTCTTCTCCCTCTTCGCTTTCCTAGGTTTTCTTACTAATTGATTAATAGTCGGCATGGTTCGTATTATACAACAAATTCATTTAAATTTTAATCTCTTCTAAATCTTTTATGCTTTCAACAGCAGCACTTTCTCCAGAAGGAATCTTTCTTCCAATTATTACATTCTCTTTCATTCCCCTTAGATAGTCCGTTTTTCCTAAGATAGCACTATGTGTTAAAACCCTAACTTGCTCTTGGAATGACATAGCAGAAAGGAAGCTTTCTGTATACAAAGCAGATGCTTTTATACCTAGAAGTCTTGGGATGACGAGACATTTTCTCTTTCCATCTGCTAGAAGCAATTCATTCTGAGTCTGAGATACAAATCGATTTACTAAAGAACCTATTAAATATGCAGAATCTCCAGACTCTGCAACTTTCCCTAATCTCGCCATCTGTCTAATTATTACCTCAATATGTATATCATCAATTGATACAGCCTGTTCATTGAAAACCTTTTGGACCTGATCAAGAATATATTTCTGAGCAATCTTTATTCCAGCACTATCTGCTAATTTCTTAGGATCAATAGCTCCCTCTACTAGCTGAGTTCCGGCTGTTATCTCCTCTCCCTCTTCTACCAAAATATCAATATTAGGTAGGATAGAGACACTCTCCTCTGCTTTCATAGAACCTTCTAATGTGAGTATTCCCCCTTCTAATTTTGCTATCCCACTAAATGGAGCCTGTTTCTCTGTTTCATCGGAATCAATAAATATTGCCTGTCCTCCTTTTACTTCATCTCCATCCGATACTAGAACCTTCTTAACTTTAGAAACAACAAAATCCTTCTTAAGCTCCTTCTCTCCAACAATTAGAATAGTTGCAGAATCATCTTCTGCCCTCTCTATATGTACCTTTCCATTAATATTGGAAACTGCAGCTTCTGCTTTAGGAGATCTAGCCTCGAATAGCTCCTCTATTCTTGGCAAACCTTGTGTAATATCGGTTGCTTGTACACCACCCTTGTGGAATGTTTGCATAGTCATCTGTGTCCCTGGCTCTCCAATTGATTGAGCTGCTATTACACCAACTGCTTTACCCATTTCTATTTCTTCTCCATTTTCTAGATTTAATCCGTAACACTTCTTACATATTCCTAAAGGTGCTTTACAAAGAATTGGTGTTCTTACATATACCTCATCTATACCATCTTTCTCTATTCTCTCAGATGCCTCTCTATCTATATGTTCATTCTTAGCAACAATTACCTCTCCTTTTGCATCTACTAAATCCTGAGCTACAACTCTTCCAAATACTCTTTTCCCAAAACTCATCCTTCTATCATCTTTTCTCTTAATCAAAAATCCTTTCCCCTCATAACCACAATCATCAAATCTCACTATTACATCATGAGCTACATCTACAAGTTTTCTGGTTAAATATCCTGAAGAAGATGTCCTTAAAGACCTATCTGCAATACCTTTTCTTCCACCATTAGCAGCAACAAAGTATTCAAAAGCACTAAGTCCATCCCTATAGTTACCCTTAATTGGAAGAGGGACCCAGTTACCTCTAGAGTCTCTAACAACACCCTTGATGGTAAGAACCTGCCTAGCTTGAATCTTTCCTCCGTTAGCCTTAGACTCAACCATTTCATAAACAGGGTTGTTCTTGTCTAATGTTTTCCACGCTTCCTCTGCTAATTCTGAAGAGAAATCATTCCACATTTGTGTAGAAAGATTAATCTTTTCTTTTTCGGTAATTAATCCTTGAAGATAGTTTTCTTGAAGTTGTACATCCTTCTTCTCCATCTGGGCTATCCTTGATTTTATATCGAAATCAACTCTACAATCCTCTGTTCCAAACGAAAAGCCTAAATCTGTTGCATATTTAAAACCCATTGTCTTTAAATCATCTAAAAGATTTACAACAGTATCCATATCATATTTATCCTTAATATCTTGAACAATCTCTGAGATTTTACTTCCATTTACACGCTCGTTTACAAATGGGTAGTCGTTTGGAAGTACCTGATTAAAGATACATCTCCCTACAGATGTACTTATAACTTCATCATTAATTTTGACTAATATCTCTTCACTAATATTTATTATTTCCTGATCATATGCTCTAGAAGCTAAATCTGAGGATGCAAATATTCTTGGTTTCTCAGCTTCGTTCTTGTCTGTCATAAGGTAGAAACCTAAAAGCATATCCTTTGCAGGAGTAGCTAAAACTGATCCATTGGATATATTAACAATGTTTTTAGAAGCCATAACATCTTTTTTAGCCTCCTCTAATGCTTCCTTTGTTAGTAGTACATGTACAGACATTTGGTCTCCATCAAAGTCAGCATTGAAAGCTTTACAAACAAGAGGGTGAATTCTAATAGCTTCACCTTCTACTAGTCTTGGATAGAATGCTTGAATACTGTATTTATGTAATGTCGGAGCACGATTTAGTAATACAGGTTTTCCCTCTATGACTTGTTCTAGAATATCCCATATGATATCTTCCTCTTCCTCAATCATATCTTTTGCAATACGTACATTAGGAGCTATCTCCTGGTCTAAAAGTTGATGGATAATGAAAGGTTTAAACATCTCTAATGCAACTGATTTAGGAACACCACACTGGTCAAGTTTAAGACTTGGGTCTCCTACAATAACAGCTCTTCCTGAGTAGTCTACTCTTTTTCCAAGTAGATTCTTTCTAAAAATACCTTTCTTTCCTCTTAAATCATCTGTTAATGATTGATATGGTAATCTCTTACTACTCATCATTGGCTTTGATGGCCTATGAGAGTTATCAATTACTGCATCAACAGATTCCTGAAGCATCCTCTTTTCATTTCTCAAAATTACATC